>CAMATH010000057.1 GCA_945860955.1 Planctomicrobium piriforme
TGCATCCGGAATTCGAACGGATCTTTGAATACGCGTGCGAACAGCCGGTCGACTATGTGATGATCAACACCAACGGCATCCGCTTCGCCAACGATCGCGCGCTGGTCGAACGGATCGCCGAGCGCAAGAAGCGGGTCGAGATCTATTTGCAATTCGACGGTTTTCGCGAAGAGACCAGCCGGGTGTTGCGAGGGGAATCCCTCGTCGACACGAAACTGCGGGCGATTGAAAACCTGGGGGCGGCGGGGCTGCACACGATTCTGGTGGCGACGCTGCAAGGGGGGGTGAACGAATCCGAGATTGGAGATATTGTGCGGTTCGCGATCGACCGACCCTGGATCACGGGCATCAGTTTCCAGCCCGCGACCTACTCCGGCCGGCATGTTCTGCCCGACCAGCTCGAACGCCGGGTGACGTTTCCCGATGTGATTAAAGCGGTGGCGAAGCAGACCGGGGGGATGTTCCAGGAGACCGACTTCATGCCGCTCCCGTGCGCGCATCCCAATTGCCATTCACTGACCTACGCCTACCGCGCGGGTCAGACGTTGATTCCTCTTACGCGCTTCATCCAGCCACAAGACAGCATTGACCTGTTGGCAAACGGCATCACGTTCACGCGCCCGCGGGCCCGGGAACTGATCGAGAAATATCTCGGGCGGGTCGGTTGCTGTGCGGGCGGGAATTGCGGGCCGGCGGAGGAATCTTCGGGTGCGAATTGCAGCACCGAGTCTTCGATCGCGGCGAAGTCGGGCTTTGAGTTGCCCGTGCTGGAGTTTCTGAGCAGCCCGCCTCCCGCCGAAGGGGAATCGGAATTGGAAACGGCGGCCCGCACGTTCTTCACCAAGGCGCTGAGCGAAGAACTCTCTCCCCGCGATGTGTTCCGGATCACAATCACGTCATTTCTCGACGCGTACAACTTCGACATCCGCCGACTGATGAAGTGCTGCGTGCATCACACGTTGCCAAGCGGGCACGTGATTCCGTTTTGCGCCTACAACGTCCTGTATCGCGAAGGACATGTGGCGTTGCCATCGCTGCTGGAAGCAACCAGCGTGGCGGCGGGGAAGACGTCGTAACCAAATGGATTCCTCGGCTCGCTGCGCTGTCGGGCCGTTGAATTTTTAGACAGGATGAAAGGGATGAAAAGGATGGACACGATTGCTGAGGCGACAGACAATCGTGTGGATTGGGCGGTCTTCGATTTCAGCCACTTATCCAGAGAGCAGGAATGGCGCGCAACTCCATCCTGTTCATCCTCTTCATCCTGTCAAATTTTTTCCGTCAGTCGTACGCACTTTCATTGCTGCACAACCACATTCCGCAGTTCGGCTTTACGGCCCACTCGCTACGTTCGCTGGCCGTGGCACCCAACGTAGCCTCCAAGCGGACCGTTGTTAAAAACCCACTCTACAGCAACAACCGCTCAATCGGACTCCCCTGGCACAATGCCATCGGGCGGCCCACCGGTGTGATGATTTCGCGGGCGTAATCGACCCCCAGTGCCTCCAGAATCGTCGCATACAAGTCGGGGACTTCAATCGGGTCGTCGGGGGTCTTCTTTTCCCCCTCGGGATCGGTGCTGCCGATCACCGTGCCGCGCGGCAGGCCACCCCCGCCGACGAGACACGAAAAGCCACTGGGCCAGTGGTCGCGCCCTCCCAGCCCGTTGATCTCGGGGGTCCGTCCGAATTCTCCAATGCACAACAGAATCGTGCTGTCGAAGAGGTCGCGTTCGACCAGGTCATGGACCAGAGCCGCCAGCGCGGGATCGAGCGTCTCGGCCCGCGCTTTTTGCGTCTCCAAGTTGTTGACGTGACTGTCAAACCCATCGAGCGAGACTTCGATCGAGCGGACCCCTTCTTCGAGTAACCGCCGCGCGACGAGGCACCCCATGCCGAATTGCGTGTTCCCGTACGCCTCGCGTACCTCTTCCGGCTCTTTGTCGACCTGAAACGCCGCGAGCTGTTCCGATCCCATCATGTCGAGCGCGCGTTGCACCGTGTCCTGATGCAACGTCCCATCCGCCTGCAACCGACGTCCCCTGCGGAACGACTGCTCGACAATCTCCAATCCTTTTGTCCGCCGACTTTGACGGGCGTCGTCCACGCGGCGGTTCACATTCGCCAGACCCGACTTCGGGTCGAAGACCTTGAACGCGTCGAATTGGTCTCCCAGGAATCCACCCCGCCCGGGCCATTGCGACGGATTGAGCGAGATGTGGAGCGGAATCTGGACCTGCGGATTCGGCAGTTGATGCGCCAGAATCGCGCCGATCGAGGGATGAACCAGCGTCGGGTCGGGGCGATATCCCGTCTTGACCATATACGTCCCGCGCTCATGATCCCCCTCTTTGGAGACCATCGACCGAATCACATTGAGGTGGTGAATCTCTTCAGCCATTCGCGGAAACCACTCCGCGATGCGCAGCCCGGGCAATTGCGTGTCAATCGCCTTGGTATCTCCCCCGATTCGGGTTCCCGGGTGCGGATCCCAGCTTTCAAGCTGGCTCGGCCCCCCCGCCAGCCAGATCGTGATCAGCGACTTGGGGCGCTCTTCCCCCCGGGCCCGCGCCAATTTCGGACCGAGCGCCGGCAACAGAAACGACAGCCCCAGGCTCGAAGCGAGTGTCAGTACATCCCGTCGGCTGAAGGCGGGTGTCGTGTGATTCATAGGTCGCATGGAACGGGATCTCGAAGAGTGACGCCTGACTGCCGGGCTAGTGATTCCAACTGTACTCGATCGAATTCATCAACGACCACAACAGGTCTTCGACGGCTCGCTGTTTGCCGAATTGATCGCCCGAATCGTCCAGCTCCTGCACAAACCAGGCCGACTCGGCGGGAGTGGGACGACGGGTCAGGCAAACCAGATACGCCGCCTCGATCACCTTCTCATTCGTACTCGCCCGCATCGCGATCCGCTTGCTGGCGCTCAACACCTTCGCCTCCATCGCCTCGGCGGCCAGATTGCCATTCATCAGCAGCAACCGCTGCGGAATGGTGCCGCCACGATCCTGCAGCTCGTTTTCCCCCAAGTCGCCGTATTCTTGCACGAAATCCCCCTGTTGGAAGAACTTCTTCGCGCGAACGAAAAAGTGCGAGTTCTGGTCGATCGTCTGAATCGACGAACTTTGCAAAAGCGACCCGATCACTTGCTCTGGCCGCAGTCGAATCAGCGGAAAAACCCCCCATTCCTGCTGAATCCGCTGGAGTGCCGTTTCCGCCGACTCCCCCACGGGGACCAGCCGGCTTTCGTCCCATTCCGAGGAGAGCCGAAACGGCGTGCTGGCGGCGATCACCTGAATCAACCGTCTCAGGTCGCATCCGTGTTCTCGAAAGTCACGTCCCAGAATGTCGAGCAGATCGGGGGGGGCGGAAAGCGGGGGAGCGTCTCGCAAATCGTCGACCGGCTCAAGATACGCCCGGCCAAACAGCAGCGCCCACGTCCGATTCGCGATCGCCCGCTCAAACTGCCGATTCTCGGGATGTGTGATCCAGGCGGCCAGTTGCTGCCGCCGGCTCCCGGAACTCGGCATCCATTCGGGATGGACGGGAACCGCCGGCTGAACCACCCGCTGCTCCTGCGTCTTGCGGTCCTCCACCACGTATTCCACCGGCTTGCCATCGACCTGTGTTTTGTCTTCCAGTCCGACGATCGTCTGTCGCGCCTGTCCGTAAAACGCCGCCAGCCCCTCAAATTCGTGCTGCTTCCAATGGTCGAACGGATGGTCGTGACATTGGGCACAGTCGATCCGCTGTCCCAGAAAGGCCCGCACCGTTTTCCCCGCGAGCTTGTTCTCGTCGATCTCGTCGTTCGCGAACGCCGCCGTGATGAAGTTCACTGCGGGCTTCCCGGTCATCAGCCCGGTGTCCGCGATCATGTCGCGCACCATCCGATCGTACGGGGTCGACTGTTTGAGATGCCCCGACAGCCACTCCACAAACCGATCCCGCCGAAAGATGATGAACTGGCCATCCTCTTTCCCGACGTAGCTTCGGGCGAGTCGTTCTGCGAAGTAATCGGGAAACCGCGGGTCGGCGAGCAGTCGGCGAGTCCAATGTTCGAGCCGATCTTCACGACGGTCGGCTTCAAACTCCCGGATCTCTTCGAGTGAGGGAATTGTGCCATGCAGGGCGAGCGAGAGTCGGCGGAGTACCTGCAGGTCGCTGGCACGGTCGGCCGGAGGGAGCTGTTCCGCGGACCAACGGCTGGCGAAGTGGGCGTTTACCCGCTCGACCGTCGCGCGCAACGCGTCGGGAGTGGCCCCCACCTCGCGCGACTTCGCCGGCCCGCTGACCGGGAGATGAATCGACGCGACAACCAGACTGACGATCCCGAGAACGACCAGAATCGGCAGAAATCGGCTCAGTTTGGGAAACCGGGCCATGGGAGAACTCCAGTCCGTGCGACGGCATGAGGGCGATACCTGTTCTATTGTACGCTTTGGAGCGTGACGGAACAGGGGGCATCTCAGTTTACCTGGAAACTGAGGGAAGGGTTTCGAATGGGACTGGCCCTCGTTCCCAAGCTCTGCTTGGGAACGCATTGTCCGAAGCTCTGCTTCGTGAGAGCATCGCAAGGAGTGCTGACGCCGCCACTGAATTGATTGCCGCCCGAAGCAGAGCTTCGGAAGGCTGCGTTCCCAAGGAGACCTTGGGAACGAGATCGTCCATTTTCACCCGCCGCTGGCCCCCACGACACACTTCGACACTCGCCTTCCCAGCCGTCCGCGAACCAAGCAGCAAAAACGATTTTGATTTTGGACAGGTTCTCAGCGAAAATCGACGCTCGCTTACTGCGTGCGCGGCTCTTTGGCAACGACGTCTAGTCGGTCGGGGGAAGTCGAAAGTGGAGAACTCGGGGATCGGCCGCGTGAATGTTCACGCCGCCCGACCGCCTGTACAACCGGCTCGCTGCGCCGTCCGTTGCGGCACCTCTGGTCGCTGGTAAAAGACCGCTCCCGGCGGGGCCTTCACTCCCGGCTCCGCTCGCAGCCTCTCCTTGGCGCTCCGCCTACTTGTCAGACGGACTCAGGCACACGCGGAAGCCCAGGTTGAGGCCCCGGAACGACGTGACGTACCTGTCGCGGAACGCGGACCGGCAGAACCCGGCGATGACGAGCCAGCTCCCGCCCCGGTACGCCCGGTCCGAGCCTTGCTCCTCATCCGACGAGCCGATTGTATCGTCGCACCACTCTTCGACATTACCGTGCGCATCGAACAACCCCCAGCCGTTCGGCAGCTTGCTCGCACAGGGGGCCTCGCGGCTCTCTAGGAACGTCGCATAGTTCCGCAGCAGCTTTTCATCGTCACCGCTGGAAAAAGCGGTCGTCGTCCCGGCACGACAGGCATACTCCGATTCTGCTTCCGTCGGCAGCCGATAACCGGTCCCCTCGGGTACCAGTCGCCAGGCATCACTTTCTTTCTTTTTATCGTATCGGTCTATCTCTTTCTTCCCGGTCCGCTCGTAGCAGGGCGTGCGGCCTTCCTTGCGACTGAGCCAGTTGCAGTACAGCACGGCGTCGTACCAACTGACCTGTTGCGCTGGGTGGTCCGATGTCGGGCTGACTGCCTTGTCGACGTCTCCCCATTTCTCTGGCTTCTCCTCGTTCGGATAACTTGCGTCATCCACGAACTGCTGGAATTGGCCCACGCTGATCTCCCGGTCGCACAGAAAGAAAGCCCGCGTCAGTTTCACCGTTTGATCTATTCCCTCACTCGCGCCCTCTAAACGTCGCACGAACTCGCCGGGTGCGATCCGCAGCAGAGTCATTCCGAGCGAATTCACGAACCACTGGCGGCCAACTGTTGGTTGAGCTGTCGACGGCAACGCAGGAGGCTCGACGCCCCAGTGCCGCATGGCCCACCCCGCCGCACTGTGCGTGCCACTGTCCACAGCCGATTTGTACCACTCCGCAAATGCCGGCTGCCAGGCAGTGCGTTCCGATTCCGACACTTTTTCTAATGGAACACTTCCCACCGCCAGGCAAAGTCCCGATCGCAGCGCCGGGTCAGTTTGTGAATGACCATACGTCGCGAGCCTTCTTAGATCCCCATGCCAGACCGCGAACTCGTCGATAAACAAGGTTCGCTGAACGGGATCGGGACGGTCGTCGATCTGGCAGATGTCGGCCGCCAGTCTGTCGTCTTCCAAATGGAGAGCAATCACTGCGGCGCGGGTTTTGAGCCGCCAGTTTTGGTCTGCTTCGGCCCGACCTGTCAGCTCTTGAATCGCCGTCAAAGAGCGGTCGCGCTCTTTTGCAAACGCGGTCACCAAATTCTCGACCTCGTCGGCAGAAGCCCGTTCAATCTGCGTGCAGAGAAACTCAGCGTCGACAACGCCGTAATGCGCAAGGGCGTATGCCAACCCGAGTTTTTGAGGTGCGTCCGCACCACCGATTCTTCGCTGCAGCTCGGCGACGACGATGTCAGCCGGCAGTTGGTTGAGATCTTTGATCGCGGCGGGAACGAGTACGCCACGCGTATTCTGAACGGAATCCACGGCAGTGGAGACACTGCGTGCCAGGCTGACCTGGCGCTCGGCCGAAACCACGTTCCAGATTCCGATTCCAATCAGCAGCAGAATCGCCAGGGCACTCCCCCAGCGGACGGCATGCACACGTCGCGCCTTACGCAGCATTTTCTGCTGAGCCGGCGTCCGGTTCTTCTTCGGTACCAGCGCGACCGCGGTCAAGTACTCCCACCAGGACGGCAGATGCCGATTTTCGGGCTTCGACTGCCAGAGCGCTGCCCGTTCAGCCAATTGCAGTTCGGCCCGGCCACGGCGAGTTTCCTTTTGCTTGCGCGTAAGCCAGTCGCGGAGCGACGGGACGAGGTAGTCGTGGGTGAGTTGGAAGAAGCGGGCGTTGAAGACCCGGGGGCTTACGCCGCCCGGTTCGCCGTTGCTTTCGATTTCGCCATCGCTATTGCCTTCAGCGTCCGTCGGTGTGATGAGGCGAAGTTCCGCGTCGAGAATTCGCAGGAGATCTTCGAATTCGCGGGGGCGCGTCGCGTAGCCTGAGGCTTCCAGCAGTTCCTGCTGCGAGCGCATGTGCCCTTTGATGTCGGTTCCGGATTCCGGTAACAGCGCTTTCAGGACGGCGCGTGCCGCTTTTTGATGGTAGCGGTGTTCGGGCGGCGCGTTCGCCTGGCTGAACGTTTCTTCGAGAAATGTGACGCCGACCCCTGCGGTGCCCCCCACGGTTTTTAGCGACGCCGGGGTCCAGGTTTTGGCTTTCATCATTTCGGCGAAGAGGGCAAGCCGGACGGAGATTACTTTGCCTTCCTGGGACAGTCCTGAGACCGCCTGTTCGACGAATTGTTTTTGGTCTGGGGTGAGTTCGGTGGTGCCGTCGGGGAGCGCGCCGAAGGCCCGACCGAATGCCGCCAGTACTTTCTCGGCGTGCCGAATCGGGAAGAGATCAACCGCGCCGGAGTTCTGTCCCTCCACAAGACGCACCTCGAGAGCGCGCATGAAGCGGGTCGCCGCCATCCAGAAGTCGTCACGAACCATAACAATGCACTGAATTCGAAAGCCGTCACACTGCCGCAGTGAGTCGACCAGTTCGGTATGTTCCTCTTCCCGTTTCGCATGCAGCCATTGCTCGAATTGGTCGAGGACAATGAGTACCTTTTTCCCCGCGAGTAACCCTGTTTCCCGGCGCAATGTGGCGAGCGTCTCTTTCAGCGGCAGGTTAACGGGTAGCGCCGGACAGCGCCGCCGCAGTCCGTGCAGCAACCGACTCTCTGTCTCGTCGCCGGTCGATTCTACGTAGATCGCGATCACGTGGCCTGAAAGCCGGGGCAACAATCCGGCCTTCACAAGCGACGACTTCCCGCAACCCGAGGGGCCGTAAATCAGCCCGACCGAAAACGTCTTGTCGGCTTCCGTTTCTTCGATCCGCGTCTTCCAGAACCGCAGCGTGTCGGGGAGTCCATGGCGATCGCGCGGACCGGGAAGCAGTTCGAGAAAGAAGTCGGCGTCGTGTTCATCAAACGACCGCAGCCCTTTCGGCACAATTTTGACGGACAGGTTGTCTGATCCCAGCGAACCAGTCGGTGTGTTCCCCGCAGCGAGCGTGTCACTGGGTTGCGGAGAGAGAAAAGCGTCGGTGGTGGCGAACGGAGTTCGAGGTATGCCCCCGGCTGACTGGCCAGAATCGGCAGACTGGCTGGTGACCGAACGCGGCATCCGGGCCGAAGGAGCTTGCATCAGAAACTGTCGCAGATCTTCGGCCAGGTCGAATGCGGTGGTGTAACGATCGCTGCCGAGCTTGGCGAGCGCTTTGAGGCAGATCCGCTCCAGTTCTTTGGGAATCAGTTCGTCGATCTGGCGCGGGGGCTTGGGATCAACGGTGATGATCTGGTTCAGCAGGTCGCGGCGAGATTCTCCCTGAAACGGCCGGCGACCGGTGAGCAATTCGTAGAAGACAACTCCCAAACTGAAGATGTCGCTGCGTCCGTCAACCCGGTGCCCTTCCCCCCGTGCCTGCTCGGGACTCATGTAGGCTGGCGTCCCCACATAGGCCGACGCCGACGAGACGTCCTGTTCGCGCAGGGCCAAGCCGAAATCCAACACGTGCGGTTGGCCGGCGGCATCGAGCAGGATATTCCCTGGCTTCACGTCGCGATGCACGAGACCCCGTTTGTGGGCGTGATGCAGAGCCGTGGCGATGGTCGCCGTCAATTCTGTCGACTCGACCGGGTCGGGTCGCCCCTGCTTAATTCGGCCCGCCAGCGTGACGCCGTCAATGAATTTCGACACGACGAAACACGGAAACTGATCGGTACCGCCGGCGTCGTAAACGGGGACCACATGAGGATTGTCGAGTCCCGCGACTGCCCGCGCCTCGGCAAGATAGGCCACGGCGTCTTCCGGACGCGTGATGAGTCGGGCGTGCGGCACCTTCACGGCGACCCGCCGATTCAACTGCTCGTCATACGCCAGAAACACCTGCCCGAAGCCTCCTTCGCCGAGGAGTCGCTCGACCCGGTAGCGGCCGATCCGTTCGGGATATTTCGAATCCGGCTGGGGGGATGCGGGTTGCGGCTGGTCGTCACCGAAATTCACCTGCACGAATTCGGTCTTTGCCGTTTCTTTTCCGTCCCTTGAGTTGGGGGGAATGCCAAAACGAGATTCGTTCATGAGTGATATCTGAGACCGTGCCTCGGTGACAATCTGACGGGTAGATCAATAAAGGAAATTATTGCGCTGCCGCCGGAACATCGACCAGATAGGTCACCCCATTGCTCGCCGCCACGGCGATCCGCTTGCCATCGGGGAAGTAGCCCCCCGTGTACAGTACGACCGGCAGTTTCGAACTGAACAGGGGTTTGGCCGGATTTCCCACATCCCAAATGTGAATCTCGCCCGAGTAGCCAATCGACAACAACCGATTCCCCGCCGGGTTGAACTGCACGCGGTAGACGTCGTCTTTATGACCCGCGAAGACCGCACCGGGCTGGCCGTTCGATGCGTCGAACAGACGGATCTTCTTGTCGAGTCCGGTGGCCGCCAGCAGTTGACCGTTGGGATGGAACGCGACCGAATAGACCGCCCCCTCGGCTCCCGGCAACTGCCGGAGTTCCAGTCCGTTCGAAGCGTCGAAAACGCGGATCGTCTTATCCACGCAACCGGTCGCCAGCAGAGTTCCCTGCGAATTGAACGCGACGCTGTAGACCGCGCCTCCCTGCGGAGCGAGCGTGCGAATCTCTTTGCCGAGAACGGCGTCCCACAATTTGACCGTCTTGTCGTTCGACGTCGACGCGACCACTTTGCCATCGGGGCTGAACGCGACCGAATAGATGAACGACTGATGTCCGCCCAGTGAGAAGACCGGGTCGGGGGCGGCGATCGGCCAGCGACGCAGTTGGCCGTCGCCCGAGACGGTGATCGCCTTGGAACTCTCCGCCTGGAACGCGACCCCGGTCACTCCGCCGGTCGAGCCACGCAGTTCCTGGGTCGCCGCCAGGGGGGCCGGGGGAACGTTCGGCTGTGGCTGTTGCGGCACCGGGTTGAATGTCCGGAGCACTTCGTCAGCACACCCCACCAACAGCTTTTTGTTGTCGGGACTGTACGCCATCCGTCCTCCGGCCGCCGGGAGGGTGAATTTCAACTGGACATTCGCGTCATTGAGATTCCACAGCAGAAGAGACTTATCACCACCGGCGGCGGCAATCTGCTGATTGTCGGGTCGAAACGCGATCCCTTGCACGCCCCCTTGCAGCCCCTTGAATTCCCGGACCAGATTCCCCGTGTTGATGTCCCAGACTTTCACCGACGAGTCGGCGGACTCGGTCGCGTACAACGCTCCGTTTTGCGACAGCGCCAGCAACTTGACTCCTGTTTCATCCGCGAGCGCGATCCGCTGCACCGAAATCGTCTGGACCACGATCTGGTTGTCGGCCCCGCCGGAGATGATCGTCTTCGCGTCGGGGGAGTAGGCGACACCGGTGGCGGCGGCGGTATGACCGATGAAATGCTCCAGTTGTTTCAACGTCTTCAAATCCCAGATGCGGACCGTCTGGTCGGCGCTCGACGAGGCGACCCGCTGTCCATCGGGGGAGAACTGGACCGCGGTCACTCCTTGCGTATGCCCGGCCAACGTTTGCTGCAGGGCGCCGTCTGCCAGGTTGTAGACCCGCACCGACTTGTCTTCGCCTCCCGTCACCACCCGGGCGCTGTCTGCGGAGACCGCCACGCACGCCGCCGGCGTTCCCGTGTCGATCGAACGAATCGCCGCCCCGTCTGCGACGTTCCACACGCGAACCGTCTTGTCGGCACCACAGGAGATGATCTGGGTTCCATTGGGAGTGAAGGTGACTTGCGAGATCTTGCCCGTATGACCCGCGAGTGCCCGAACTTCGGCTCCGTCGGCGACGTTGAATACCTTCAACACGCCAGTCGCATCACCGGCGACCACTTGCTGCGCGTCGGGCCGGACGGCGACCGCGGTCACGGCTCCTGGCAACGGGGCGAACGCCTTGACCAGCGTCCCCGTCCCGGCGTCAAACAACCGGGCGATCTTGTCTTCACAGCCTGTCACCACCTGCGCCCCATTAGGACTAAACGAGGCCCGCAACACGGGTCCGCCGTGCCCTTCGAAGGTACGCAATTGCTGCCCGTCTGCGACGTTCCAGAGGCGAACGGTCTTGTCGGCGCTGGCGGAAATGATTTGCTGACCATTGGGATGCAACTGCACGCTGGCGACCGCGCCGCTGTGTCCCATCACCTTGCGGGAGGGGGTTTGCAGCACGGGCCAGAAGCGGACCACGCCGTCAGTTCCTGCCGAGAGAATCAACTGATTGTTCGGGTGATACAACACGCCCGAGACCGGTCCGGAATGCGCACCAAAGATGCCCTGACTCGCGCCGTCACCGGGGATCCAGAGTCGGATCACGCCCGAATCGTCGGCGGAGGCGAGTTGCGCGTTGTCTTTGCGGAAATCGACCGCTGTCACCGGCGACGTGTGTCCCGCCAGCTCACGTGTCGGCTGGAATGTCTGGGGATTCCAGAGCTTGACCAGTTTGTCGGCACCACCGGTCGCCCAGAGCATGCCGTTCGGGCTGATCGCGACAGCGGCGGCCGACGGGGCGTGGGCGGCGATCGCCTGTTGAGCCTTCGAAACGGGAACATCCCAGATCTTGATGGTGTTGTCTTGCGATCCCGATGCGAGTCGCAGTCCATCACGCGACAGGGCGACCGTCAGCACCAGGTTGCTGTGTCCGGTGAGCGTGCGAAACGCCGCTTTGGTGTTGGGATCCCACAGTTTGATCGTCTTATCAAAACTGCCTGTGGCGATCAGCGAACCGTCGGCGGCGAATTCCACGGAGTAGACCGGGTCGGTATGGCCCACCAGGCTCGTGGCGTCAGCAGGCTGTTGCGCGCCTCCCAGGGCGGCCCAGAGACAGGCGCAAGTGGCCAGGCTCAATTGGAACAGGCAAAGCGAAATTTTCCGCGACATCAGCCGAGTCTCCGTGGCGATCACGATCGGAATCTTCTGGGGTGCCGGTCTGGCACCGCCAGCCGTAGTCTGCCGGTTGCGCGGGGAGTCGTCAACGCCCATGAGAGTTCCGATTCGATGATTGAAGCGACGGGACGTAAAATCGTATACTGCGGGACATGAACACACACAGCCGCCAGCCGCCGTTCTATGTCGGAGTCGATGTCGGAGGGACCAACATCAAGGCGGGTGTGGTGGACGACACCGGGCACTCCCTGGCGAAGGCGAGCGTTCCCACCGAGGCGATCCGCGGGCCGGAAGTTGGTCTCGACCACATGGCCGTGGCGGTCGCATCGGCTCTGAAACAGTCCGGCCTGACTCTTAAAGACATTCACGGCGTCGGGCTGGCGACGCCGGGGACGATGGACATTCCCGCGGGGATGTTGTTACAGCCTCCCAACCTGCCCGGCTGGAACGATTACCCGATTCGCGACCGGCTGGGGGAGAAACTGGGGGTGCGAACCGTCCTCCAGAACGATGCCAACGCCGCCGCCTATGGAGAATTCTGGGCGGGCCGGGGGCGGGATGCCAACAGTCTGGTGTTCTGGACTCTGGGGACCGGCGTCGGGTGCGGGATTATTATCGATCACCTGATCATTGAGGGGGCGCATTCCCACGCCGCCGAGTGTGGGCATATCATCATCGAGATGAACAACGGCCGGCTCTGCGGCACTGGCCAATACGGAACACTCGAGGCATACGCCGGCGCGAAGGCGCTCATCGCCCGTCTGAATGAAGCCCTGGCGGCGGGACGCACGTCGTTGATTTCCGCGAAAATCGCCGCCGGCGAGGAATTGACGCCGCTGCTCATCGCGCAATGCGCCGAGATGGGGGATGCGCTGTGCGATGAACTGATCATGCAGACCGCTCGTTATATGGGGGTCGGGACCACGACTCTGATGCACACGATCGACCCCGAAATGGTTCTGTTCGGCGGCGCGATGACGTTTGGTCGCGATGAGAGCGAACTCGGTCGGCGGTTCATTCAGGAGATCCGAAACGAAGTCCAACTCCGGGCGTTTCCGATACCGGCAGCCCGCACAAAGATCGAATTCGCGGCACTCGGGGGAGACGCGGGATACATCGGGGCGGCGGGGTGTGCGCGGCTGAAGTGGGGTGGCGTCCCGAAATCCTGAGTGGAGGAGTCGTCTGGGCGGGTTTTGGCTGACGACCATGCAGGAGCGTTGAGAACATCTGTTCTGGTGATCGGATGGTGTTCTCCGGTCGCGGATCAGGTGTCGGCGTGAAGCGACTCTCGGGGATCAACACGGCCTGGCCGGATTCGCGGATTAACCGTCACGCCGATGCGATTCGGTATTTTCGCCAATTTGCGAATAATCGCTACAGTCTTCCAAACCGGTACGCCGATAGAATTCGCAGGTCCATGTTCCCGCATGTTTGGTTCGGCGGGAATATCCGGAAGGGAAACCTCGGTGGGACTCCCAGATAGCGAAGGACACTCTGATGCGGATGCCATCCTGGAAATCTCTGGTCAACGGCCTGCTGCTGGCGGCGCTCTTTGGGCCTGCCGTGGCGTTTGATAAGCCGGCGAAGGCTCAGGACGACGTGTACCCGGGGGGATCCGTCCCGCCGGGGCAGTACGCCGGCCCTCCACCGGGAGCGTATCCGGAAGGATACGACCCCTCGATGGGGGCTCCTCCCGGGGGCTACCAGATGCCGGGGCCTCCCCCCGCCGTCGGGCCGGACGGGATTCCCCCGACCGCCTGGCCGGGCACCAGCCCGTTCAACGTGCAAACGCGTGAACGGACGATGAACCGGGACGGGTTGTGGGAATACGACAACTACACCGGTCCCCGTCGCAAATACAAATTCGGGATCGACTACCTGATGGGCTGGGGCGTGAAGCCCGGTCCGGATTTGCTGATCGGCGATCCCAACGCCTACTTGCATTCGTACCCCACGGATGACACGTTCCCGCTCCCTCCGTTCGATCGCTTGACGAACGCTGACTTCGCCGACCCCCAGCCGTTCCAGGAATGGCCGGCCCGGCGGCTGAATGGATTCGGCGATCTGGATCACTTTGGCGTACGGTCCACGTTTGGCTGGGAGAACTACGATCACTCCGAAATTCAGATCAGTGGTTGGGTGCTGTTTAACAACAAGGTGACTCTCACCGGGTTCGGCCAGACACCAAACGACAGTACTGACATTGATCCCTACGTTTTCCGATTGCCGCTGGCGAATGGATCGACCACGGGAACCGTCATCAGCTACGACGGCCAACTGTTGCTCCAATATGACCAGCTCATGTACGGTGCCGACTTCGACTATTGGGCGACACCGTTCTGGGAAGGCAAAAATGTGATGCTGCGGATGGAGATGGGTGTGAAATACGCCTACATCCAGGAGAAATTCCTGATGCAGGCCAGTGACAGCGGTCAGGAGTATCAGTACACGGGTGATGACGGGACAATCACGCCCGTAATTCCACTGCTGAATCTTGTGCAGCCAATTGACCCGTTCACAACCACAATCGCATCCAGGGTCACCAGCAACCTGGTTGGTCCCATGATCGGTGTGAGGGCGGATCTTGGTGGTGACGCCTTCAAGGTGTGGGGAACGTTGAAGACTGGTGTTCTGGCGAACATCGAGCGGAGTGAGGTGTTTGGCAACAACGTCCGCGACCAAGTCGGCCAGTCAATCTTCGGCCCTGGTCCCGCCACCACTCGATCTCGCGAACATGTCTACATAACACCCGTGTTTGAAACCGCGATCGCCGGCGAGTTTGGATTCTTCTCGTACCTCCCCGTGCTGAAAGAGATTCCCATCCTGAATCTCTCCAAACTGCGGATCGGTTACAACTACACGATCATCGGTTCTCTCTCGCGGCCCGGTCAGGTCATCCAGTACAACTACGATGTTCCCGACCTCAAGACCAAACGACAAAACTTCGGCTTCAGCTCGGTCAACTTTGGCTTGAACTGGACCTTCTAAACCAAACGGCTCACGCCAATTGGAACCCACCAGCGGGGCTGCCTTCGGGCCGCCCCGCTGTTTTTGTTTCTACTCAGCACCACATGTCGCGGACCGCGACGACCAGTACTTCTGATGAACCCTACTCACCGCCAACGACCGATCTACCTCGACGGGCACGCGACCACTCCGGTCGACCCGTGTGTTCGCGACGCCATGTGGCCGTGGTTCTCGGAAAAATTCGGCAACGCCGCCAGCACCAGCCATCTCTTTGGCTGGGAGGCGGCGGAGGCAGTGGAGCGGGCGCGCGAGCAGGTCGCCGCGATTTTTCATGCCGACCCAAAAACGGTGGTGTTCACCAGTGGCGCGACGGAGTCGAACAATCTGGCGATCAAAGGGGTTCTTCACGCCGCTCCCGCCGGCAGCGGCTTGATCACGACCGTGGTGGAACATCGGGCGGTACTGGACCCGGCCAAACGTCTGTCTCGGCAAGGTTATGAACTGGTCAGCGTCCCGGTGGACACGTTTGGACGGGTCGACCCGCAGAGATTCGCCGACTCGATCACACCGCGCACGCGACTCGCCTCGGTGATGCTCGCCAATAACGAAGTCGGGACCATTCAACCGATCGAAGTCCTGGGCGCGATCTGTCGCGAACGGGGGATCTGGCTGCATTGTGACGCGACCCAGGGAATTGGTCGGGTGCCAATCGATTGGACGCGGGATCCGATCGATCTGTTGAGTCTCTCGGGGCATAAGATCTATGGTCCAAAGGGAATTGGCGCTCTTCTCGTCCGCCGCGACCGGAAACGGATTCCGATGGAACCGCTGCTGGATGGGGGGGGACACGAACAACGGCTGCGTTCAGGAACTTTGCCAGTCCCTTTGATCGTGGGACTGGGGGTTGCCTGCGAACTGGCGGGAAAGTCGCGGGAGGATGAAACAAGTCACGTCGCGGCGCTGCGCGACCGGTTGTGGCGGGGAATTTCGACGCGACTGCAGAGAGTGGTGCGGAACGGGCACCCCACGGCCACGCTCCCGGGGAATTTGCACGTCAGTTTCGCGGGGGTCTCGGGCGAGGTCTTATTGGCCCGGATGAAAGAGATCGCCGTCAGTTCGGGGTCCGCCTGCACGTCAGCCGATCCCGAGCCAAGCCATGTGTTGCGCGCGATGGGCATCCCCGAAGCGCTGGCCAACGCGAGTCTGCGATTTGGCTTGGGGCGGTTCAATACCGAGGCGGAAATTGACTTCGCCAGCGACTATGTGGTCGAAATTGTGCGAAAACTCCGGATTGGTATTGACATTCATTAAAGTTTGCAATAACAGCACCTGTCGGTTGGTGTGTCCAGCCCAAATCCGTCAGTTCTTTCGGATTCACAGGAAGTGAAGCCCGATGCTGTGTGTCGCCCCCCAATTCAGGAAGAATCCCGCCGTGCCCGACGCCGTGGTCGTCGAGGCACCTGCCAAGCTCAATCTCTATCTGCGGATTCTGGGGAAGCGTGCTGACGGGTTTCATGAACTCGAAAGCGTGATGACCACGATCGGGCTGTACGACACATTGCGATTTACCGCGAACGATTCTGGTTCGCTCGAACTGGAATGTCACGACGCCCGGAGTCCTGTGGGAGGGGCCGGTTCGCCGCCCGAATCTCCGCCGCCAGAATCTCCGCCAAGCGGCCCGTCGAATCTGATCTGGCGGGCCGCCCAACTGTTGCGCGACGCGACCGGTTGTGCGCGCGGTGCCAAAATCGAATTGTGGAAGCGGATCCCGATCGCCGCCGGCTTAGCGGGTGGATCGAGCGACGCCGCCGCCACGCTGTTCGGCCTCAATCGACTTTGGAAGCTCAACGCCTCTCCCCAACTCCTCCACGTTCTCGCCAGTCAGTTGGGGAGCGATATCCCGTTTTTCCTGTGTGGCGCGACGACCGCTCTTTGTCAGGGACGCGGCGAGATCATCACCCCTTTGTCACTCCCGGCCGGGTTGTCGGTCGTGGTCGCGCGACCCGCCACCGGCTTGTCGACGGCCGAGGTGTTTCGACATTGTCGCCCGGAACCTGGGACGGGTGGTGGACAACAACTGGCCACCGCTCTGTCGACAGGCCGGCTGCAGGCCGCCGCCGGACACATGCACAACACACTGCAAGAGGCGGCATTCCGCCTGAATGCCGATGTCCTCCGATTGCGCGACGCGTTCTCGCGGTTGCCGTTTGTTGGGCATCTGATGAGTGGCAGCGGCACCAGCTATTTCGGCCTGTGCCACAACCGCAACGAAGCGGTCCGTTTGGCCGGCCGGTTGCGCGCCCTGGGGGTCGGGGCGGTCTTTGTCGCCCAAACACGCCCCTGATTCCGACCACGCGACGTACAGGTCTTCGTCGACAACCGAGAGTGAGCGTCATTCCCACCATGAACCAGACGGTTCATGCATACCGGCACGGCCGAAACAGTTCAGGAGGAGCATCGCCGTGGAGATCACCGAAATTCGTATCAAGCTGATGGAAGACCCCCAGGAGCGTCTTCAGGCGTTTTGCTCGATCACATTCGACCATTGCTTTGTGATCCGCGACCTGAAGATCATCGAGGGGACGCGCGGGTCGTTCGTCGCCATGCCCAGCCGCAAGCTCACCGACCGTTGCCCGCGCTGCGGCATGAAGAACCACTTGCGGGCCGGCTACTGCAATCAGTGTGGAGCGCGGCTGCAAGAGGATCGGGCGGGAAAAGACGTCGACGGACGGGCCCGGCTGTATGCCGACATCGCCCACCCCATCAACGCCCGGTGTCGCGAGCAGATCCAGGCGCGGGTGATGCAGGCGTTCGCCGACGAACAGGTGCGGGCGCGTCTGCCGGGATATGTCTGCACGTACGACGACTTTGGCGAAGACAATTTCGCGATTCTCGACGAACGGGACCATGCCCCTCCGATCGAGTCGCGCGAGGTCAATGGTCACACGCTACGGATTGACCCGGCGGAAGAGTTCACCCCGGCCCCTCGCAGCGGTCCCCATTTCGACGCGGCGGCACTCGGGCGGTCGGGCATCGAGTCGCGACAACCTGTCGGCGCGTCCTCATTCGACGAGAGCTTCGGCTCCGGCGTCGATTGAACACTCACCAAGCGAGCGGGGCTGCGTCAGCCCAATGCCGTCGTGAGCCTAAGTCTGGCCTCCCTCTCCCACCAAAAACGCCAACCCCTCCTCAATCCGGGCGCGAACCGCCGCGTTGGGCGAGAAGGGGAGCAGCGCCCTCAGCAGCGGTGCCGGCAGTACGCACGCCACGACGCTGCCATTGGCGGCCCGGTGCTTGGAACAGAGCGCCTGCTCACCCCGTGCGACCAGTTCCGCCGCGCCGTCGACGGGCAGCCGATAGTATTCAAACTGCAACGTCAGCCGGCCGCCGCGCAGCTCTTTGAGCCGCATCTGGATCCGCACCCGCTCCCCCGCCGACAGTCCGCGATCGGACAGGAATTCGCACGAAACCGAACTCGTGTGCAACAGCAGCCGTTGCGTGGCGAGGTCGGAGAGAATCTCGGGAGCGTGTTCAATCAGAAACAGCTCGCGACACGTTCCCTGCCAGCGCACGTAGTTGGTGTAGTAGACATTTCCCACGAGATTCGTCTCTTCAAAAGTGACGATATGATCGTGGAGGAATCCAGGAACCTGCGGAGCGGTCCGGGGGACTTCGGGCAGCGTGGCAACGTTCATGTCGGGGACTGCCATAGTGCGATGGGGGTGAAGTAGGCTCAAGCCGGTGCCGCCGTCGACACTTGGGGAACGGCGGATGAAGTGACCTGGGGCGAAGTGATGGAGGCTGGCACCAACGCCGGCTTGCGAACGAATTGCCAGGCGACAATCAGCACACCGCGAATCGCGCAGGTGATCGTCAGCGCCAAGAACAACCCGAACACCACGTGCGTCACCTGCAGCACGCCATAGACCGCGGCGTTCCCCGCCCCGAATGCGATTTGTCCCCAAGTCGATTTGGGAGTGGTCGCCGGGTCGGGGATCATATACAGCGTGAACAGAATGAACGCCGCGCTGGTCATGGGAACCAGCGGTGCCACCAGTGGCGTCCCAAACCAGAATGACCGCAACATCCCTTGCAGAATGAAACCGAGCGCCCACGCCAGACACAGCGCCAGCCGGCCCGTGAACAACGCGTGAACCAGAATCCCCGACCCCAGAATGATCGCCGGGATCATCCAGTTCCAGGTCCCCGAGAGATTTTCCGTCAGATGGTACGGCGGGGCGAAGCCGACATCGGGAAACAGAAGCAAGGTGATCGAGATCGCCACATTCGACGGGTTGAACAGATGCTGCGTCCGGCCATTTCCCACTGGAATTCGAATCAGTGGCTTGGACGCGATCGCCAGAACGACGGCGAACACCACGGGCATCAGGCGCTGGTTGGGATAGAGCAGCATCGCACACGCCAATGCTGGGATGATCGCCGGTGGAAGCACGCTGACCAATTCCCCCCAACCTTCACTCAGCCGCGATTTTCGGCCGTGTCCCCACGCGTCGAGCCAGTTGAGCGTGATCTGCGCGACAATCCCGACCGCGACCGCGACGACCGGAGTGATCCACGCCTGTTCGAATCCCAAAACCAAATGGCCGGCGATCGTCCATAAGATGAGCAGCGGCAGAAAGTACCACAGCGCGAACAACCGCGCCCGGGCGCTCGCCTGGGGATAGAATTGCAGGGTGACGTTTTCAATCTTCTCGCTCATTTCGTCTCTCCACCGGCCGGCAGCCGGAGCTGATGCCATCCCGCTTCTTCCAGTCGCAACGTGGCCCGCCGCGGCGTGCCATCCTGCCCCCGCCAGGCGACCTCGACTTCCAGAGATTTCCCCTGCGGGAACTCCTTCAATCCAAAGTGCATATCGGGCGACTTCCGTCCCGAATGTCCGGTTCCGCCGTCGACCAGTCCGATCAGCTCCCGGATCCCGCCTGGACGTGTGGCGTCGGGGGGTTTGATGACCACTTGCGTGCCAATCGCGGGGCGCTGCCCCGGTTGACGCGCGACGGGAAACGGTCCGAATGCCGGCTCAGTCACCATCGCATCGTACACCACGGAGATTCCCAGAAACGTCTCGGATCGGGTTTGCGAATTGTTGTGGAAGAAGTACGACGCTTCCCATTGGTTCGCGCAGGCGAAGTCGAGTTTGCCGTCGGCATCGACGTCGGCGATCGCGATGCCACGCGTCACCATCGGGTTCGCCGGGTCTTCCAGTTTCAGTGACGGAGCGATGTTGTAAAATCGGCCATCCTGACCCCGCACGAAGAACGGAGTCGGGTTGTGCCCGCTGAGGTCGGCCCCCGGCTTGAACATCGGCCAGAAATTTGGGTTGCTCACCAGTTCGGAATTCGCCGTCCCCAGCGCCTGCAACTCGGGCCAGCGATTGATCTTACCCTTGAGAAAACCGGTCGCCTGAATCGCTTCGAGTTCGCCGTCGTTGTTGAAGTCGGCGAGTCGGCAATCCCAGCCCCAGCCACTGCGACTGAGCCCCAGCTCCTCGCTCGCCTGTCGATACGGTGCTTCCCCCCGGGCGATCGCGGCGACAAAGTCGGTTCGCGTCCCCTGGCTGAGCCACAGAAAGTGGCTTTCCTCCAGCCCGAACGGAGTGGCGATGTTGCTGACGTAAATGTCCATCAGCCCATCGCCGTTCACGTCACCAAAGTCGACCCCCATCCCCTTGAACGAGTCGGCCCCCAGAACACACGACTTGGGAGTGTTCCAATCCCGTTTGCCATGCAAGGGGACAAAGGCGAGTTTCCCGGGTGTCGAACGGTTGTGCAGCAGTTGATCGGGACCAAAGTCGTTGCCAAGGTAGAGTTCAGGAAGCAGGTCTCCGTCGAGGTCGACCGCCCCCAGGGCGAGGGTCCAGCCGTGGGCAAGTTCGGGGGGAAGATTCGACTCGGCGTCGGTGTACGTGACGGCCGGCGTGTCCCCCGTCGTGGCACTCTTCCACAGCAAAAAGTGTTTCGTGCCGCCGTTGAATGCCTTGGCTTTGCCCGCGTGCATCGATTGCGGCTCGGTCCCCTGCGCGTCGAGGATCGCCGCCCCGTCTTGAAAATAGTTCCCGATCACCAGATCGAGGTGGCCGTCTCCATCGACGTCGGCTTGCACCAGGGCGTTGGTGTACCAGCGAGCGGAGGGATTTGACTCCGCAGTGTGCCAGCCCGGCTGGGGAAGGCCCAGATCGGAGATCACGAATTGATCGGGCGTGATCGAAGTGGACGGGGTCTGCCGAAGGTGCGCTCGGGGGGGGCGTCCCCAGTATTGGACCAACAGGTCGGTCTGGCCATCTTCGTTGAAGTCGCCGAGCTGAACTCCGGACGGGGCAATCGGCCCTTCTTCCCAGTGTTCCAGAACAAACGGCGGGAACCGTTCGCCCGTCCCGGGGACGGGGGCGACGATGACCGCGTTGGCCCGGGTGTCGACCAGGCAATAGTCGTTAGACAGTCCGTCGCCATCGAGATCGCCCAGAGCGACAGAAGCCCCGAGTGTGGAAATCCAGGCGGCGATGCGATCGAGACTGGGGTGGACGGCGCGGACTTTGAGGTCGCGCGTCAGCCCCACGATTTCCGGGGCGAGTTCCGTGCGGTCGAATGCGAAGGCCTGTTCGTACCGGGCGCGGTCCACGGCGGGCATTTCTCGCGGCAGAGTGAGGATCCCCAGAACCAGCACGGCTCCCGCGCCGACCAGGGAGGCGGCCCGCTTACGCAGGGCCGGCAACAGAGACGACATGAGTGGCTCCCGATGGAGAGGCTTTTGGGGCGGAATTCAAATCGCGCCCCACGGAATTCGACCAGATCTGTTGAATGCGAAGCCGCCAGATTTCGTAGGCGGGAAGTTGTTGCGTGACGCTGGACTCGTGTGTTTTGGGAGTGCGACTCAACGGGAGGGCGAGGCTCCTGCCGAGCCGCCGCTGGTCTACCGAAAAAGCTGAACCCGCCTCTGGGCTGCCACTGTCGTCCGTTGCGCGACGGACTCCCGCCGAACTATCGCCCGCCCGATGCCAATCCGCTTGTGATGGGACGTCCGAATCGCTCAGTCCAACCAGGGCATCGTCGGTGACCTGCGCCGTCTCATCCGCCGACCGTCCCCAGATCCTCTGGCATACCCGGTCGGCATGCTCCGTCGGATTTCCCGCCCGACGACGGGCCTGGGCGGCGAAGGCGGCACCCTGTGCCAATTCAGCGTGATAAGGTCCGGCGAATTCCGCCAGCGACTCCACGGTTTCCATAAGTCCCCCGCCGGCGTATGTCATGGCCAGTCCCACACCAGCCCACAGGTCGCGGTGACGGTCGGCTGGAAACGCGATCAGGGTGTCGCGTACTGCCTGCGGGTCGGCGCAACACACAAACCACAAGGCGCGACCGACTCCTTGATCGAACGCGCGTCGCGAATAGCCGTCGATGCGCGGCACGCGGTGTTCAGTGACAACACGGCGGGTGGAAAAGAACGCGTCGTGGAATCCCAAGCCGTCAACGGCGAGCCACCGCAACAGGGGGGCGAGGCGTTCGACCTGTGAACTCAATCGCCAGCGTTTCCAGGGGATTCGCGCCCAAGCCCAGCCCAGACCCACGTGCAGCATGTAATTGTGTTCGGGGGCGGCAATCACCAACCGGGACCAGCGATTCGCTAGCGCAAAAGGCAGCGAATCCAGAATCCCCAACCCCATCGCGGCCCCTTCGAACGCGAAGCCAACACGGGGCTCCGCCACTTGGTTGAGTCGTCCAATCAAGTCATCCAAATCCGGCATGGTGACCGCGAGGTTGTACCCCATGACAAACGCCGTCCCCACTTCCTCCAAGTGCCGACACGCTTCAGCCCGCCGGGGGACAAACCCACGGCGGGCGAAGGGGACCTCATTGCGGGAGATGGTTAGAAGTCGGGAGAGCATGTGGCATCGCAGAGTGAATCAACGCCCCTCACTCAGAGGAAGAAACGATTGCACGCGCCATTCCGGCAAGTCGCCCCCTCGACAGACTCCACCGCGCCAAAGGGATTTTCAGCTTGATGTTAGAATCCATTCCAATCGCATTTTCCAACCGCCCACAACCCGCAATCCCCGACCAACGTAAGGATACAATTGCGGGGCATAAATACTACCAACTGTTCGCGACTGACTACTGTGTTGCAATCGCGATCGTAATTGGTAGTCTTCGATCAGCCGCCAATAGACGACGACCAACCGCGACGTTTCGCAACTCCCAGCGTCAGCACGCCAACAACCACCAGAACAACACTGGATGGTTCCGGGGTCGGTGCATGACCCGTCGCGGCTCCACCCCCGGGCGGAGCAAACAGTCGTCCGACGACAACGTCGTCCGAGTGGTCGCCAACGACTCCAACATCCGCCCAAAGCGCGACCGTTTGAAAACTCTGATACGTGCGATTAAAGGGCGGCAATCGAAAGATGCCATTCGCGACGACGACGTCTGGATCTGCCAATTTGTTGTACAGAGTCACACCATAGCTCTGAACATCCAACTCAAAGAAAATGTTAAAATAACTATCACCCGACACGAAGTTGTTTCCACTCGTGACGACATTCGTAATCTGACCAAACGATCCGCCTTCAATGACCGGGGTGGCGTTTCCCGCGCCGACCCGAAGGTGGACATATCCAACGTTCGCACTGATGCCGGCGAGATCGAGGCTCACCATTTCGGTATTGATTGTTGTGACAACCTGTGCGTCACGGTGTACGTGCGACAAGGGGAATCCGTTTGACGACAGCGAAATCACCTCGGTGAATCCACCCGGGTAGAAGGGGTCGTAGATCTCAACTGACACCGTTCCACGCGAACTGAAAAAATCTTCGCCAGCCGGGACGAGTCCGGCTTCACTTCGAGCAGCGCCGAAGACCAAAAACAAACTAACTGCGGTCAGAAACCGCACCACGCGAACACATGGCATCGCCAAATCTCCAGGGACAGCGGGAAACAAAAACAGGCACAACGCCCAAGTAAACTTGCAGCGAAAACGTCCTGTCGCCCCGACAAAGGCCGAACCACTCGACCGTCCACCAACTGCAGACCGTTGAACTTATCAGTGAAATCGGGGCAGAACGCGACACCTCGCCCCGCGATCCCGCCAATGCGTAGAACCGCGCCGGACGACGCTTGAATCCCAGTGCAGTTAGAAACACATCACCGACAGAAGCCGGCTGCCATAGCCGTTTCGCTGCTTGTCGACGGGAACTGGGATCCCGGAGGCAGACTGGTCGATCTAACGGACGCAACACGAGAGCCGGGCGGTCGCAACCGCCGAACAACCCTCACAGGGTGACTGTGCAGTTTCTAGTTAAGCGACCGGCTTTTCGAAAGTCAAGTCAATTTCAAAATTTTACCTGATGACGCCGAATGCCAAAGAAAGATTGCATGTTCTCCGGATACTCGGGCAAATACTAAGTCGAAACGAAATCGAAAAATACTGGGCAGGTGAAGGGGTCGAATTGACGTGTGGCGTGTGGATCAAAATCCACACGCCTGTCCGTCGTTCCAACCATCCACAGCCGCCTGGATCTCGTCAGCCACGACGTCATGAATCGCGCCGCTGGCGCAAATCGTGAAATGGTTGTGCGTCCAGGGCGCACATTCCAGTTCGTCCCAGCGGACGTTCAGATTCTCCAAATCGGTCTCGCCACACTCGGCGTCGACCGGCAACCCCCGAAACATCGGAATCCAATCGGTGTAGGGACGCGACCGATAGATGTTGAGGCAACGCTCGACATTGGGAGGGATCGTGTCATGATAGGGGCAATCAATCAAAATCAGACTGGCGACCTGAATCCCTGAATCATCCAGTCCCCGGCAGATCTTGATCGCGTCGTTCGCCCCGAGGCTATAGCCCACGATGACGATCGGCGAATCGTCACCCGGACAGCCCCCCTCTTGCGCCAGCGCGCAACCGACTTCCCTGGTCTCGCAGCCAAACACCACCAGATTGTCGATTCCGCACCGCTTCAACTGGTTCGAAAGCGGCAACGCCCCGGGCCAATAACCTGCCAAGCCCCGTACCAGAATCACGCGGGCTTCGGGATTTGGGCGGTCGAGTTTGTGCGCGGTCCAGGGGAATACGCAGCCGGCGCATTGAAACGCCAAAGCCAACAGACAGGCCGTGTACAGTCGTGTACGCACCGGAATTCTCCTGAGCCGAGGCAATCGCGCCTCGTATCAGGAATATCGGCGAATTCCGCCACAATCGTTAATCTTCCGGTTTGATCAATGTGACGCCGGTTCCCGCATGCAGTTCGCTCACGACAGCTTGCTTGAGCAAGAGTCCATTCCGGGCGACATGGGCATCCAGAATCTCGCGAGCTCGTTTCGTCGTCGCGTTCACCGGACTGTTCAAAATGAACTCCGCGATCAGATTCTGTGCCTGACGGGTACCAATGCGCCCCAGCGATTCCAGTGCGCTCAACGAGAAGGTTGGCTCGGCGGCAGCCCACGCCAAGGCTTCTTCCGTCCCGACCAGGTTATACAGCCGACTGTTCCCCGTAATCGCAAGCTGGCCGAGAGCCTCGATCGCCTCTTTGCGCATCAGAGTCTGTTGTTGAGCGGTCGGAGCCTCCCGGCGCATCCGATCGAGGACGGGCTGAATTTGAAATGCCAGGTCGGAGGGCGTTTCCGAAAGGGCCGCATAGGTTACTTTGGTCTGACCGGGCGCTGGACTGCGGAATCGTTCCTGCAACCGGCTGGGTCCATAGACGACGACGGGAACCCGGGCAGTCCGCGCGTCGGTCCTGAGGTTGGACAGTGTCTCAGAGAGAGGCCAGCGGATGATATTGGGGTGAACCAGAATCAACTCCACGTCGGTACGGTCGGCGGCGGCGCGAAAGACCTCTTTGCCCGACAATGCAACCAGCGTTTCAAATCCGAGTTCCTTCAACATCCCCGAAATTTCGCCCGCACGTTCGGAGGAGACTTCGCCAATGATCGCATGGGGCCGGCCACTGTTGCTCTGAATCGCCTGCTTCAGGACTTCCACCACGCGCCGGCCACCCCGGTACGGGATCTTGGGACCGATCTGCAGAATGGCTTGCGTCGCCGCGAACTGCACGCGAAGGTCGGGGTGATCGAGCGCCATCATCAGCGGCGCGGTCCGCTCGCCGCTCTGTGCCAAGGCCACCGGATCTTTCAATTCACCCAGCAGGCGGGCCGCGGTGGCGGCGATTTCGGGACGTTTCGCTGTCAGGGCTTCGCGCAACACGTCGTTCAAGACTGCGGGGCCGGCGGCTCGGGCGTCGCCGGCGGATGTTCCCTCTCCCGCTGGCAGGGGTTGAAATATCGTATTCAGCCGAGTTTCGCGTGCCAGACCAAACGCCAGATTCAGGACCTTCGCCCGGATGTCCCCGGGAGAAACTTCGAGCGCCCGAGCCGCATGCCGGCTGCCGGCGCGCGTCGCCGCCTGTTCGGGAGTGACCCGTCGCAGCGCGATCGTCTTCTGGTCGTCGTTCCAGCTCCAGTCAGCGACAAACCCCTCGGGATCAGTCTCGAACGCCGTCTTCTGCCGCAGAAAATCGGTCGCGGCCTGGGACAATCGCCGCGACAGAGCGTCATTCGAGAGAGGAGCCATCGCCCGACCGTTCGGTTTGCGCTCTCCCCCGGTGATCCGTTGCAGCGCGTATTGAGCCGACTTGCGCAACTGGGGCGAAACATTGGGGCTGAACGCGAAGTAATACAGATCGGGAACAGCGGCAGTCGCCCGCAGTCTTCCGAGAATGTCGACGGCGAATTCCTGCACACGCGGGTCGGGCGATTCCAGCGTTCCCAGGAGCATGGGAACGGTCGCAGACCCGATTCCGATCAGCACGCCTCCCACATCACCGCGAAGCCGGGAGTCGTCGTTGGACGCCACCATTCCAATCAGCGTGGGGACAGCCAACGGACCGAGGCCGCGCAATTCGGACAGAGCCGCTGATCGCTCTTCGCGGGAACCGCGAAGCGCCTGCACCATGTCGGCGATCCGGTCAGCGCGACCCGCCCGGTTCAGCAAGGCGGCATCCGACTGCTCCAGGATCGGGGCCAGCATCGACCGCAGTTCCGGAACCTGGTCGAGCTTGAGCAGCGTAGCGGTTCCAAACTGGTCGCGTAGTTCGAGCAGAGTCGACTCGTCCAACGGTTTGCGGGACAACTGGTCGAGGTATTGCACCGCCAGGTCAGTCCGTCCGATGTCGACCATCGTGACGACCGCGTCGAGCAATTCGACGGGGGTCCGCGGCTCAGCCGCGAGCGGCGAATTCGACCGCAGCTCCTGCAACGCTGCCGCACTGGGCTCGGCTGGTGTGAACGGATCTTCGTCCTGAGCCAGCAGCGGGAACGCGCCGGCGCACGCCAACCCGACGGCGATCACGCAAAGCCGGCACAACTTGAACTCCCGCTGCATTTTACGCACTCCGCAAGTTTCCACAGGAAAGCCGGCCTACGGACTACCGGCCCGCACAGTTCATCGGATCTCCAGGGGTATGGTAAAAGCCCCGAGGGGGGGAAAACAATCAAAATCCCAGAGAGATCGGGAAACTCCGTTGCAAGTGGATCGATCGGCGCAGATTCTGATTGAATTGGAAAAACTGATCCGCTCGGGCCGCCTCTTCCACAAGCGAGGAATGTGAGGGTTATACCAGGGAGGCGGCCGTCTGGCGTTCGCATAGCCACCTCTGTCGGCACGCGGAAATCGCCCACCGCAACACTCAAGTCTTCTCCGCACAGGACTTTGTTTCGCTTGTGTTACGACTCCGCGATGTGGGAGGACGCTACGACTCCTCCCCCTCCTCGACCGGTTCCACCCACATCTCCGCCCGGGGATGGCGGTCGGTCGGGACCGAAAGTCTCGGTCGAGGTTGGGGTGCCGTGAGACGCTGCTCTTCTATCGGGATTTTCGCCGGCGTACGAGCTGGTTCCACTGGCTGCGGGCCGCGAATTCCCCCGCCCGCACGAGTGACAGGGGCAGGGTTCCCTCGCGGGTTTGAAACCGGCTGGGATCGCTGACGATTCGCCGGCCCACCCTTTCGGAAGTTCGCGGTCGACTCGGGTGGCCGACCGGACTGGATCGGCGGGGCAAATCGTTCGCTTCCGTCGGAAGGACGATACGGATCCCCCTCCGTCGGCGGCCCCGCTTCGTCTTCAAACGTCACGAACGGTGCGATCGCGCTGGCAAACTCCGGACGTGAGTGGAACGCGCCAAAATCGTGCGAACGCCCCGCCAAATGGCTGGCATCCAGCAGCGTGATCTTCTGACCCAGCTCACTCAGTTTCATCTGATCTTCGAACTGAAGTCCGCGGTATCCCAACGCCGCGTCGTTCCCCATCAGATTCTTCAAAGGATAAACCCCCAACCAGCCGTCGCGCGGATTGTGAACCACCAGCATCCGTTCCACCGGCTGCAACGCCTGGCCATAACACTCGCCCGGATTCAACCAGTCGTGATCAACGGCGGCCGCCAGCAGCACAGATCGAATTCGTGCCGGCACGGGCGACTCCGCCGGCAACCGCGATCCGTCGTCGACCGCCCCCCCTCCCAGCGCATGTAAAGCCGCGACCGCACAGCGGGCTCCGTGACTGTGCCCCATGATCGTGACCGGTTGCTCGCGGGGAAACTTCGTAATGAGATTCGCGAGGAACACCCCGTGGACGGCACTGCGGCGTCCCATCACGGCCAGTTCGACCGGAAACACCACATGGGCGTAGCCATCGGACGGCCAACTGAAGTAGACGAATTGTACGGGTCGACCGTGGGCGGCCTGCATGACCCAGCGAAAACTCTTGGCGCTTTCGCTCAACACGTCGGGCCAATAGTTGTAACTGCCGTGGATCACGAAACAGACCGGCCGATCCGGCCTCAGGGATCCCAGAAAATCGTCGCGTGAATACGGAACCATGCCCCTGGGGGTGCGGTAGATGTATCCCAATTCACGACTCGAATCGGGATCACTGGGAGGACACTTGGTCGGTCGGCTCGAAATGATCCAGTACCCGTCCTTACATTCCGTCAGTGGGGGCGGAGTGTAGACCGGTGCCAGCGAATTCTGGACTGGTCGAATGCGAGCGGTGGAGCGCGGCTGGGGCGACATTGGCTGCCGCGTCTCGGTCGCACCATTCGTGTGAACTCGAGTCACGGGAGTTCCCCGCGAATTCCGGGCGATGCTCTGGCCACTTCGCGGACCTTCCACGACGACCGGTTCCGCCGCTGGCGGCTTGGTGGCATAACCCCGATCAGACGACAGGCTGGCGCAACCGGAAAGCCCCAAGAAGATCAGCAATGCCAGCGAGCGCGTGGGAGCTGTGGAGAACGGGGCCGGCGTGTGGGGCAAATTGCTCATCGGTGGGCGGGGTCTGGGGTGAAGTCACACTCTGTGCCTTCAGCCTATCCCGCGCCCCAGACGGTGCTGGAAGTTACGCCTGGAAATCAGCAAATCCCCTGGTGGGACCGACCAATTCCACCCAAGCCACCGACTGGGTCAAGTCGCCAGTTGGGCAATCTGATCCCGTTACACCGGTCGCCACGGCAACAATTACTCTTCCGGCCAGGGAAGGAACTCGTCGTCAAACGTTTCCGGGGGAAGCTTGGGGTCGATGGGAGCGCCCGAACGTTCGGAATCCCCCGGCCCCCGTCGCCGACGCCCGCGCCGCCGACGGCTTTCCGAATCTCCATTCGCGTCATTTTCAGAACCGTTGTCCTCGGGGCCATTTTCCGGACCGCGATCGAGGGGCACTTCATCGACTGATTCCGAGGATTCGTCGACATCGCGGCTCGACACGTTCGGGCGACGTGGCCCGCGCGGCGGGCGCTGGTCGCGACTTCGACTCCTCGACCCCCGACCGGAGTCGCCCCCACCCGACCCCCCCCCGGTCTTTTCCTCGCCAAAGTGCGTGACGACGTAGGTCCCGCTCCGCTCGTCGGTTTCAAGCTGCAGCAAGCCGAGTTCGGCGGCGTCCTCCAGGAGAACGCTGAACGTCTTGTAGCCGTGGTACGTTTCGTTGAACGAAGGCTTCAGTCGCTTCATCGTGTCTTTGATCATCGAAGACCAAAGGCGGACTTTGTTTTCCCGGCGGAGGGCGGTGAGCGCTTCAAGCAGCAGCGTATGCGCCTTTTTCTTGAGTTCGGGCATCTGCGGGTCGAGTTTGGGAACGTCGGCCGTGACGGCTTCGACGTCTTCGTAGTAAATGAACTCGTCGCAGTTGTCCCGCAGCAGGTCCGACGTCGAGGGTTGCATGCCCAGGCCGATCACATGCTTGCCCAATTCCTTGAGCTTCGACACCAGCGGAGAGAAATCACTGTCCCCCGACACGACCACGAATGTGTCGATATGGTCTTTCGAATACGCCAGATCCATGGCGTCGACGCAGAGACGGATATCCGCCGAGTTTTTGCCCGTCTGAGCCCGGCGGGGAATCTGAATCAGCTCGATCGCCGCCTCGTGCAGTTGCTCGGTGTAACTGGAATAACGGTTCCAGTCGGCATACGCCTTCTTGCAGACGATCTTCCCCTTTTCGACCATGCGCTTCAGCACCCGACCGATATCGAACCGACCGCGCGCACCCTGGAAACCGAGCGCCAGGTTTTCAAAGTCGATAAAGAGTGCGAGGGAATGTTCCTGCTCGGCCATGCTGAGGGGAGAAGTCGTGGGAAGGGATGGAGAACGCGAGGCGGAATCGCCGCGAGACGACGCGATCGTACCAGATCTGACGCCGAAATGCGCGCCAGTGGAAATTCCCTCATTTCCCCTTCGCAATTGCATCCGCTGTCGGAATCCGGTATTCGTTACCCTGCGATGGGAGTGTCTTTGTTTGGACCCAGCTCCTCCAGCGCGTGAGTTGCTACACCCGTTCAAATCCCGTTCCGCCACCGACCGCTGCCCCGACCGGCACAGCGACATTGATCGCGATGAGTACCGCCGCCGATTTCGAAACACACCCACCGTCGGCGGTCATTCACCGGATTCTGGTGGTCGACGACGACGCGGATACGGTCGCGTTCCTGCGGGAACTGCTCGAGCGGACCGGGTACGACGTGTTTGTGGCGAAAGATGGCGGACAGGCGCACTCAAGTTTCGTCATGCGGCAGCCCGACGTCGTGATCCTCGATCTGATGCTCGCAGGGAACGAAACCGGCTTTGAAGTTTGTGAACGACTGAAGCACACGCATCAACAGATCCCTGTGATCATTCTGAGCGCAATTGATTTCCCCCGGGCGCGCGATCTGGCGAAACGCGTGGGGGCCGATGCGTACCTGAACAAACCAATCGAGCCAGAAGAGTTGCTGCTGCAAATCCGGCAGACCGCCGACGAGGTGTATCAGCGATCTCTGGCGGTCGCCAAACCGACTGACGCAAGTCACCCTGTGCGGTTCGCGTGCCGTTGCGGGAAGCGGTTTAAGGTCTCGGAACAGCATCGCGGAAAAACCTTGACGTGTCCCAATTGCGGGGAACCTATCATAGTGCCCCGGCACCATTGACCCACGCGGAGCGACTGGAATGCACGTGTTGATCATTGTTTCGGGGAAACACAAAGGACGACGGGTCGAACTGCCGGATCGCGAAGTGCTGATCGGTCGCGATGAGGCGTGCCTGGTTCGAATGACCTCGGCGGAAGTGAGTCGCCAGCACTGTTCTTTGACGCCGACCGATTTGGGGTTGTTGGTTCGCGACCGCAACAGCCAGAACGGCACGTTTGTGAACCATGTGCGAATTGATCGGGAAGTTCTGCTGCGGACTGGGGACCGACTCCAAGTCGGCCCGGTGCTGTTCGAGGTGGAAGGCCCGCCCGTAGAGTCTTCGGGGGTGGAAGAGAGCGTGTTGAGCTGGCTGTCGGAGGGGGGGGACTCTTCAGCCTCCCCATCGACGGGAGACACCACGGTTGTCAAGATGCCTCCACAACTGCAGCCACCGCAACAACAGCCCGCCGTCGCCCACTCGGCTCCCGAGCAGCCGCGATACCCCGTTTTCAAAACCGTGGCTGAAGAAGCCCAGGACATTATTCGGGAATGGTGTGAGCGCCAGACTACCGAAGCGTCGCCAAAGTAGGTTGCATGCAGATCGTCGCCGGCCGTTTTCGCCACCGGAAACTCGAAACCAATCCGGGGGATTTCACACGCCCGATCCTCACCCGGGTGAAGGTGGCGCTGTTTGACCGCCTGCAACCATTGCTGGAAGGGGCTCGTATCGCCGATGTCTACTCGGGGACCGGTACCATTGGACTCGAAGCACTCAGCCGGGGTGCCGTCCGCGTGGTCTTTTACGAGCAGGATCGCAAGGCGTTTGATCTCCTGCGGCAGAACATCGCGTCACTGAAGGTCGAAGATGAGACGATCTGCTGGCGGGTCGACGTGACGAAGTGTTCGTTCCGACCGAAAAACTCGGATGGGTTTTTGCCGTACGACATGGTCTTTTTCGATCCTCCTTACGCGCACCTCGAAAAACTGACCCGTGGGACGATGTTGTACCGGTCGCTGGAACGACTCGCCCGCCCCGGGATCTCGGCCCCCGACGCGCGACTGGTGGTTCGCTGCGCCTCAGGCACCAAAATCCAGATGCCCGATGTCTGGCAGTTCGAGGAACTGCTGGATTACTCGTCGATGGACGTGCACCTGTTTCAAAAGGTACCGTCCCTTGCGGAACCGACAACCGACGATCCCGCCGGCGACGCGGTTGACGCGGACAACGAGCCCCTGGAAGAGATCGCACTCACCGCCGGTTCGTCAGAGTCCAGTGTCACCCCGCCGCCAGTCGCCGACGACACGGAAGAACATCCCGGGTGACACCCATCGGCCAATGAACTCGACAGCGGGAATCGACCTGCGAATCTCCCCTGTCAAACTCCTTTCGTAACGCAAGCGAGCTTCGTCATGAGCATTCTCGATCGGTTTCGTCTGGATGGAAAGCGGCTGTTCATCACCGGCGGCAGCCGGGGACTGGGGCGGGAAATGGCCCTTGCGATCGCACAGGCGGGGGCCGACGTGATTCTGGTGGGTCGCGATCTTCCCAGCCTCGAACAGACCGCAGCCGATATTCGCGCCTTGGGGCGCAAAGCCGACGTGCTGGTGGCCGACGTGGGGCTTCCCGCTGAGGCGGAACGCGCCTGTCGCGAAGCGCTTGACCGGGTCGGGACGATCGACATCCTCATCAACAACGTGGGGGGCCGGCGGATTGATATTCCCACCCAGGATCTCCCCCTGGAAAAGTGGCAGTCGATCATCGACCTGAATCTCACCAGCACGTTCCTCTGCACGAAACTGGTCGGCGGGGCGATGGTGGCCCGCGGTCAGGGGGGACGGGTGATCAATGTCGCGTCGATTTCCGGAATGATCGCCAATCGCGGAATCGGGGGACGCAGCTACGAAACCAGCAAGTCGGCGGTGATCGCGTTCACCCGCGCGACCGCCGCCGACTGGGCACCCCACAAGGTCACGGTGAACGCGATCTGTCCCGGGGGATTCATGACCGAACCGAATCAGCGCTGGGCGAAGCAGAACCCCGATATCATCAGCACATTCAAGAATCTGATTCCCATGGGAGACTTCGGCCAACCCGAAGATCTGGGACCATTGGCCGTCTACCTGGCAAGCGACGCGTCACGCTATATGACGGGAGCGTCACTGGTCATTGATGGCGGGTACACCCTGTGGTAGGACTCGCCAATACGACTCCGCGCGGTCCGCGTTGAGAAATTGTGACGGAGCCGCGCCCGTCAGGAAGCGGGAGTTTGATTCCGCTTCCTGACGGGCGCGGCTCCCCGAAATTGTCTCGTTTCCGGCCGTGTGAGGTATAAGAAAGTCTCTGGAAGAGTTCAGTGCCGGGACTGTGATCACCCGAGAGAATCTGTTTGCGAACCACGTGAGGGACTGCCGATGTTGTCTGACCGTGATGCCGCCCGACTGGGCCGACGCGACCTGATCACCGCTCTGGGGGCGACGGCCGCCGGCGCGTTTCTGTTGCAGGATGCCGTCGCCCAGGAGAACAACCCCGCCGCCCAGGTGGGGGATCGCACTTCGTCAATTCGCATCAAATCGCTCCGCGCTTTTCCCGTGGGGACCAAAGCGTACGTCAAGATTGAAACCAATCACGGCGTCACCGGGTGGGGCGAAATCACCGGTCTCGAACCGAAGGTCGCCTGCGCGCTCGCTGAGTCGCTGTTCGAATTGCTCGATGGCGAAAACCCGACCCGGATCGAGCATCTCTGGCAGAAGCTTTACCGGTCGCACCGCGATATGCGCGGCGGGCCGTTCATGACACACACGCTGTCGGCGATTGACGTCGCGCTGTGGGATATCACCGGTCGGCTGTGGGGTGTTCCGGTCTATCGACTTCTGGGTGGCCCCGTCCGCGACAAGATCCGCATGTACCCCACCCCCAAGGCGCAGAAAACGGGAACCGGCGGCCCCCACCCCTTTTCCGGCGATCCTCCCGATGTCGAAGAGCTGGTGAAGCGGGTCGCCGACGCGCGTAAAAACGTCGGCCCGACCGGCACCGTGATGTTCGACGCGCACTGCGCCGTCCCGCCCCCCATGCTCATCCAGTTCGCCCAGGCGATTCGCCCCTACGACGTGCTGTTCATCGAAGAACCCGCCGTTCCGGGGAACATCTCCGTCTTCAAGCGACTGAAAGAGGCGATCAACGTCCCGCTGGCGACTGGCGAACGGGACCGCACGATCTGGGGAATGATCCCGTACCTGGAGGAACGCTGCATCGACATTCTGCAGCCCGACTGCGCGCATACGGGCGGAATCACGCAGATGCGCAAGATCGCCACCCTCGCTGAGACCTATTTCGTGCCTCTCGCCCCGCATTGCACCTGCTCGGAACTCGGACTGTCGGCGAGCCTGCACGCAACGGCGGCGGTGCCACTGTTCTTGATTCACGAAGGATATCTGGACGGGCACCTCATGCCCCCTGGCGTCGCCCGCAAGAACTGGGAGGTCGACGCCGACGGCAACGCACCCCTCCCCGCAGGCCCCGGCCTGGGAGTCGATATCGACGAGTCGAAATTCGCCGAGGTGAACGCGCAGAAGAAGTTCAAATGGCCCACGCCAACCTACGGCGACGGTTCAGTCCGGGATTACTGAGTCGAGCGGGGAGCGTAAGCTCCCTGGCCGATCCCAGAGTTATCCTGCCCGCGGCACCAATTGAGACATTCATCGAGCGAACCGCGCGTGTACCCGAGATTAGCCACTGATCTCCTTCAACTGTCCGTCATAGGAGAGGGGCCTCGGGCGCGAAAAGTCTCCATTGGTGCCGCGCCAAGTATTGAGAGCTCCTGTCCCACTTTCGTGGTTCGTCCCCGTACTATACTCCGCGCGGTCCGCTTTGAGACATTTTGATGGAGTCGCGCCCGTCAGGAAGCGGGAGTTCGATATCGCTTCCTAAAAGGCGCGGCTCCCCGAAATTGTCTCGTTTCCGGCCGTGCGAGGTATAAGCTACTTTCCGTTGACGAACCGCGCCTGGGCGGGAGATTCCGCGACGTCGGTGAGTTCCAGTCGAATGGGAGTCGTGCGCACGCCCACCTCCGCCCGCACGATCACGTGGTGCGTTCCGGGAGTCAGTTCAACAACCACACTGTCGGCGACCGGAATTGGCTGGGCATCGACCCAAAGCGACAGCCCCGCGACTCCATTCAGTTTCAAGGCGACTTTGCCTCCCGTCGTCACTTCCACCTGGGTCCGCGCGAAGTTCGCCTTCACTCCGCCGACCGGGTAGGTCACCACCGGCAAGTCCGCCAGGGGCAGCCCGCCAGCGACCCGCGTATAGACCGGCGACCAGACCAGATCCTGCCGACTGACAACCGTCGCGGGGGCCGCGATGAGTAGGTCGCGCAACCCGGGAGTCGCGGGATCCAACACCTGCCAGCGCCTTGCGACGCGAGCCTGGCTCGGAGCATAGGGACCGAGTTTTCCCAGCTCCGACAGGAACCGCACCAGGTCAACCAGCTCGGCTTGTGTTAGGGTGTCGGTCAGGCCGGCCGGCATGATCGAACCCCCGTTCACCCGCTCGGCGATCTCGCTTACCGGGATGCTCAACTCCACATCGTCGGCGTTCCGCAGGATCAGTTCGTTGGCGTTTTCGCGGATCTTGACTCCGTTCAAAATCTTGCCAGCCTGTGTTTCCACCACGAGGGAGTGGTAGTTTTCCTTCACCGCCTTGTTCGGCAGCAGGATCGATTCAATCAGATAGTCGATCTGAGCGCTCGCACCAATGCTGGTCAAATCGGGGCCCACCTGACCGCCGGCACCGGAAATCGCGTGACAGCGCAGGCAGAGCGTTTCCGCCCGGCGAAAGGTCGCTTCACCCCGCGCGGGATCTCCCTGCTCGCGAACCAGCGTCACCAGCTTCTGCAAATCGGCGGCGGGGATCTCGGTCAGCGGAGCGTTGAGACCTCCCGCTTTGGTCAGGCCGGCGACCGCCGACCCCAAATCCCGACCCGCGATGCGCGCGGTCCGAATTCCAATCTTCGCGACATCGGCGGGCAGCTTCGTCTCTCCCAACGCGGCGGCGAACAGTTCCGGTCCTTGCTTGCTTTGCCACAAGGTCGTGAAGAGAGGTGTTGGATCATCGGCGGGACTGGCGGCGGTCAGAACCGCGATGGCCAACTTCGAACCAACGGCTGGATCCAGAACCACCAGACTGCGAGCCGCCAGGATCCGGGTCGCGAACGCGTGGTCACCCGCTCCCAGTTTTTGCAACAGGTCGATACTCGCCCTCCCACCCAGCTCGGCAATCGCCGCGATCGCTTCGGGGGCCGCCGGATGATTGGCTTGCGCGATGCGAGACAAAGGCTGCCGGAGCGCTTCGACTTTCCACATCCCCGCCGCCAGACAGACGGCGGCGTCAAGATCGGGACGTTTGCCCAGCAACTTGCCGATCGGGGCGAGATCCCCCGCTGGGATCACGTGACGACGGCCAGCGGCGTCGGCGAGCGTGTTCAGCAGCTTTGTCGCCAGAGCCGACTTGTCGACCGACTCGGCGTCGGCGAGCGCGAGATCCAGTACCAGACGCAATTCGGGCGCGCCACCCAAGGCGGCCACCAGCGTGAGGACTTGCTCTTCGTCTCCCGCCGACACTTTGCCCTGTTTGAGCAGGTCGACCAAAGGACCGACAACCGCCGGCGCTCCGGCCGAATTCAACGCGAACGTCAATCGACGGATATCTCCGTCAAACACCCGTTCCCCCTTTTCCACTGCGGGAAGCCAGAACGGTTGCAGATCTCGGGCGGTTTGCCAGAGCGCGAAGTCGAGATTCGCGTCGAGCGGGCGGTCGAGCGCCCGCAACGCGATGTCGGCGGAGGCGAGGGACGGCAGGGCGGCGAGCGCCCGGACCGCTTCCAATCGCACCCGAGGATGATCGTCGGTCACCGCGATGGCCAGGCGGTCGAGTGGACGATCGACCCGATCGCTCCAGGCGGAAAGTACCCGAACGGCGGCCGCTCGTGCCCGGTGATCGGTCGAACGCAGAACCTGATCGAGCAGACCCGCGTTGGGTTCGTCGAACGACTGGTATAGCCACAACGCCTCCAGCCGTTGGTGGTCGCTGTCGATCGATGCGCCATCAATCGCCGCGACCCAGCGTCCCAATTCGGGCAAGACCTGTTCCGCACCCCGTTCCTTCAAAACCCGTTTCGCGTGATGACGGTCGAACGATTCCGGGGACGCCAAGGTGGTCAGCAATTCGAACGTCGACCGGTCGGCGAGTTTCTTGCGGGGCACCAGGGGGCGATCTTTCGCGGTCACCCGCCAGATTCGGCCGTGAGTGTGGTCCCGACGGGGATCTCGGAAGTCGACTTCGCCATGTTGAATGATCGGGTTGTACCAGTCGGCGATATACAGCGCTCCGTCTGGCCCCATCTTGACGTCGATCGGGCGGAACGCGACATGGCTCGTCTTGATGACTTCTGACTGTTCGCGGGCGGCGTATCCTGAACCATCTTCCGAGATCACAAATCGGCAGACTCGGTGGCCGCGAAAATCGTTGGTGATCATGTTCCCACGCCACGCTTCGGGAAAATGCGTTCCGCCGACGATTTCGAGGCCGCAGTATTTGGGGCTTCCGGGGTTGAGCCCTTTCATGATGCGAGTCGCGCCGGGCGAAGTGAGATAGACCGAACCGGGAAACATGAAGTTGATCCCTTCACCCCCCGCGCCGTCGGTGGCGAACGATTGTCCCCAGTCGTCCTGCTGGAAGCCCCAAGGATTGACAAGTCCTTTGGCGAACACCTCGAGCCGACTCGATTCGGGACGAAGCTGCCAGATGCCGCCTCCCCCCAGCCGGCGCACCCCCCAAGGGGTCTCGATATGGCTGTGAATGTAAATCGACTGGTTGAAGTGCAGCAGTCCCTCCACGCCCCAGCGGAAGGTGTGAATGATGTGATGTGTGTCTTCGGTGCCAAACCCCGAGAGGATCACCCGTTTGACGTCGGCTTTGCCGTCACCATCGGTGTCAGCCAGATGGACCAGTTCGGTACTGTTGGCGACGTACGCGCCGCCGTCACCCGGTTCGATGCCGGTGGGAATCAGGAGGCCGTCAGCGAACACCGTTGTGGAGTCGGCGACCCCGTCACCGTCGACGTCCTCAACCACCAGGATCTTGTCGGTCGCGGGCTTTCCCGGTTCGATGTGCGGGTAAATCTCGCTGCTGGCGATCCACAGCCGACCTTGGGGGTCGAAGTTCATCTGGATCGGCTTGGCGAACAGCGGGTCGGCGGCGTAGAGGGAGACCTCAAAACCGTCCGCGACCTGGAACGACTTGCGTTCAATCTCTGGGTCGGGGTCGGGAATGTCTTTCAATTCCCGCTGGGCGAGAGCCGGCGAGACACAAAAACAACAAGCGACCAGCCAAAACAGGGGGAATCGAGGAACGAAACGCATGAGGCAGAACCGCTTCGACGGAGTGTTGGGTGGGGACGGGGTTCGGGTTGTGATGCGAGACAGTATAGCGAGACTCCCGCTCGGATCAGAGAATGGACTATACTGCCCGATTGTGCGTCGTCATTCATTCATTTCCTGCTCCTTCAGAGGGACTCGGCCCAATGGCTTCCACGTCTGCAAAACAACCCCCGGCGAAGTCGGGGATTTCGGTTGGTCGCATCGTCTTGTGGGGATTCATCGCGGTTCTGGCGGGAACCACCCTGGCGGAATTCCTGTCGCAGCAAAGCTACCGGTCGGCATGGACAGCGGTCGAGGACAAGATGGATGAAGGTTCGGGGATGAAGCGGATTAAGAAGTCCGACATCGAGCAGGTTTTGGCGGGACGTACGCCGAAACTGGTCGAGAGCTTTGAAGGTCGGTCGAAGGCTCCCGGCGCGAAGAAGATGGCGGTCTATTCGTGGTTCACCGCGAATCCCACGTCGTCCCGCTCAATCTTTGTGTACTACAACGAAAATGACGAAGTCGTTCAGCACAGCCAGATCGAGTACATCGCCGACACCGAGACGAAACCGGTCGTTGTGAAGGAAGGGGAGGGACCGAGTCTCGTTCCCATGTCAGCGGGCATGGCGAACATGACCGACGAAGAGCGTAAGGGGATGTCAGGCGGCTACGACAATCTGATGCCTGAAGAGCTTCGGGAACGTCGCAAGAAGGAAATTGAGGCGGAGAAGGCGAAAGAGGCGGAAGCCGCCAAGGCGAAGGAAGAGGCGGCCGGCAGCGACGCGAAAGAGCCTGCCGCCGCGACCACAGACGAAAAGCCCGCCGCTGACGCGGGGGATGCGAAGCCGGCTGAGGAGAAGCCGGCTGAAGAAAAGCCGGCCCCCGACGCCGCTTCCGAAGCGAAGCCCGAATAGGCAGTCGTCCAGCGTTGCCGGCCTGGGGATTCACGACCCCGTTTTGACAATTGTCAAAACGGGGTTTTGCTTTGTATGGCCCGCTTCGGCATCGCACGCGGTCACTCTTCACCTCGAAACCCAACTGTAAGGCTGGGAAACCGGGTGAAATTCGCGTAAGCTATTGCTGTTCATGGCTTTCCCACGGTGCAATTGCCCCGACCGATGCGAAAGAAGCGGGCCGCATGGCAAAGAAACGTACAGACAAAAATGGGAGCGGTGCGAACTTGGGCTTCGAAGAAAAGCTCTGGGCCGCCGCCGACAAACTGCGCGGGCACATGGATGTCGCCGAATACAAGCACGTGGTACTCGGGCTGGTCTTTCTCAAGTACATCTCCGACGCCTTCCAGGAACTGCATGACCGCCTCGCCGCCGACCAGGATTCCGATCCCGAAGACCGCGACGAATACCTTGCCGAAAACGTCTTCTGGGTCCCCAAGGTCGCCCGCTGGGCGAAGCTGCAGGCCAGCGCCAAGCAGCCGACGGTCGGCAAACTGATCGACGACGCGATGGCGGCGATCGAAAAGGACAACCCCTCGCTGAAGGGGGTGTTGCCGAAGGACTACGGTCGGGCCTCCCTCGACAAGCAACGGCTCGGTGAACTGATCGACCTCATCGGCACCATCGGACTGGGAGACGCGGAAAGCCGCAGCAAGGACGTTCTCGGCCGCGTCTACGAGTACTTTCTCGGCAAGTTCGCGAACGCCGAAGGGAAAGGAGGGGGCGAGTTCTATACTCCGCAATCCGTGGTCCAGTTGCTGGTCGAGATGGTCGAACCCTACGGTCCGTCTGGTAAGGGGGGTCGCATCTACGACCCCTGTTGCGGCTCGGGCGGTATGTTCGTGTCGTCGGAAAAGTTCGTGCTGGCCCACGGGGGCCGGGTCGGCGACCTGTCGATCTACGGGCAGGAATCGAACAACACGACCTGGCGGCTGTGCAAGATGAACCTGGCGATCCGGGGGATCGACGGCAACATCGGGCCGCACAACGCCGACACTTTTCATAACGACCTGCACAAAGATCTGAAGGCCGACTTCATTCTCGCGAATCCGCCGTTCAACATCAGCGATTGGGGAGGCGATCGGCTTCGCGAAGACGCCCGCTGGAAGTACGGCGTCCCTCCGGTGGGGAACGCCAACTTCGGCTGGGTGCAGCACATGGTGCATCACCTGGCCCCCGGCGGCATCGCCGGCTTCGTGCTGGCTAACGGCTCGATGAGCAGCAACCAGTCGGGCGAAGGAGAGATCCGCCGCCAGCTCGTCGAGCAGGATCTGGTCGACTGCATGATCGCTCTCCCGGGCCAGCTCTTCTACACCACGCAGATTCCAGTCTGCCTCTGGTTTCTCGCGCGCAACAAGGCGAACGGCCGACGTCAGTCGGCTGGTTCCTTCCGCGACCGTCGCGGCGAAACCCTCTTCATCGACGCCCGCAAACTCGGTGCGCTGGTCGACCGCACACACCGCGAACTCTCGGCAGACGAAATCGGTCGCATTGCGAAAACTTATCACGCCTGGCGCGGCGAGAAGGAGGCGGGGAAGTACGCGGACATCGCCGGTTTCTGCAAGAGCGCCAGCCGGGAAGAGATCGAAAGCCACGGCCACGTCCTGACGCCGGGCCGGTACGTAGGAGCAGAAGAGACCATCGACGACGACGACATGCCGTTTGAGGAACGGATGGAGCAGCTCACCGCCAAATTGAAGGGGCAGTTCGCGGAGTCGGCGAAGCTGGAGAAAGCGATTCTCAAGAATCTGGCCAGCCTTGGCTATACCGGAATGGAATCTTCATGACCGACTTGATTCCCAATTCCAGCGACCAACTCCCATCCGGTCAGATTCGGATCGATCGCGAGTCCTCTGGAAAACGACCGTATGACCAGAAAACCGTCACCACCGGCGGCCAGACCCGACTCGCTGCCCCGCGGGATTTCCGACCTGCTTGGCGAGGTCAAGCTGCGCATCCGCAACGCCCAGACACGGGCCATGTTTTCGGTCAACGCCGAACTCGTCCGGCTCTACTGGGACAGTGGGCGCCTGATTGACGGGCGCCAAAAGCGGGAAGGCTGGGGGGCGTCGGTCATCCCCCGGCTGTCGGCGGAACTTCGCAACGAACTGCCGGAACTCAAGGGGTTCTCCGAACGCAACATCAAGTTGATGGTGCAGTTCGCGCATGAGTATCCGGCGGCGTTCGAGAACGACGGAATTGGGCAACCGCCGGTTGCCCAATTGACGCCGGCCGCAATCAGGCAACCCCTGGTTGCCCAAATCCCGTGGGCGCACAACGTGTTGCTCATGCAGCGTGTCAAGGACGCCAATACCCGGGAATGGTACATGCGGCAAACCGTGTCCCACGGCTGGACCCGCAATTTGCTCGCGATGGCCATTGATGGCAGCGTCCACGAGCGGCAGGGCAAGGCGGTCAGCAATTTCCAGCAGCTCCTTCCCAGCCCGCAGTCCGACCTGGTCCGGCAGACTCTCAAAGACCCCTACATCTTCGACTTCCTCACGCTCGACGAACCGTTCCACGAGCGGGAACTCGAAACGGAACTCGTTCGCCATCTCGAAAAATTCCTGCTGGAACTCGGACAGGGGTTCGCGTTCGTCGGCCGGCAGTATCGGCTCACGGTCAGTGACGAGGACTTCTACGTCGATCTGCTGTTCTACCACCTGCGGCTGCGGGCCTTCGTGGTGATCGACCTCAAGACCGGCCCATTCCAGCCCGAGTACGCGGGGAAGCTGAACTTCTACTGCAATGTTGTCAACGACCAGTTGCGGCACCCAACCGACCAGCCTACGATCGGTCTGATCCTCTGCCAGACAAAGGACAACCTGCTGGCCGAGTACGCCCTGAGCGGCATCGACAAGCCGATCGGTGTCTCCAGCTACGAACTGACCCGCGCCCTCCCCGCCCGTCTGCAATCGGCCCTACCGACGGTCGAGGAGATTGAAAGGGAACTGAGCACCACGGGGGGCCAGCGGGCCACGCCGAAACAACGTGCCGGGAAGTCTCCGAAAAAGAAGCCCGACAAAAAAGCCACTCAACGCAAGAAGCGAACGGATGTTTGATTTTCGCCTGCATCAACGGCAGCGGAGGTACTTCACGGCAAACGGTCGGCGGGGTAGAGCAGTGATGCGTCCATATTTCGGGGTAACGCATGCGTAAGACGTCGATATTTCGTGTCCAAGTTAGAGAGCTTGTCGAGAACGGACTCCTGGCGATCAATGATGGGTACCGGGTCAGGAACTCGGAGCTCGGACCGATCGGGATTCCATTTGTCCGCGGCGGTGACATTGGCGACGGATCGATCAACACTGCGGTAATTGACCACATTCGCCCGGAATTGGCGAATCGAGTGACATCAAAGCTGACTCGACCAGGGGACGTTGCGTTCATTACCAAGGCCACTGTCGGAAGAGTGGGCCGCATTCGCGACGGCCAACCTGCGGTCGTGTTCGCACCGCAAGTCGCCTACTGGCGAAGCCTTGATGAATCGAAGCTCGACTCGCGTTTTCTCTTCTACCTTCTCAAGGGGAATGAATTTCAGAGCAATCTTGACGCCGTCAAGACTCACGGATCGATGGTCGCCGACTACGTCAGTATGTCCGATCAAAAGCTTTTTCAGATTACGCTGCTCCCGATTGAAGGACAGAAGCGTGTGGCCAGTATCCTCGGCGCGCTGGACGACAAGATCGAGTTGAACCGGCGGATGAATGAGACGCTGGAGGCGATGGCCCGGCGGTTGTTCAAGAGCTGGTTCGTCGACTTCGACCCCGTCCACGCCAAAGCCGCCCTCCGCCGCGAACACCCCAAACTCAGCAACGCCGACCTCTCCCGCCGCGCGCTGCCCAACATGGCCCCCGAAATCGCCGAACTCTTTCCCGACTGCTTTGAGGATTCGATGCTTGCGCGAATTCCACACGCTTGGATTCCTACCAGCCTTGGTGACGAAACGGAGTTCTTGACGGGTGTTGCATTCAAGAGCGAGTTCTTTCTGCTGTCTCCTCCAGGAACTCGATTAGCTCGCGGTGACAACGTCAAAGAGGGCGTGTTTTGCTGGGACGATAAATCAAGATTCTGGCCAAAAGTGACGCCGGACCTTGAGCGATATCTGCTCGCAAGCGGAGACACATTGATTGGAATGGACGGTTCGAAAGTTGGAAAAAACTGGGTTCGCGTTCGCTCCTGCGACTTGCCATGTTTGCGTGTCCAGCGGGTTGCGAGGTTGCGGCCCAATGTCTCGATCGGTGAGAACTTTGTGTGGCTTCTCGTAAGCGACTGGCGATTTCGCGACTATGTCAACGGAACAAAAACCAGAACGTCAATCCCACACATTAGCGGCGGCCAGATTCAGGCATATCAGTTCATCAGGCCTCACGCGGGAGACAATCGCCTCTTCGGCCATTTTGAGGCAGCCATCGCTCCGTTGACGCGTCAAGTTGATAAAAACTATGACCAGACCCAGGCGCTGACAAAGGCACGTGACACGTTGCTGCCGAGGCTGCTGTCGGGTGAGTTAAGTTGATAGGAGCAAGCCCAAATGGACATCACCTTTCATTACCCTCCCGAACTGCTCAGCCTGCTCGTCGATACGATTCCGCTTTTGTGTCGTTCGAAAAAGGACACATTGCTTTTTCTGCGAGGAGCGGGGGTATCGAAAGCCATGACATCCGATTTGGAGGAGATCGTGCGTAAAAAGCGGGACGAGATCACCAAGTACGAAATCATTCGCTCGGTGCTGACCAGATTGAATGAACGCGGCGAACCAGCACTCCGCGAGCGTCGAGAGGTCATCAAGAGGGGCGTCGAGTTCGACGACTTTTCCGGTTGCTGGGAATCCGATCGCCTCAAGGCCCAGGGACTGGTGGTACAGATACAGAAACTCGTCGACGTGAAGGATTCGTTCACGCGAATGAAGGATGAACGTGAGCAAGAGCGCAGGGTGAACATTGCAAAGCGTGAAGCAGAAATTCGCGAAATTCAACAGCGGCAAGAATCGCTGGAGAGTCTGAAGGGGGAATTGTTTACTCTGTTTGGCGAAGTGAACCCAAGCGTTCGAGGGAAAAAGCTCGAAGATGTCTTGAATCGACTCTTTAAGCTTTCTGGAATTGCGGTGCGACAGGCATTTACGGTCGTTGGTTCCCAAGGAGAAGGGATTGTCGAGCAAATTGACGGCGTCGTCGAACTGGATGGTCAACTTTACTTCGTCGAAATGAAGTGGTGGAAAGAACCAGTTGGTGTTCCTCAGATCGCGCAGCACATGATGCGAGTCTTTTTGAGGGCGGAGGCGCGGGCGATCGTCATTTCCGCTTCCGAATACACAACGGCAGCCGTATCGGAGTGTCGACAGGCGTTGGCGCAAAAGGTGGTCACGCTCTGTACCATGCAGGAACTTGTAATGGTTCTTGAGAAGAAGGCAGATTTGGCAAACTTCTTGCGCCGCAAGGTACATTCAACGATCATGGACAAGTCACCATTCCCGACAATTGTGATCGATTAGCGCGAAAAGATGAGCAAGCACACCGAATCGACTGTCGAAGAAGCCTCGCTAGAATGCGGGGTCGGCTTGGAGTACGCCGTTCTTCATAGACCTGAGGTCGCTCACGTCGAACTGCCGGTGGAGTGGGGAGCAACTCGATGAGTAGGGTCCTGTTCCTCGACGATGCCGGACACGATCAAAGACGGATGCCGTACGCGGTGTGCCCAGGTATCGCGATCGAAGACCCGCCAACGCTCGCGGGGAGGGACAATTGATGGACTTGGAGCAAATTCAATCGCTTGTCCGACAAGGTGAGTCGGAATTGATCGAGTTTAAGAAGACCTCGGGCGAGCGGCGCGAGGCCATGCACACACTCTGCGCGATGTTGAATCATCGGGGCGGTCGGGTGTTGTTCGGCGTGGCGCCGGATGGCCAAATTCTCGGCCAGCAAGTTTCCGATCACACCGTGGAAGAGATCGCACAGGAGATTCAGCAGATCGAACCGTCGATCTTTCCCCAGGTGGATCGGATTGATTTGCCGTCTGGCAGGCAGATTATCGCTGTCCATGTCACGACGGGGCCTAATCGCCCGTACAGCTACAAGGGCCAAGCCTACAGGCGAGTGGGAAACACCAGCCCAAAAATGAGTCGCGAGGAGTACAACCGGATTCTCATTGAGCGGTTTCACGGCGAACGCCGGTGGGAGTCGGAGAGCGCCGAAGGATGGACCGTCGCAGATTTGGACGGCGACGAGTTGACTCGGACGATTGACGAAGCCATTCAGCGAGGTCGGCTGAGTGACCCCGGTACACGCGATCCACTGGAGGTTCTGCGCGGATTCGGTCTCGTGAGAGAAAACCAACTTGTGCGAGCTGCCGTTGTTCTGTTTGGAAAGGAAACGCGTTTGGAGAGGGAGTTTCCTCAATGCCTTCTACGCGTGGCCAAGTTCCAGGGAACTGACAAAACGGAGTTCCTGGACAATCGACAATTCCACGGAAATACATTTCGGCTGCTGCGGCTGGCCGAAAAATTCCTGCGCGAGAGTTTGCCGATTGCCGGTCGCGTGGTTCCTGACTTGTTTGCGCGAAAGGACGACCCGCTCTATCCACCGGTCGCCCTTCGAGAGGCATTGGCGAATGCCTTCTGTCATCGTGATTACAGCATCGGCGGTGGGTCGGTGGGGGTCGCCATTTACGACGACCGTCTGGAGATCACGTCATCGGGAACGCTGCACTTCGATCTCACAGCGGACAAGCTCTTTGAACCGCACGAGTCGCTCCCGTGGAACCCCCTCTTGGCCCGTGTCTTCCATCGCCGCGGAATCATCGAATCGTGGGGACGGGGGACGATCAAAATGGCCGAACTGGCGGAAAAGGCCGGAATGCCTCGTCCCGAGATCGAAGTCGCATCGGGTTGTGTCGTCGTTCGTTTTCGCCCCAGCCGGTACATCGCTCCACAACGCGTGATGAACGCTCTCACGTCGCAACAGCGAAAGATTCTCGAGTTCATTTCGTCACGCCGATGGGGTGTCGCCCGTGGCGATATCGTCGATGCGGTTGGCGGCTCGCCCTTGTCCATTCGGGATGACCTGGAAAAACTCCGATCCTATGAGTTGGTATTCACTTACGGCCACGGGCGCGGTGCCGTTTGGATGCTCTGCAGCCCGTAGCGAGGTTCAATTCGGGTTCTAAAAGGTTCTATTCAGGTTCCAATCGGGTTCCATTCCTCCATGACCAACCCCTTCACCGAATCCACCGTCGAAAAAGCCGTCCTCGAACGGGCGGAGGGCTTGCGGTACGCCCTCCTTTTCGGTCCGGTGATCGCCCCGGGCGAATCGGCGAATCGAGCGGAACAACCCGAACATTCCCGCTTTTTAAAAACTGAGGATCCCAACCGACACCTTTCGCCACAAGTCATTTTACAGCAATGGCTTGCTTATTTAATCGCAATCCACCTTGCTGCCATTTTGGCAGGCATCAGCACAGTTCCACCCCCTGAGATCGAAGGACGTTTCTGCGTCAATTCGATCCAGTGAATCGCCATCCACCTGGTCGACTTCATCGATGCTTGACGATTGGCGCGTGATGCGACCCTTCCAGGGTCGACCTGCATTGGGCGCGTCGTTCCAGGGGTCACGTTCGCCTGCGGCTCACGCGACCCCTGGCTAATGGATGTCACCCCTGCCGGGGTGATGCGCCGGCGACGATTCTGGTTCCGCAGGGGGCTCGGGGCGATACGCGGGGGAGCGACTCCGGGTCAAACGGGTGGCCGGGTGTGACGCACGTGCCCCGGCAATGGCGAATCGCCATGTCGGGGCGACGCGTAGGAATCAATTGCATCGGAACCGTGTGAAAGGGTGACGTTCGGGAATCGAACGCGCCGAAACCGCGTGCCGGGGTGATGCGTGGGAATCCAATGCGTGGGAATCCCGTGTCGGGGTCAGGAGCCGTTTTGGACACCGACATACACCGGCACGCACCAGCATGCATCGGCATGCATCGGCACGCACCGTCATGCACCGACAGACCCCGGCAGGGGTCAAATCCATTAGCCGGGGGTTGAGGACGCCGAAGGCGGACGACACCCCCGGTTGCCGACACCGCAAATGGACCGACCCCGGCAGGGGTCGAATCCACCTTGCACATGCCGGGCGGTCTTGCGCACCCGTCCCGATGATTGACGATCGGCGCGTGATGCGACTCTTCCAGGGTCGACCTGCATTGGGCGCGTCGTTCCAGGGGTCGCCTTCGCCTGCGGCTCACGCAACCCCTGGCTAATGGATGTCACCCCTGCCGGGCAACGCCGTAACGGATTTTCAGCAGTGGAAAACCTGGGGTTTACACAAAATGGAGAACATGAAAAAGAGCCAGACTCCCCACAATCACCAACTGAGCACACGTCAGTCGGAAAGGAGTCTGGCTCATGTCGAAAGCAAAACGTCGCACATCTCCCTCACGCTCCCAGCCCAAACAGGCCTCGCGTGCGAAGTCGCCGGTCCAGTTCGAGGTGCTTCGCAAGGCGATGGCTTGGATCCTCGGTGGATGCTGCTTCGACAGCGTTGTACTGCACGGCAACGCCACCTATCAACCACTGCAACTGATTCAAGTGGCGATCCCCTGGGCCTGGGCGGAGCATCCTCAGTTGTCGGAGGCGTACGATTCCGTGCGCAGTACCGCCATCCTGATGTTCGGCGATCTTCCCCTGCCGTCGTATACCGGGTTCATTCGGGCGCTCGCCACCTGCACAGAGCGACTGCGACCCGTCCTGCGGGGCCACCTTCAGAAACTCATGATCGCCGTTGGAGGCGAGCTGGTGCGGATCGGCGGGTTCTTCGTCCTGGTCGTCGATGGTTCTCGGGGAAAGATGCCGAACACGAAGAGCAACGAGGCGGCTTTCTCAGCCGCCACCTTCGGAAAGAGCAGATCGGCAAAAACACGGAGACGCTGGAGGAACAAAAAGCGTCGCACACGAAAGGTCGTCACGGGAACACCCCCGCAGTACTGGCTGACGAAGCTCTGGCACATGGGCCTCAAAATGCCATGGGCGTGGAAGATTGGTCCATCCAATTCGTGTGAGCGGGCGCACCTCCTGGAATTGCTGGCGAACTGTTTCATCCCGGAAAATACGCTGCTCGTGGCGGACGCGGGATTTGTGGGATACGAGTTTCTGCAATCCGTCAAGCAGGCGGGCCATGACTTCATGATCCGTGTCGGAGCCAACGTCCATCTGGTGAAGAATCTCGGGCATGCCCGAAATCACGGCGACATGGTCTATCTGTGGCCGTCCAAACAAATGAAGGCCGGGCAGCCGCCGCTGCTGATGCGGCACTTGAAGATGCAAGGGCCACGTGGCGAGATTCACGTGTTGACCAGCGTATTGGAGAAGAAGCGAATGCCAGACAAATTGGCCAGCCAGGTGTACCGTATGCGATGGGGAATCGAATTGCAGTTTCGGACATTGAAACAAACGTTCGGTCGCGGGAAGCTCAGGAGTCGAAATGGCAAGAATGCCGTCGCGGAATTGGAATGGTCGATCTTCGCGTTATGGATCATTCAACTCTACGCCGTGAAAGAGCAGCTCGAAATCGAATCGCCGCCAGAGAAGTGCAGCGTGGCACACGCGATCCAGGTCTTCCGCGAATTGCTGCGTGACCCGCAACGGGTGGTGACCAGCTACGCGGTTCTGGTTCATGAACTCCGGGCCGCCATCATTGACGACTACACGCGGACGAAACCGAAGCGGAGTCGGTACCGCGGGCACTACAAAGATCTGCCGACAACCGATCCACCGCGGATCAAACGAGCCACGCGCGAACAACAACTTCGGTTTCGAGAACTCAACAAATCCACGGTCTGAAAATCCGTTACGGCGTTGCCCTGCCGGGGT
>CAMATH010000058.1 GCA_945860955.1 Planctomicrobium piriforme
GCATCGCGCCACCCACAAATGTTCGTAACTCGACACATCCCTCAGGCGCGCGACCCGGGAATTTGCGACTGGTGAACGAAACCGCCAGGATCTTCCGCTTCTCAATCGCCGGCACCACGAGACCGAACGCGTCGAGTGGATTCGCCACATCGCTCAGACGATGCCCACTGACGACGATCGCCGTTGAGGCGTATTCGATCTCATCGAGCGCTCCAGCGGCCGCGGGACAAACCGAACGCAGCACCGACGCCGCCCGATAAGCGGGAGTGGCGACCACGACCGCGTCGTAAAGTTCGTTGGTTCCATCGGCGAGTTCGAGGTGGTAAGCCGTTCCGTCGGTCGCAGGCGTGATCTGATTGACAACGCAGTTCAGACGGATGGTCGCGTTGGTTCGCACCCGCGCGATCAGCGCATCGACCATTTGCGAAATCCCCAGTCGGGGGGTGGCGAACAGGCCGTACCGCGCGCCACTGGCGGTTCGATCTTGCACGGTACTGTTGCGGGCCTCGTGCCGCAGCGCGCGGATCAGGCTCCCATGCTTCGCTTCCATGTCGAGGAACCTCGGCATCGTGCCGCGCAGACTGAGTTTCTCGGGATCCGAGGTGTAGATCCCACCCACCAGCGGTTGAACCAGGCGCTCGAGTGCCTCCTGGCCGAATCGGCGTCGGACGAAACTCGCCAGGCTTTCATCCTCCACCGGCTGCGGCGCGGCCGGTAAGAAATACTCGGCTGCCAGCCGCAGCTTTCCCGCGAGCGAAAAGATCGGCGACTTCCAGACCGGCCACATCGCGTTCGGGGCGAGCAGTTGAAAGCCATCGGGAACCGGAAGCGGCTTGCCGCGGGACAGGACCAGTGATCGACGATAGCGGGCGTCGGTGGGGATCAGCTCGTCTTCCAGCCCGAGACGCCGGCAAAGGTTGATCGCCCCCGGTTTATTGGTGATGAACGAGTCGGCCCCCATTTCGACCCGATAGCCGGCGATGTCGCGGGTTCCCACGATCCCCCCGAGCGCATTCGACGCCTCGCAGACGGTCAAATCGATCGGCCGATTCGCCGCGCCCGCCAATTCCTGAAGCCGAAACGCCGCCGCCAGCCCCGAGACACCACCTCCCACAACCACCACACGCCACGGACGATCGGAATTGGAATTGGAAGACGACATGCGATGTGGACACAGATCGGATTGGGGCGGGAACTCGCGACTTGAAAAGGCCGGCGAGGTGGATGCTGTCGCGGAGGGTGATGGTCCGATTCTCCCGGAATCGGGGACAACCGGCAACTGTGGCCACTTTCACGCCGACTCCCTTGCATTCCGGCGGACTACTTCCGGAAAATGAGAGCGCGACGTTCCTCCTCTTGCGACTCGAGGCGAGATTCCATGGCCGTGTCAATCATTCGTAGAATCCTGATGGGAGGACTCTTTCTCTGCCTGGCGGGAGCCACGGCGTCGTTTGTCGCGGGTCAGGACAAACCGAAGGGGGCGCGGAAGGTTCCCCCCAAGGCGGGGCGCACCAAACCGATCGCCAATACCCGCACCCTCGATCAGCGGGCGGAAACTCTGACCACGTCATTCGTGAAGGAGGCCGAGTCTCTCGCCGACGAGTATTTCGACTCTGGCCATCCCGAAAAGTCGCTCGCGGTGTTGCAGCGCGTGCTGGCGCTCAACCCCAACGAGGCGTCCATCAAGAAGAAGATCGAACAGATCACCGATCATACCCTGTCGGCGAACGAATTTGTGATCGATGTCAATGCTGCTTCGGGTTGGGAAGCGTGTGGCGTTCAAGTGACCGAAGGGAAGCCCGTGCGGATTTCCGCCGATGGGAGTTACAAGTTCGAAATGGGGGGATCGCTCGGTCCTGCCGGTCTGGTGGAGAAAGACGTTACCAAAGATCTGGTCACGGGCATTCCGACCGGCGCGTTGATGGGGATTGTGCAGTTGGCGAACAGCAAGGCGGGCAAACCGTTTCTCATTGGTTCGGGGACGGACTTCACACCCAAGGAGACGGGAAAACTGTTGATGAAGATCAATGCCCCCCAGGGACACCGCTGCACCGGCAAGATCAAGGTGACCGTCAGCGGCGCGGTCACTGCGGGCTAGGCACGTGCCCAACAAAACATCCATCACGCGGCCACTGGGGATCGCCGTCGCTGGCCTGGGTCGGCGGGGTTTGTTTCACCTCGAACGGTTGCTGCTGCGCGACGATTGCAAAGTCGTCGTCGGCTGCGACCCATTGGCCGCCGCGCGCGAACGGGCGGCGGGCCTGGTTCCCCATTGCGTCGGCTCGTTCGCCGAGGTCTTGCATGATCCCAAGGTCGACATCATTTGGATCGCGGTCACCTCGCATCGGCAATTCGCACTCGCCCGCCAGGCGCTGCTGGCCGACCGAGACGTCGTTGTGGAAACACCGGTGGCCGATCGATACGACGAGTGCCAGGAGTTGCAACGGCTGGCGATTTCGAGGGGAAAGACGATCGTCCCGCTGCTCCCTCGGCGATTTGACGAAGACTTTCGCGCGGTTGACGGTGTCGTCGCCAGTGGAGACATCGGTCCACTTTGGAGTATCGAACGGACGATCTGGCAGTTGGGGCCGACCGATCGGGAATTGGAGTTGGATGCGGGCGATTCGGTTCGGAATGCACTGTTACGCGTGTTCGGATTGGTGGATCAGGTGCTGCGGCTGGCGGGGGGGCTTCCCACGGAAGTCTGGTGTCGACTGCGTTCCCACCCGGGGGCCGCTCAAGTCTTGGCGGGATTGCAGTTGCAAGTCAACTACCATTCCGGCCCGACGATCTGGCTCAATTACGCCTGGTCGACCCCGGCGGTTCTCGACACCGGATGGCGCATTCAGGGGGCCGCCGGTAGTTTTGTGGATGGCGTGATGTCGACAGCGACCGCATCCGGTGAGTTGATTGACGTCCCCCGCACGCCGCCGGAACTCGACCCCAGCGCCTTTCACAACGCGGTCTTCTGCTATTTGCATCAAACGGGACCGGTGCCAGGCTCGCTGGAAGACGTGGGGGCCGTTCTGCGGGTCCTGGAGGCCGCCGCGAATTCTGTGCGGTCCGGGGAGAGAACTGAATTGTAGTCCGGAGTGAAAAGAACCGTTGATTAGGGCAATTCGAGTCAAAATCAACTCAGAACAAGTTTCAGACCCTGTATTTGAAACGTAAGCCGACACTTCGATGTCGTCTCGCCGCGTTTTGGCAACCCCCACTGTGTCGAAGGCGAAACCCGAAGCGAACAAGTTCAGGCGGACCGCAATGCCACGAATTCCGCCATGTCTTCCATGATCTGGCGGGCGGGGGATTCCGGAAGACAAACCAGTTTCTGCCGGGCCGCGACGGTGTAGGCGACCGCGCGGGCTTTCGCGTATTCGATCGCGCCGCTGGATTCCAGAATGGGTAACAGCTCTCCTCGCGTATTTTCATCCGGGCGGGCGAGCAACTCGCGCACACGCGCTCCGAGTTCGGGGGCCGCCTGCGACAGCAGGTAGATGATCGGCAGTGTCAGCTTTTGTTTCTGCAAATCGCTTCCGAGGGTCTTACCCGTCTGCCGCTCGGTCCCCAGAACATCGAGCAGGTCATCCGCGATTTGAAACGCGATTCCCAGATCGCGACCGTAACCGTCCAGAGCGGCGCAGACCGACTCGGAACTCCCCGCGTGCCGCGCCCCGAGTTCACAGGCGACGGCGCACAGCTCGGCGGTTTTGCCTTCGATGATCTCAAAGTACTGATCTTCCGACAGATCCAGATTGCCCCGTTCCGCGACCTGCGACATCTCTCCTTCACACACGATATTCGTCGCCCGTCCAATCGCTCGACACGCCTGGGCATCCCCCAGACTGCTTGTCAGGTGGAACGCGTGCGTGAACATGTAGTCGCCTAGGAGCACGCTGGTCTCATTGCTCCACCGCGAATTGACCGTCGCCACGTGCCGACGGGTCGTCGCTTCGTCGAGTACGTCATCATGAACCAGCGTTGCCGTGTGGATCATTTCGATGGCGGCTGCGAGGACGCAATGCGCGTGTTCGACACCCCCGCACGCCTGCGCGGTCAGCAGGACCAGCATCGGACGCATCCGCTTGCCCCGGTAACCCGCCAGGTGCCCCAACACTTCCTCGACGAACGGGTGACGGCTCGCGAGTTCCTCCTGGAAAATCCGTTCGACGTTTCGCAGTGAATCGCCGATCAGCGTGTGGACCCGCGCCATCAGGGTCGCACTCGAATTGTCCGTCGCAATGGGTCTGTTCATGACACGCGGGGTTGTGGAAGCAAGTTCAAATCGAATGACGTGAAAGCGATGCGGGCCGCGGCGATCATGTGGGTGAATCTGCCGACGTTCGGAGAAACGTGCCGCTCTTCCCTCCGGACTTTTCGACAAGGACAAACGGCCCCAGCACGAGGCCGCGGTCAATCGCTTTGCACATGTCGTAAATTGTGAGAGCGCACACCGTCACGGCGGTCAGCGCCTCCATTTCGACTCCGGTCTGCCCCTCCACACGAACTTCCGCCTCAATCCGGACCGTCCGCTCGTCGAGCGGGGCAAGCTGAATCTTGACACTGGACAAAGGCAGTATGTGGCACAACGGAATCAGCCGGGAGGTCTCCTTCGCGGCCATGATTCCCGCGAGTCGCGCCACTTCAAACACATCCCCCTTGGCAATCCGCTTGTCCAGAATCGTCCGTAACGTCTCGGGGGCCATCGTGACGCGCCCCTCAGCGCGAGCCACCCGGCGGGTGACCGGCTTGTCGCCGACATCCACCATTCGGCTTGCGCCCGAGTCATCGAAGTGCGTTAACGAAGTCATCGCTCACCCAGCGGATTCCACCGCGAGCAGATCCATCCGCCGGCATCTCCGGCGACCGGCCAATCCGTTCGGGGCGAGAAGTTCGACAGCGTCTGTGTCGCGAGTAAACTATTTTCCCCGGCCGGAAATGTCAAACTGTCTAGGAGTTGAGTCCGAACCGACACTCGGCGACCGCCCACCGGACGATCACCACTCTCTGTCAAACCGCCAGCCGGCTCCTCGAATTAACTGACCCGGACTGGCGACATGCGAAATCGTCGGGGAACGTGTTGCTGTTCGTTCATTTGATCTGTGACGCGGTTCGGTTGCGAAGCGGTGAGAACTGCCCTACAACCGGCTTCGAAAGACGGCGCTAGTCGTCGAGAATTCTCTGAGATCCCAACAGCCGGGAGTCATCGCAATGGTTCGGTGGGGAGCGTTCGCGCTCGTTTGCATTTCGCTGATTCTGGTGGTGGTCACTTTGGGACGACAGCCAGCGCATTCGGACGGAGACAACCGCCGCGACGCGCCGGTTCGGTCAACTGAGTCCGGCACACCGAGTCGACCGGCAGTCGCAGATTCAGAACAGGTAGCAACGGCTCCGACCAGCACCGCCGCGACCACCCCCGCTGAGACGACCACAGACGCGACCTGCGCTCCGCCACCGTCCGGACCGGAATTTCATCCGGATTTAGTCGCCCGGATTGTCGCCGAGGCAAAGGCTCGGGGCGACGCGATGCGCGGCGCGATGATCTTCGGTTCGGCCCACTTCGCGTGCATCTCGTGTCACAAGGTGGGAGAACAAGGCGGCCAGGCCGGGCCAATGCTGAGCGACGTCGGCCGTCGGCTGAAGCCCGAACAAGTCGTCGAAGCGCTCTTCTGGCCCAATCGCGAGGTCAAACCCGAATATCGCGCCTGGATCGCGCAAACTGTCGACGGCAAGAACTACCAGGGCTACAAACAGAGTGAATCGGCCGAGGAAATTGTTCTCCGGGATCCGGCGCAGGGAACGCTGACCCGCCTGGCGAAAGCCGACATCGAAGAACTGCGGGAATTGGGAACGCTGATGCCCGAGGGACTGACGGCGGCAATGTCGACCACCCAGCGGGGTGACATTGTGCGGTTCCTGCTCGAGCTGGGTCACGACGCCTCGCTCACGGGGCTGGTCCGTCCGCAATCACACGAAGCCGCCGAGTTTCCGTACGACAAACTCCCGTTGGATCCCTCGCGGTGGCCGTTTGTTGGCCACCCCATCAACCGCGATCGCCTGTATGATTTTTACGCCAAAGAGGCTCGGCATTTCGCCGCTCAGTCGGCGATGCCGGTCCTGCTGCCCGGGTTTCCCGGTCTGGATGGCGGAACGTTTGGCCATTGGGGGAACCAGAACGAGCAGACCTGGGCGAGTGACCGGTGGAACGCGACCGATCTGGGATCGATGCTGTCCGCCATCTTCCGTGGTCCGGGTGTCACGGTCGCGAAGGGGGTCTGCGTTCGACTGGGAGACGCGGGCGAGCTGGCAGCCTGTTTCAATCCGCAGAAATTGTCGTATGACGCATTGTGGCGCGAGGGATTCCTGAAATTCTCGACGGTCCGGCACGGCTTCATGGAGGGGGCCCTGCAAGCGGGAACTCCGCTTCCCCGCCCCTCGCAACCCAGCGTCATGGAACCATTCCAATACCACGGTTTCTATCGTCATGGAAAGCGGGTGGTATTCGCGTATCGCATCGGAGAGGTCGAATACCTCGACGCTCCGTGGGTCGAAAATGGTCAATTCCAACGGGTTGTCGAACGGGCCGAATCGCATCCCCTCGCGAACCTGACCAAAGGGGGGCCCGCGCAATGGCCTCAGGTGTTCGACTCGCCCGGTCAGCCAGGCATGGGTGGCCCCTATGTGGTCGATCGCATCCCTCCGCCATTTGACAATCCCTGGAAATCGCTGATGTTCTTTTCGGGACACGATTTTCTCCCCGATGGAACGGCGTTTGTCTGCACCATGCAGGGAGACGTCTGGCGGGTGACCGGCCTGGATGAAACGCTGGCCAAGGTTCAGTGGCGACGGTTCGCTTCGGGACTCAATCAACCGTTGGGACTGCAGGTGGTTGATGGTGTGGTTCACGTTTTGGGGCGCGACCAGCTCACCCGACTGCATGACCTCAATGGGGATGGTGAGGCGGACTTTTACGAGTGTGCGAGCAACGCCTACACGACCTCGACCGCCGGCCACGATTTTATCTGCGGACTCGAACGGGACGCCGCCGGGAATTTTTACACCGCGTCGGGAAACCAGGGACTGCTGCGCATCTCTGCGGATGGAAAGCGGGTCGACGTGATGGCGACTGGTTTCCGTAACCCTGACGGACTCGGAATGCTGGCCGACGGCTCGATCACGATCCCATGTTCGGAAGGGGAATGGACCCCCGCCTCGACATTGTGCCAGATCCGCCCTCAGGCGGGTTCCGAGGAATTCGAGCCTCCTCACTTTGGCTATCCCGGTCCGAAGAACGGAAAACGCCCCACACTTCCCCTGCTTTACCTGCCCCGGGGTCTCGATAACTCGGCCGGCGGTCAAGTCGCCGTTCACAGCGACCGCTGGGGACCACTCGATGGTCTGGCGGTTCACCTTTCTTTCGGAACGGCATCGCACTTTCTGCTTTTGCGGGATGAAGTCGATGGTCAACCCCAGGGGGCGGTTGTGCCGCTTCCGGGGGAGTTCTCGTCCGGCGCACATCGTGGTCGGTTCAATCCCCACGACGGGCAGTTGTATGTCACCGGAATGGCTGGCTGGGGTGCGTACAACTCTCTGGAAGGGTGCTTCGAGCGGGTCCGTTACACTGGTGGAAAAGTCCAGTTGCCGCGCGGGTTTCACGTCCACCAGAATGGCGTTCTGGTTGAGTTCACCGCTCGCATCGACCCGAAGATCGCCAGTGACGTCACGCGGCAATTCGCGCAGGCGTGGAATTATCGCTACAGCGCCGCCTATGGTTCCGAGGAATACTCGCCCAGTCACCGCGGTGCGATTGGACATGATCCGTGGGCGATCACGCGGTCGTTCGTCCTCGCCGACGGAAAGCATCTCTTTCTCGAAATCCCCGACTTGCAGCCAGTCAGCCAATTGCAACTGCATTTGCGAGTCGACGAAGGGGAACCGATTGACATGTTCCTGACGGTTCATTCACTCGCCGCCCCGTTCACGGCGTTGCCCGGCTACCGTCCGGTTGAGAAGACCATTGCCGCCCATCCCTTGCTGGTCGATCTGGCGACGCAAACCAAGTCGTTGCCCAATCCCTGGAAAAAGCCGTTGGAAGGGTCGCGGGAGATCGTGCTGGAAGCGGGCAAGAACCTGACGTTCGCCACCCGCTCGTTGACGGCGGCTCCTGGGGAGACGTTGCAGTTGACGTTCCGCAATCCCGATGTTGTGCCCCACAATTTCGTGTTGACCCGCCCCGGTTCACTCGAGCGGGTCGGCCAGTTGGCGAACAAGATCATCTCTTCGCCCGACGCCGCCGCCCGGCATTACGTCCCCCCAAGTGACGATGTGCTGGTCTACACCGATATCGTGTCGCCGCACGAGGAATTCTCGATCTACTTCCAGGCCCCGCGAGAGCCTGGCAGGTACCCGTTTCTCTGCACGTTCCCCGGCCACTGGATGGTGATGAACGGCGTCCTGACCATTGAAGCCCCGCGCTAACCACGCCCAGGCGAGCGGGGCGGCGTCTGCCACCTGTCCCGCCCGACGCAAACAACTCCCCGTTCCCAGTCACACCCCAACCCCCTCTTCACTCTTCACGACGAAATCGCTCGCATGTCAAACCGACCCCAAACGTCCCCCGCAACCTCCGGCGGTCTCCCCGCCTGGCTCGTCACCGGCATCCTCGGACTCGCGGTCGGAGCGGCGGGGGGAATGATCGGCCTCGTGACTTACGGCTACGCACTGCCAGAACCAGACAAAGGTTCGCCCCCCACAATGACCGGAACGCCCATGGTCACTCCGGGTGCCCCCCCCGCGGGGACGGGTGGCGCCGGAGGGATGGGCCCGGGCGGAGGTGGGATGATGGGTGGCGGCGGCGGGGGCATGATGGGGGGCGGAATGATGGGTGGTGGCGGTGGAGGTGGCGGAAAGCGGACCTTGACGTCGCTGGTCGGCAAGTTGGAGTTGCTGTCACGTAACGACCTGCCCCTGAAAGTCGAACTCACTCCGGAACAAACCGCCAAAGTCGCCGAACTGCTGGGGACCATGGAACAGGCGGAAAAGATGACGGGTGACGAGGCGACCGCGTTTCAAAAAACGCTGGAAGAAATTCTCACGAAGGAACAGAATGACGTACTCGCTCTCGTCGGACTCCCCTTCGTCCGTCCCGCCGGCGGTGGCGGAATGGGGGGTGCCATGGGGGGCGGAGGAGCGAACCCCGACGAAAACCCGTTCACGCAGGAAGTCAACCAGAAGCGGTTAAAAGATCTTTTGGACCGGATCAAACCGGCTCAATAGCCTTTCAGATCGCAGATCCGCTTCGCCATCCTCCCTCCAAGCCGCCGGCACAGTTGCCACGTCATTGCAAGTGGGATTGAAGCGGCACACTATTGGCGACCCTTGCCGGCTCGCCCGGCAGGTGAAACAGTTAGGCGACTGACACCACCGCTTCGCGCCGTGCGCGTCCCCCGCCACCTTGGGGACTGTCGGTTTTGTAGCTGCGTCGCTCCGGTTGTGGTTCCCGCGAAGCGAAACCACAACCGGAGCGACGCATACACATGACCGGATCGCTTAAACCCACAGCCCCCTTTTGGGGCGGGTAAACGCGGTCGGCGCGCGGGTGAAAAAAAATCTGGGTGGCACCCACAGGCGCTTTTGGTACGGCGGTTTCGCGTGGCATCGCGGCGGTCAACGTGCGGGGGCTGCGGGGAAGTGAACGACCATTGGATGAGCCGCAGGGGGCGACGCTCCCGCGGATCTGTTGAACCCGTTTGATGAAGTACACTCGATGACAACTCACAAGCAGCCTCTGCTTCTACTGTGCGGACTAATTCTGTGTTCAGTTCTCAATTCGATGGGGTTGTTTTCCCAGGCGCAACCACCGATTGAGACAACCGCACCATCTCGCTCCCGGTTGGATTCGCATGATGCGGACGCGGCGTCGCTCGGAGATCCATTTCCCCGGACATATGCGGATCCGGCAGTGCCATTGCTGCAGTTGCCAACGCGATTTCGTTCACGTCGAACGACCGCCAACATCACAACAAACCCCGGCAAGTCCTTCGAAGTCCTGAATGCGAAAGGTCCAGGATGCCTACGGCATTTGTGGTTCGTGTTCGGCGAACAGGATATTGAAGACCTTGAGATCGAAATTACGGTGGATGGCGCTCCGCAGCCACAGGTGAGGATGCCCTTTCGGTCGTTCTTTGGAGTGCTGCTGGGCTTTAATGACTATCACGTCGCGAGTTCCGGAATCGCGAATTTTCCGAATTTCACCGTGACAAGCGATCCGTTGATTCCACCCAAAGCCCCACCGGGCTGGAATCTCCATCTGCCGATTCCGTTTTCAACGAGCTGCCTGATTCGACTGCATTGCAATTCCACGAAAAATGGGGCCGCGATGATAGACTGGCAGGAGTATCGCGCAAACGTCGATTTGACCCCGCTCCGTTTCCATGCGCAACGGAATATTTCCCTGCCGGCGTCGACTGCACGCCCGTTTCCGATTTTGGAAACCGAGGGTGTCGGATTCCTCGCTGGATACTTCATGGGCTGGCGCCAGAAAGATCATGGTGACATGGTGTTTCATAACAGCGGCACCCGCATATTGATTGATGGCGAGACGGATCCGCATGTGATCTGTGGCTGCAATGTTGAAGATGATTTCGGATTCTCCTGGGGATTCAACCAGTATCAGACGCAATGGATGGGATGCCCCTATCGTGACAACCGGGGTCGGAATGATCAGGACGGAGTCTTTTACCGTTTCTTTGGTCCCGATCCGATCATGTTTCGATCATCTTTGCTGTTTACCTCGAACGCCCGTCCCGACGACTACGAGGCGGTATCGTACTTCTACAGGGTGCCCGAGTCGAAAGCCGCGATTGTGAACTCCCCGGCCGAGTGGATCGCCGTGGGTTTGTTTGGCGACGGTGCCAGCAGCGACGCATTCAAGCTACCTGCCGACGAATTAATTCAACAACTCTCTCAGCCCACACTTGGCGACACCATCAAAGCCGGATCGACTGTTTATCCGCTGCACCGACTAAAAAGTGACCACGGTTGGGTACGCCTGGAACACGCAATACAGCATCGGCCAGCGTATCCACCGACGGATCATTCCTACTACGTGCGAACGGTTTTGCACAGTGACACTGATCGGAAAGCGACGTTGCGACTGGCATTCGATGACTGGGCGATCGTCTGGCTCAATGGATCACCCGTCGCCACGCTGGACCACTCGGCCGGATTTGAAACGGCGACAATTCCCGTGACATTGAGGAAGGGTGAGAATCCGTTGGTGATCAAGTCGAACAATCGCCAAAACAGCGATCGGTTGATCTGGGTTCTCAATTGCCGCGTGGACAATTGACGAATTGACTATTCGGAGTGAACGATGTCCCCACGTCTACATTTCCCACAGTTCCCCATGTCTCAATTTACCTTCGACTGCCTCACATCCCGCCGGTTGACTTCCACTGAACGCGACCTGGTAGTATCCGGGCGCGTTTCACCGCGGCTGGACAGCGCTGACGGGCTTATCACCGAGACCGCCGGCAGTCCATCCGCCTGGGTTGACGCCTGGAATTCCACCACCGCCCCGCTGGTGGCGATCGTCGGTGATTCGGATGTTGAATTCGCGGAGATCGCGCGGATCATCCACGCCGGCATCAGTCGGCTGGAAGAATCTCCGTCGCTGGCAGCCAGTCTGCCCAGCGTCCGGGAAGCGGATCTGCCCGACGTGTGGCGTGATCTCACTCCTCAGATCACGCCACTCTGCGCGCCTCCCGACTGGCGACTGGGGGGAGTGTTTCGTCGGGCCAGTATCGAAATGGCCGGTGGCTTGAGATCGGTTTCCGATCCATTTTGGGACGCCACGTTGCGCATTCTGGAGTCAGATGAAGGAACAGATTCGCGTGTCACTCAGGTTCCGACCGATGCCCCTATCCGCCAGTCGAATCCGCCACTGGTTCCATCTGGAATCTCCGCAAACGATGACTGGCTGAAGCGTCACCTCCTCACCCTCGTTCCGAAATTCGCGCGGCGAATTCTGAGCGATCCCTGCGACAGCGCGGCGCTCCAGGCGGGAATCTGGCAGTTTCAAGGAGAACTCGACCTCAGTCACAAACAGTCACAGGCGCATGAGGGTGAGGGGGAAAGCCAGTTGTGTGACTACTGGCATGCGATCATGCACCGTCGCGAGCCGGATTATGGCAATTCGAAATACTGGTTCCGACAAGTCGGCCGGCAGCCGGTTTTTGATGAACTCGCGCCGGTCGTCGCGAAGTTTCTTGGAACTGCAGAAGGGGCACCCATTTCCCAATGGAGTTCCCGGCTGTTACCTCCCCGTGGCTGGGATCCGTTCGCCTTCGTCGATTTGGCGGAGGCCGCCGTGGGGCATCCGGCGATCGATGCTGCCGCGCGACAGATCCAGTGGGCGGAAATGTTGCTTCTGTTACGGTTCACAGCACGCCCCGCGACCCGATCCTGACCCACTCTCCGTTGGCCTGCGCGACCGCCAGAATTCAGACTGGTCAGCGACCACGGAATCCGTTCCTTGCCGCGCGGCATGTCGCGTTAAAGGAACATGTGGCTTTCGCATGTAGTGGCGGATGTACCTGCGACGAATTTGCCCGGAAGGTGAATCAAATCTGCGCACAGGTGCGTGTCGATTGCGTTGGTCCGCATCTCTGCCATTCGAGTCCTGAATCTGTTCGGTGCGTTCAGCCAACTGCATCATCTGCGTCAACTGCAGTACCTGAGCAGCGATCTGATTCACCTGCTGTAGCCCGCAGACGCTATTCAATCGCGTTCGGCATCGGCGGCCCGTCGCGCCCCAGTGCCTTGCGCACAGCCTCCACCGGGAGCGCCAGGCGAAATCCGAACAGGTGATAACTCGAGTATTTCTCAGAAGGAAACCGGCTGGCAGAGCGGTGGAACAGCGGTTGATCAAAGAAGTTCCCTCCCTTAAGGAGTCCGCGTCCCTCGAACGAAGTCTCACAAACCGGGTCGACGGCGATCTTGTCACGATACTGCTCATAGTGGCTCCGATTCCAATCATCATAAACCCACTCCCAGATGTTGCCGTGCATGTCGTAGAGTCCAAACGGGTTGCATGGCAGCTCTCCCACCGGGTGCGGGCTCCCTCCGGAGTTGCTGCCGTGCCAGGCAATGTCTCCAAAGGCTAAAACCTGATTGCCGCTCCAGTATTTGGTCTCCGTACCGGCGCGGCAGGCGAATTCCCATTCCGCTTCCGTGGGAAGTCGATACTGTTTCGCCTGGTCCGCGCCGCTGATTCGATTCAATTCCGCACAGAACCCCGAGGCCAATTCCCAAGTCACATCATCGACCGGGAACCGTTTGGTTTCCTCCAGGCGGTCGGCGATAAACTGCTTGAAGTCGCCGGTTTCCGAGTAGTCGGACGGATTGTCCTTGATGACTTGAACGAACTGACTTTGAGTCACCTCGTGAATCCCCAGATAGAATGGCTTTGTCAGAACGACCCGGTGTCTGGGGGACTCGCTTTGGATTCCGTCCACACGATATGGTTCTTCTTTAAACTCCCTAAGCCACTGGTCCACATCTTCCTGTGAACTCCCTCTGTCGAATTCGCCCGGGGGAATCAGCGCGAACTTCATCCCCAGACTGTTTTCGAACTCCAAGGGAACGTTCAAATACTTGGCCCAGGCTTCCTGGTGGGCTTTCGCCTGTAGAGTTGAGAACGGGGCGATTGCGGGGGCGGGGGCGTCGAGGGGCCAGTTGTACCAGGCGGACGAATGAGTGGCTGGCGGGGCGGGTTCCACTGGTGCGGCGGATTCAGGGAGCTGATGCTCCCCGCTCGCCTGCCGCGAGCGGATCTGGTTGTAAAGGGAGATCAGTCCCAACACCAGCGCGATGGCGCTGGCCGCCGCGACCAGCCACTCTTTGCGATGGGAGGTTGCCGGGGGCGGGTTGGGGGTTGGGACCGGCACCGGTTGCCGGGGTTTGTACGCCGGCAGGACTTCGGTCACCGTCCCCGTCGATTTCCATTCCGCTTCACAACGCTCAAAGAGTTCCGCCACTTCCCGCGCCGACTGATACCGCTGAGTGCGTTCTTTCGCGTGCAGTTTTTCGACAATCACCTCAAGCCATTCCGGAATGTCCGACAGCACCTCGCGGAGCCGCCTGGGTTGTTCCTCCACAACACGGCGCAACACCCCGACCAGGTTGGGAGCGCGAAATGGCGGGCGGCCACTGCCGGCCGTGTACAGTACGCTGCCAAAACTGAAGAGGTCGGACCGCAGGTCGAGGCTGTCGCCGGTCGCCTGCTCGGGAGACATGTACATGGGTGTCCCCGCGACCACCCCCGATTGAGAAAGGGAGGCGTCGTCGGCGGTTCGGGCCAGCCCGAAGTCGGTGATCTTGACCCGCGGCTCCGAGCCATTTTCCAGCAGAATGTTCCCGGGCTTGATGTCGCGATGGATCAGCCCCAGCGCATGGGCCGCCGCGATCCCGCGGGCGGTCTGCACTGCGATTTTCAGGATCTCGGGAATCTCCAGGGGACCGTTTTCGTTGAGCCGTTGCTGCAACGTCGGCCCCTCGATGTACTCCATCACCAGATACGGGATCGGCTGGTCGTCAACGCTGTATACCTGGACGACGTTTTCATGGCGCACCCGGGCGGCGGCGCGGGCCTCCCGCAGAAATCGCTTGCGCGGAGGAGACGTCAGCGCCATCTGAGGGTCGATCACCTTGATGGCGACCAGGCGTTCCAGTTTCTCATCGAACGCTTTGAAGACAATTCCGAACGATCCCCGACCCAGGACCGACTGAATGTCATAATGCCCGAGTTTCCCCAGCGAGCCGGGGTTGGGAGAGGGAAGGAGGAAGCTGAGCTCCGTGGAGTTGGGGATCTCGTGGTCACTGTCGGTGTCGGGGGCGGCCCCCAGGTTTTGCACGCAGGTTTCTTCCGTCGCCTCGGGAGCGGCCGGGTCGAGCCGTTCAACGGCGGGAACGGCCAGAAACGAGCCGGCACCGAAGTGGGCGGCGAGCAGCGATTCCAGCCGATTCCGCAGCGCGACGTTGTCGCCACACGCCCGCAACAGAAACGAACGACGTGACCCTGGATTGTTGATATCCAGTGCCGATTCGAAGATCTCGCGTTCCGTCATTGTGGCTGACTCCTGAGTCGACGCACACCTTCGATTGGGAGAACGACGCGAAACCCCCAATGGCGATTCGCATGGTTTTCGTACATCGCCCACCGAAACGACGACTGCAAGATCGCGAGTTCGTCAAAATAGCCACCCCCACGCACATTATGGACCCGGTGACGAAAGTCCGTCCCCTGCGGATTGATCGCGGGGTAATCGCCGTACCAGGAGTAATCCCAGGCGTTTTCACCATCCTGAGTGAACTCCCACACATTCCCATGCATGTCAAACAGCCCGAAGGGATTTGCGGGACGCGATCCCACCGGTGCCGGTCCCTCGCGTTCGTCTCGCCTTACGACCGCGATCGCATCCAGACTCGATGGGTCATCACCGGACCAGAATCGAGTGGTGGTTCCAGCTCGGCACGCGAACTCCCATTCCGCTTCGGTCGGGAGGCGATATCCATCTGAACCCTCAGTCGCCTCGATCTTCCCTCCCATGACAAGGTACTTGGGTGTCAATCGCTCACTGCGGCTGAGTTTTTCACAGAATTCCGCTCCCTGAATCCAGCGGATCGACGCCACGGGACGGTTCGCCGATTTGGCGGCTGGCGGACGATCGACGCTCTCCCCATCGAACATCGATGGAATGTTCCCCATGATTCCGGTGTATTGCCCTTGTGTCGTTTCATGAACCGCGAGGTAGAAAGGCCGGGTCAGGACGGCGGCGTGACGCGGCATTGTCCGCGTCAAGTGTTGAAGCACTTCTCCGTTTCCCTTTGCGAGTTCGATCAAGTCAGCCGATTCTTCGAGTACAGATCCCATCGCAAATTCGCCGGGGTGGATCAGCCGGAATTTCATCCCCAGGTTGTTTTCGAATTCGACAGGAAGATCTAGGTACTCCGCCCATGCGGCCTGCGCCTGTCGTGCGCGATCGGCGTCGAAGGGCGCGACCGCCGGCTGGGGGGCGTCGGCGGGCCAGCCATACCAGCTTCCTTCCTTCGGATCGGGAAAGTCGGCGTAGATCCGGCATTTGGGAAGGGCCGATCGCAGCTCAACGACAGCCTCCGCAGTCACCCCCGGACAACCGCGGAGGTCCAAAATCTCCAGCGATTTCGCGTTGGCGAGCGACTTCCAGCCATCTTCAGTGAATGTCGACCGGGAGATGTTCAGAACTCTCAATTTGGGTTGTGCCGCGAGATTCGCACAGGCTTCCAGATCCAGCACGATCCCTGGAATTGCCAAGTGCGCGAGTTCGGGAAGATTGAGGTCCCCCGACGCCGCGGACAATCTGGACACGGGAAATTCGCACACCTGCATCAACTTCAAGCGGTTGAGATTCGCTACCACGCGCGTCGTGAGACGATTCAGTCGGCCCGTCAGCTTGAAATTTACCAAAGTTTTTTGCACCGCAGATTTCGCGAGAGTCGCGATTCCCTGATCGGTGATCTGGGGAAACTCGCCGGTTCTTGAAGTCACCGTCAAGGTTCTCAGTTTGCGAATCTCCTCGAATCGCTGAAAATCATTATCTGTCAGCAATTCGCCCGATCCAATTTCGATCGATTCGACGATTGGCTTCCCCTCGGGAATCTCTGCCGCGCGTGTGATTGGAACTGCAACTCCCAGCAACGTCACGCTGCGCGGTTCCGGCAGCGAGAGTACCCATTCCGCCAAGGCGCGATTCGGATCCTTGGACGAAGACTCACCTGGACTCTGCTTCGCGAGGAGAACCCGCGCTCCTTCAACGGGCAATGCGAGTCGGAATCCGATGTAGTGCTGGCCCAGGTAATGTGTCATCAGCCAGCGATTCGCGGACCGGGCCTGCAGCGGTTTCGAATTCCAGAATCCACCCTTCACCAGCCGCTGGTCCGTTTTGGGGTCCATTTCCTCGGGATCAAGGATTGGCATTTTTCCCGTGTAATCGGAAAGTCCGGATCCAAACGTGTCTTGTACCAATTCCACAAGGCTGCCGTGCATGTCATACAGACCAAAGGGATTGGAAACGCTCCGGTCAGGGGGAGGAGGCGAATCCCCCGGCGGACAATCCAGTACTTCCGCTTTGAGAAGCTCCTGGGGATCGTCTCCCGTCCACCATTTGGTCACGGTTCCCGCGCGGCAGGCGAATTCCCATTGCGCTCCCGTCGGTAACTGGTAGCCGTTTCCGGGAGTGGGTCGTTTCAAATCCCCGTCTTTGACATAACGGTGATCCAGTCCCCACGTTTCATTGAGCGCGTCGCAAACGGTGGTCGCATCCTCCCAGGAGACCCAATTCAGGGGAAGTTTCCCACCTGTCAGTTCACCCTCTTCGACTCGAACTGAGCGCCCCAGTTGCTCCTGTGTCATCTCGTGAACCGCGAGATAAAACGGCTTTGTCAAAATGACCGGGGTCTGCGGCCCCTCGGTATCAAGCAAGCCCAGTCGTTTCGGCTCATTTGGTTCAAACGCGCGTGCCTCGGCGATCTCCTCTTCCGTGGCTCCCATCCGGAATTCACCCGGCGGGATGAGTCGAAATACTATCCCTGCCGAGTCCTGGAACTCGACTGGAAGATTGAGGTATTTGGCCCAGGCAATTTGGTGCGCCTCTGCCTGGTCGGCGTCGAACGGGGCGATCGCCGGAGGTGGGGCGTCGGGACTCACTTCGCCAGTACCGGGCTGTGGGGGGCGGTGAGTGGCAATCCAGCCGATCGCCGCGACCAGAGCCAACACGGCGGCCGCTCCCCATCCCCAGGTTTTCACAGAGGGATGTTTGGCCGAAGTGGTGTTGGCAACCGATGGACCCGGCTTCACGGGGATCTTGACGCAGGTCACCCCCTCTGGCGTTTTCAGTTCGGCTTCACAGCGCGTCAGCACGTCGGCCAACTCCGCCGCCGACGGGTAACGCGCCGCCGGATCCTTCGCGTGCAGTTTCTCGACAATCGCCTGAAACCACTCGGGAATATCCGCCAGGATATCGCGCAGCGGACGGGGCCGATCGTCGGCGACCCGGCGAAGGACCGCCACCACCGATGAGGCGCGAAACGGCGGTCGGCCTGAGGCAATCGTGTACATCACGCTTCCCAGGCTGAACAGGTCGGATCGATGGTCAATCGTTCCGCCGGTCGCCTGTTCGGGAGACATGTACATCGGCGTTCCGGAAACGACCCCGGTCCGTGTCAGGCTGGCATCGTCAGCCGCCCGCGCGAGGCCAAAGTCGGTAATCTTCACCCGCTGCGCAAGATCGCTTTCAATCAGGATGTTGCCCGGCTTGATGTCGCGATGGATCAACCCTTGCGCATGGGCGGCGGCCAGCCCCAATGTCGCTTGCCGGGCGATACTCAGCACCTCTGTCATCTCGAGCGGACCGGAATCGTTGACCCGCTGCTGCAGCGTGGGACCAACGATCAACTCCATCACCAGGTGCGGGTGCGGGAGTTCTTCGACGCTATACACCTGCACGACGTTTTCATGTCGAACGGCTCCCGCCGCCCGTGCTTCGCGCAGAAACCGCTTGCGGGGGGGACTCGTCGCGGCCATTTGCGGGTTGATGACCTTGATGGCGACCAGTCGATTCAGCTTTTCGTCGAACGCTTTGAAAACGATTCCGAAACTCCCCTGCCCGAGTATTTCGAGAATGTCATAGTGCCCCAGTTTTCCGATCGCACCAGCCCGGCTCGGTGCCCCGAGAAAACCGAGATCGAGGGTATTGTCCCCCTCTAGTTCGCTCTCAGTACCGGAAAGGTTCCCCCCTGCGTGGACAAACGTCTCTTCAGAATTGGTATGGGGAATGCCGTCAAGTGCCTGATCGACCGGGGTCTCCAGAAATGAACCGGCGTCGCCGTGAGCGGCGAGCAAACCTTCAATTCGGGCCTTTAGCTTTTCGTCCCCCCCACACGCCCGGGCGAGAAATGTCTGCCGGGAACTGGGGTTGGCGATGTCCAGCGCCGCTTCAAAGATCTCTCGTTCATGCATGATATTTGCGACGACCTCGGATCGCAGCCGATGTGGACAATGATCAATCTCCACATCCAATGCGACGTGGAATCGAATTCGCGCCACGATTGTCGCAGTTTTTTTGAAAAATCGACTGAAAACCGAAGTCAAAGTGGATAATTGCACACAGGCACGCCGCACGCGTGTCCACATCCCGGTGGATACGACATCGACTCGGCTCCAGAGGAATTCGCTGCGGCGTTTTACTCGGCCAAGTAGAGATTCATTTCCAAGTTGCAACGCCGCGACCCTGCCCCTAGGGACAGGGCGAGGGCGACGAATGTCCGGGCGGTCGACACGTTGTCGACCGCTCGGATTCCGCAGCGTGGACGCTACTTATTGGGAGATTCCTGCAGGCTCTTCAGGATATCATCCAGATTGAAACTGGCTGCCTTCTGGCGTTGCGGGTATTCCCGGAACGTCATCAGGAATTGTCCGACGTAGTCTTGGGCCGGCACCAGCAAAAACGCGTGGTCCAGCAACCAGTCGTAGTAGGTGTTCGACGTCACGTCGGCCCGTTCGTACGGATCGAGTCGCAGGTTGAAAATCTTCGGAATCCGCAATGCCACAAAGGGCTCGGCCCAGATCCGCAACGTTCCCGGTGTTCGCTGTTCCATGAAGACCAGCTTCCAGTTTTCGTACCGCAGAGCGGTCAACTGCTGGTCATCGTTGCAGTACAGGAACGATTCCCGGGGACTCTTGTCGGTTTGTCCCGTGAGGTACGGAACCATGTTGTAACCGTCGAGATGCACTTTGTAACTGGCGTCACCAATCTTCGCTCCCGTGAGCAACCGTTCTTTCACGGTCGTGTCGCCAGCGATCGCCGCCAGTGTTGGGAGCCAGTCGTGATGTCCGATCAACTGATTCGAGACGCTCCCCGGCTTGATCTTGCCAGGCCAACGGACCATGCACGGAACCCGGTAGGCTCCTTCCCAGTTCGAGTTTTTCTCGTTGCGGAACGGTGTCATCGCCGAGTCGGGCCACGAATTCAGGTGCGGTCCATTATCGGTTGAGTACATCACAAACGTGTTGTCGGCGACGCCCGCGTCATCCAGCGCTTTGAGAACCGTTCCCACGTTTTTGTCGTGGTCGATCATCGCGTCGGCATAGTCGCTCATTGAGGGGCCGGCCTGTCCTTTACTTTCCGGCTTCACGTGCGTGCGGAAGTGCATGTGAGTGAAGTTCACCCACACAAAGAACGGCTTGCCGGCCTTGACTTGACGCTGAATGAACTCGGCCGAGCGGCTGGCAATGTCGTCGTCGACGGTTTCCATCCGCTTCTTGTTCAGCGGACCGGTGTCCTTGATCACCTGCTTGCCGACCTTGCCAAACCGCGGTTCCACGGTCGCGTCGTCCTTATTGCTCGCCTTGGAGTCGAGAACGCCGCGAGGACCGTATTTCGCATGGAATCCTGGATCTTTCGGGTAGTCGGGGAGTTCCGGCTCCTCTTCGGCATTCAGGTGATAGAGATTGCCGTAGAATTCGTCGAACCCGTGAACCGTCGGCAGGAATTCGTTGCGATCACCGAGGTGATTCTTGCCGAATTGTCCGGTCGCATAGCCCAGCGGTTTCAGCACTTCGGCGATCGTCGGATCTTCTTTTCGCAAGCCGAGGGCGGCTCCCGGGAGACCGACTTTGGTCAGGCCGGTGCGCAGTCCGTGCTGGCCGGTGATGAACGACGCGCGACCCGCGGTGCAGCTTTGCTCAGCGTAGTAGTCGGTGAAGATCATCCCCTCTTTCGCGACCCGATCGATATTCGGCGTTTGATACCCCATCAGTCCCATGGTGTAGGCGCTGATGTTTGACTGGCCGACATCGTCGCCCCAGATGATGCAGATGTTGGGCTTTTTGCCTTCCTTCTGGGCGATGGCGGCGACATGCAGATTGTGGGCGGCGAGCGCCTGCAATTCGGCCTGGCTGGCGGGGCCGCAGTTCTCTTCGTTTTCGGCAGGTTGCGCGGTGGGGGTTTCGCGGAGCGGGGTCGCAGTATCGGCGCTGGTCGGGACGGCGAACCGTCCCGAAGCCGAAGCCCAACCCAAAATCGCCCCCAGGGCGAGGATGGCGACGGACTTGAACTGGAAGTGTTTCATCGTGTTGTGGCTCCAAAGAGAAAACAGTGACTGCGCGGCACGATGCCGACCGAGGATTGTAACTTTGCTTACCAGGAGAAAACTACAGTGAAGCGGGTGGCGGACGACTCGCGACCACCGGCCACCGTCGATGAGACAGAATTGGGCTCTTGGTACTCAGGCTGAACCGGGCACAGAAATGCCGTTGAACTCGACTCACGTCGCGTATCCCGCAGTGCCAAAATCGCAGAATTTCCCACAGTCCTTGACTAGGGTATGCCGACTGTTTAGAGTTCTTATCGTGCTTTGTGATACTCTGAATCCCAGAGTATTAGGAACTCTAATACTAGTGGCGTCGCGGTCCGAAGCGGACCATAGTCATGCAGTTGCGATTCGTGGAGATTTTCTGTGCGGTGGTCGAGGAGCGCAGCTTCTCGAAGGGGGCTCGTGCGCACAATGTGACGCAATCTTCCGCAAGTCAGACGGTCTCAAATCTGGAACGGCAGTTGGGTGCGCAGTTGATCGACCGTTCCCAGCGGCCTCTCGAGCTGACCCCGGCTGGCAAAATCTACTACGACGGCTGCCGCCAGCTTCTCGCGGAATACCGGTCGATTGAAGACCGCGTGCGAGGGGTGAATAGTCGGGTGATTGGGCCGGTGCGGGTCGCCGCCATCTACTCGGTGGGCCTCCTGCAGATGGAACGGTTTATCCGTCGGTTCGAAGAGCAATACCCGGATGTCGTGCTGCGGCTGGAGTATCTGCAGCCGAACCAGGTGTACGAACAGGTTCTGTCGGATCAGGCGGATTTGGGGCTGGTGTCGTACGCTCGGGCGCGAGGCGATTTGGGACGCATCGCCTGGCAGGAACAGCCGATGGCGCTGGTCGTTTCTCCCGCGCATCGTTTGGCGAGCGCGAAGAGTGTGCTGCCGGCGCAGTTGGAGGGAGAAGCGTTTGTGGCCTTCACCACCGAATTGCCAATCCGTCGTGAGATCGACAAGTGGTTGCGAAAACACAAGGTCGCTGTCGATCTGGCGCACGAGTTTGACAATATCGAGACAATAAAAAAGGCGGTGGAGTGCGGTTCGGGAGTCGCCATTCTGCCACAGCCGACCGTCTGGCAGGAAGTCGCCTCGGGTGCGCTGGTCGCCATTCCACTGTCGGGGGAGTCGCTGACCCGCCCCCTGGGAATCATTCACAAAAAGAATCGTCATCTCTCGGCTGCGGTCCGCAAGTTTGAAGAATTGCTGCGACTGGAGCTGGGGACCGGCACCGTGACCATTCCCGAGTCGGGCGGTCCCCATGCGACGGATCCTCACATGACGGATCCTCACTTGAATGGCCCCCACTTAACCGGGGGGCCAGGCCAACCGTCCGGCCCCGTCGCCGCTTCTTTGGATGCTGCGTCCGGAGGGGCGGCGAATGCCCTGCCGGGCCGGCGTCCCACCCGCAGAAAACGGGTGTAACGCCCGCCGCGACGTGCGACCTGGCAGGTCACCATGTCGGCCCCCTGGCGCGAACGCCAGCGGCGGGCGAATCGAGTCCCTCCCCGCGAGAAATCAGCTCGCCGCCAGTCTCTCTGGCGAATCGAGAGTTGTTCAGTTTGTTTGGAAAGTTGCTGCTCATGTCTCAGTCTGGCACAAGCCGTCTGCTCCCTCCCGAAGCCGAAGGGTTGTACGATCCCGCGAACGAACACGACGCCTGTGGCGTCGGGTTTATCGTCAATATTGAAGGCAAGAAAACCCACCGCCTTGTCGAAGATGCGCTGCAGATTCTGGTCAATCTGCAACACCGCGGCGCGTGCGGCTGCGAAGACAACACGGGGGACGGTGCCGGTATTCTCACGCAGATTCCGCACAAATTCCTGCTGAAGGTGTGTGCCGCCGCGAACATTCACCTCCCTGGGGAGCCGGGTGAGTATGGCACCGGCTTGGTCTTCCTCCCCAGCCAGCCCGACGAGCGGGATACTTGCGAACGCCTGTTCGAGACGATCGTACGTGAGGAAGGACAGAATTTTCTGGGTTGGCGCGACGTTCCCCGCGACAACCAACTGCTGGGAGAGACCGCGAAGAAAGTCGAACCGACCATTCGTCAGGTTTTCATCGGCCGGGGATCCGACACGCCCGACGCCGCCGCTCTCGAATGGAAGCTGTACGTCATCCGGAAGCGGATGGAGCAACAGATCGCCACGAGCGAACTGGCGCAGCGGAAGTTCTTTTACGTCCCCAGCCTCTCGACCAAGACGCTGATCTACAAGGGACTCCTGCTGGCGACGCAGATTCCCAGCTACTACGCCGACCTCGCCGACCCCGATTACGAGTCGGCGATCGGTCTGGTTCACCAGCGGTACAGTACGAATACGTTTCCGACGTGGGATCTGGCCCATCCGTTCCGGTTCATTGCCCACAACGGTGAAATCAACACCGTCAAGGGGAACGTCAACTGGATGCGGGCCCGACAGACAATGTTCCAGCATCCGAAATTCGGGGCCGACATTCCCAAGCTGTTCCCGATCATCCCAGGCGGCCTGTCGGACTCGGCCTGTTTCGACTGCGCGCTCGAACTGCTCATCGCGACCGGACGGAGTCTGCCGCACGCGATCCGCATGATGATTCCCGCCGCCTGGGACGGGCACGAATCCATGCCCGATGACGAAAAGGCGTTTTACGAATACCACGCCTCCCTCATGGAGCCGTGGGATGGCCCGGCGTCGGTTGCGTTCACCGACGGGACGGTGATCGGCGCGGTCCTCGATCGCAACGGCCTTCGCCCCTCCCGCTACACTGTGACCAAAGACGGCTTCGTGGTCCTTGCGTCGGAAACCGGCGTGTTGCCCATCGACCCGGCGAACGTCCTGGAAAAAGGACGTTTGCAGCCCGGGAAGATGTTTCTGGTCGACACCGCGGCGAAGCGGATCATCTCGGACGACGAAATCAAGGCGGGCTTCTCCAAGCGGAATCCGTATCGGGCGTGGCTCACCGAACAACAGGTTCGGCTGGAGGATCTGCCCCGGCGCGATGCCGCTGCGTTCGATTTCTCCACACTGCTCACTCGTCAACAGGCATTCGGGTACAACCTTGAAGACCTGAGAATCATCATGGGGCCGATGGCGGTGAACGGCGAGGAGCCGCTCGGGTCGATGGGGAACGATACGCCTTTGGCCATTTTGTCGTCCCGGCCGCAGTTGCTCTATAGCTATTTCAAGCAGCTCTTCGCGCAGGTGACCAATCCTCCGCTCGACGCGATTCGCGAAGAGATCGTCACCTCGATGGTGACCACGTTGGGGGCCGAGCAGGATCTGTTTCAGGAAACCAAGCAGCACTGCCACCAGTTGCGGTTGAAACAGCCGATTCTCACCAACGCCGACCTCGAAACGATTCGGGCGTTGGAGACGGGGGGGATTCGCGCTGTGACAATTTCGACGCTGTATGAAGTCGCGGGTGGCCAGGAGGCACTGAAGGGTGCGCTCGACCGAATTCGTCGCGAGGCGCACGACGCGGTCATGAAGGGTACCGCGCTGGTGATTCTCTCCGACCGCGGCTTGAGCGAAACACTCGCTCCGATCCCGGCGCTCTTGGCGTGCTCGGGAGTGCATCATCACCTCATTCGAGAGGGAAGCCGCACGCGTTGCGGGCTGATCATCGAATCGGGCGAGCCGCGCGAGGTCCATCATTACGGCCTGCTGTTCGGCTACGGCGCGGGGGCGGTGAACCCGTACCTCGCGTTCGAAACACTCGCCGATTTGTGCAATCAGTCGGCACTGAAGAACGCGAAAGGTCCGATCGACTTCAAGACGGCCGAGAAGAACTACATCAAGGGGCTCAACAAGGGGCTCCTGAAGGTAATGTCGAAGATGGGGATCTCGACGCTGCACAGTTACCGCGGCGCGCAGATCTTCGAAGCGGTCGGTTTGAACAAGGCGTTCGTCGACGAGTACTTCTCGCGGACCCCCACTCGAATCCAGGGGATCGGACTGGCGGAACTCGCGGTCGAAGTGCAGCGTCGGCATCACGAGGCGTTTCCCCGGGTGCCGGTCGCCGAGAATCTGGACCTCGACTGCGGCGGTCAATACCAGTGGCGTCGTCGCGGCGAGTTCCACATGGTGAACCCCGAAATGGTCGCCAAGCTGCAGCATTCGGTCCGGACGAACAACCGCGAAGCGTACAAGCGTTACGCCGAGTTCGTGAACAACCAGCAACGGAATCTGGCGACGCTCCGTGGCCTGCTGGAATTCAAAGCCAGTTCGACTCCGGTCCCGCTGAGCGAAGTCGAACCGGTGGAAAGCATCGTCAAGCGGTTCGCCACCGGCGCCATGTCACTGGGTTCAATTTCGCGCGAAGCGCACGAGACGCTGGCGATTGCCATGAATCGGCTCGGCGGAAAGAGCAACACGGGGGAGGGAGGCGAAGATTCGGTTCGCTACAAACCCGACGCCAATGGCGATCTCCGCCGCAGCGCGATCAAGCAGGTCGCGTCGGGCCGGTTTGGTGTCACCAGCGAATATCTGGTGAACGCCGACGAGTTGCAGATCAAGATGGCACAGGGTGCGAAGCCGGGTGAAGGGGGCCAGTTGCCCGGTCACAAGGTGGATGAGTACATCGCCAAGGTGCGGAATTCGACCCCGGGCGTCGGACTGATCTCGCCGCCGCCACACCACGACATTTACTCCATCGAAGACCTCGCGCAGCTCATCCATGACCTGAAAAACTCGAATCCCGAAGCCCGGGTTTGTGTGAAGCTGGTGTCGGAGGTTGGCGTTGGTACCGTCGCCGCCGGTGTGGCGAAGGGGAAAGCCGACGTCGTGCTGATTTCCGGTTATGAAGGGGGAACGGGCGCCAGTCCGCTGACCTCCATCAAGCACGCCGGCATTCCGTGGGAACTTGGTCTCGCGGAAACGCACCAGACGCTGGTGATCCACAATCTGCGCAGCCGAATCATCGTGCAGACCGACGGCCAGATCAAATCGGGACGCGATGTCGCGATCGCGGCGTTGCTGGGTGCCGAGGAGTTCGGCATCGCCAGCGCCGCCCTGGTGGCGGTCGGCTGTATCATGATGCGCGTCTGCCATCTCAACACCTGCCCGGTCGGCATCGCGACCCAGGATCCCAAGCTGCGGGCGAAATTCGCCGGCAAGCCGGAACATGTCGAGAATTTCTTCCGGTTCGTCGCCGAGGAACTGCGGGAGATCATGGCTCAACTCGGTTTCCGCACCGTCAACGAGATGGTCGGCCGGGTCGATCGACTGGACACCCGCAAAGCGATCGACCACTGGAAGGCGAAGGGGCTGGACCTCACGATGCTGTTGCATCGTCCCAAAGTCGCGGCGGGAACGAAGGTTTACTGCCATGAACAGCAGGACCATGGCCTGAGAGAGGCACTCGACGTCAAACTCATCCAACTGTGCGAACCGGCACTGGTCCGGGGAGAAAAGGTCGAACTCCAGTTGCCGATCCGCAACATCAACCGGACCGTCGGGACGATGCTCGGCAGCCGGCTGACGCGAAAGTACGGCGGAGCGGGTCTGCCCGATGGCACGATCACTGTGCGGTTCAACGGCTCCTGTGGCCAAAGCGTGGGAGCGTTTCTCCCCCGCGGGATTTCGTTCTTTATCGAAGGGGACGCCAACGACTACTTCGGTAAAGGACTATCGGGCGGCAAGCTCGCGGTCTTCCCCCCGAAGACGGCGACGTTTGTTCCGTCCGAGAACATCATCATCGGCAACGTGACCGGTTACGGCGCGACGTCGGGTGAGATGTACATTCGCGGCCGGGCGGGCGAACGGTTCTGTGTTCGCAACTCGGGTGCCGACGCGGTGGTGGAAGGGGTCGGCGACCACGGGTGTGAGTACATGACGGGAGGTCGCGTGGTGGTGATCGGTCCGACCGGGCGGAATTTCGCCGCCGGCATGAGCGGCGGAATCGCCTACGTCCTGGATGAACAGCAAGGCTTCGCCAAGTTGTGCAATCAGGAAATGGTCGACCTGGTTCCCGTCGAGTCGGGCGAAGACGTCGAAGCGGTTCAGTCGCTGCTGCGAAAGCACGTCGCCGCGACGAACAGCGATCGCGCCCAATGGGTTCTCGACAATTGGGCGACCCTCGTCAGCAAGTTTGTGAAAGTCTACCCGCGAGACTATCGACGGGTTGTGGAGGCCCGCCGCGCGGCGGGAGTGCAAGCGGCACTCGCCGGGGCGACCTCCTAGTTTTTGAATTCCGACAGTGCCCCCCGTCGATTGATCGAATCGACGGGGCGGCTTCAGTTCACTCAGCATACAGCTACGCCAGCAGTCAACGGAAAGAGTCATGGGTAAGCCCAGCGGATTCATGGAGTTTGAGCGTGAGACCCCGAAGCGACGGGAAGTCGCCACGCGTCTACACGATTATCAGGAGGTCTATCAGCCGTTTCCCGAGTTGAAGCTGCTGGAACAGGGAGCTCGCTGCATGGACTGCGGCGTTCCTTTCTGCCACACCGGTTGCCCGTTGGGGAATATCATTCCCGACTGGAACGACCTGGTCTATCGCGGGAACTGGAAAGAGGCGATCCGCCGGCTGCACGCGACGAACAACTTCCCGGAATTCACCGGCCGGTTGTGTCCCGCGCCGTGCGAAGAGGCGTGCGTGCTGGGAATCAACGCCCCCGCCGTCACGATCAAGAACATTGAGAATTCGATTATTGAAAGAGCGTTCGCAGAAGGGTGGGTCGTTCCCGAACCCCCCGCGACGCGGACCGGCAAAAAGGTCGCAGTGATTGGTTCCGGTCCCGCCGGCCTGGCGGCGGCACAGCAGCTCAACCGGGCGGGTCACTGGGTGACGGTCTTCGAGCGGGCCGACCGTATCGGGGGACTGCTGCGGTATGGCATCCCGGAATTCAAGATGGAGAAGAACGTTCTCGACCGTCGGCTGAAGATCATGGAAGCCGAGGGAATCGTTTTCCGCACGGGAGTGAACGTGGGGGTCGACATCAGCGGCGAACAGTTACGTCGCGACTACGATGTGGTCCTCCTGGCGCTGGGATCGACCATTCCGCGCGATTTGCCGGTCCCGGGCCGGGAACTCAAGGGAGTTCACTACGCGATGGAGTTTCTGCCGTTGCAGAATCGCCGCTGTGAGGGAGACAAGATCGAGGACCGCGATTTTATCTCGGCCGCCGGCAAGCATGTGGTGATCATCGGCGGGGGAGACACGGGGGCCGACTGTCTGGGGACGGCGCATCGGCATGGCTGCAAGTCGGTGGTTCAACTGGAACTGTTGCCCAAACCGCCGAACCATCGTGACGACACCATGCCGTGGCCCTATTGGCCCACGGTTCTGCGCACTTCCAGTGCCCATGAAGAAGGGGGCGCACGCGACTGGAGCGTGGGGACCGAGCGGTTCACGGGATCCAACGGCCAGGTCGAGAAGCTGCATGCCGTTCGATTGGAATGGGTGAACGAAGGGGGACGGATGCAGATGAAAAAGGTCGCCGGCAGCGAGTTCGAACTCGACGCCGACTTGGTTTTGCTGGCGATGGGCTTCCTCGGTCCGCAGAAACAGGGCCTGGTTGAACAGCTTGGTGTCGAACTCGACCCGCGCAGCAATGTGAAAGCGGACGACAGCTATATGACCAGTGTTCCCGGAGTCTTTTCCGCGGGCGACGTACGGCGTGGTCAGTCGCTGATCGTGTGGGCGATCTGGGAAGGTCGCGAAGCGGCGGTCGGAGTCGATAAATACCTGATGGGATCGAGCGAATTGCCAACCTCGCCACAGTTGTTGGGACGCGACGTGCGCGCCGGTGTGTAAGGGACGTTGTTGTTTGGGGATCTCGAGAAACCGCGTCACCGGAGGGCGAGGCTCCTGCCGAGCCGCCAGTGTGCGTTCGAGCGCATAACGACGTTCACCGGGCAGCCATCGACGCACGTTCCATCGGAAGCCGCCTCTGTTTTCGCGGTGGTCCAACCGCGTGCTTGGCGTGCCCGCGACAACGATTTCAATTCGACAACATGGTTCGGTTGGCTGCCGAGCGCCGCCCAGTTGGCGGTGCTTGGCGGTTGACCGCACAGCGGCGGTTCACGAGGACGTTCGCCCTCCCATCGCGTCGGATTTAGTCCATCCACGTGGTTTGGTTGGCGGTTACGCATTGGTCCCCGCGACCCACGAATATCCGAGTTCCGAAAATGCACTCGTGGTCGCGTTCCGCGACGTGTAGTATCAGGTATCTGTGATTGAGGACTGTTCGTGTGGATTGAAACCCACGCTGCGTTTTCCAGCGGACGTCCTCATGCGGTGTCCTCGTGGTGGGTTGTTTTCGTTCGCCACTGTCGTGTCCTTCGGGAGACGTGAGATGAGTCGTTTGATTCCGTCCCGTGTCGCGTTGCTTGTTGTCGCCCTGTCGTGGACAGCGGTCGCGATCCCGTTGAACCTCGCTGCGCAACAAAAAGGCGGGGCCAACGAGGAAGTGTCCCAGGATTCGCGCTCGGTTCAGCTCACGGCGCTCGAGGAGTTCAACTCGTTGATCGGGGGCTGGAGGGGAGTCGCACAGCCACAACGGGGGTCGAACAAGGGGGCCTGGAGCGAGACGGCCGAGTGGGTTTGGGAAGTGTCGAAGACGTCGGCGGCGGTGCGGTACACTGTCAAAGAGGGGAAGCAACTGGTCAGTGGCCGGTTCACCTACGATCCCGAAAAGGAACAGTTCACCCTCGACGGGGTTTTTGACGACAAATCGGAACGGCGGTACGTTGGCCGATTCGCGGGGAACAAACTGACTCTCGACACCGAACCCGATGAATCGGGGGCCACCCATCAAATGGTCGTTACCCGGCTCAATGAAAAGCGGACACTGGTGCTGTATCAGACCCGGCTCGCCAACCAGAAGCAGTTTGCCCGAGTCGCGGAAGTGGGCTACACCCGCGAGGGAACGAAACTGGCGGAGGAAGGGGTGGATGGCCCCGAATGCGTGGTGACCGGTGGCAAGGGGACCACGAAACTCGAGTACAAAGGAAAGACCTACTGGGTCTGCTGCACCGGTTGCCGGGACGCGTTTCTGGATGACCCGGAAGGGATCATCGCCGACGCCGCTGAGCGGGCGAAAAAGAAGGCGGCGAAAAAGCCGAAGTCGTGACGGATTGGGACGACGGGCCACACTAGGTCCGTACGATTCACGGGGGATCGTAACCCCCCGGGTGAAAGGGATGGCAACGGCAAATGCGGCAGATCCCCCGGCACGCACCGGACACCGCGCCGTATTTCCGCACGCTGCCGATGAAGTAGTGACTGCAGGTCGGTTGAAAGCGACACTGGCGACCGATGAACGGACTGAGCGTGTATTGGTAGACCCGCACGCCGCCAATCAGGATCTCTGCCGGCAACTTCCAGAGCCAGTTTCCCAGCTTCGTCCAGCCGCCGAATCGTGGTTCGGGAGGTTGGGGTGAATCAGGGGGCATGGCGGGTGGCCGGTCTCAATGGGACTCGTTCAGCCGACCGGACACAATCGGCGTGTCGGCCGCTGCCGCGACGGGGACCATAGGAAGTGGCGGTTCATCCCGGCGTTTCTTGTCCGCCCGACGGCTGGCCTGGTTCGCCAGTGACGGGAGATCACTTTGCAATTCCCGCAGTGTCGCGCCTTTGAAATCCTGCGGGACAATGACGTAATCGCAGCCGGCTGGCCAGAGATTGCGGGTCAGGCGGAATGTTTCGCGGAGCAGCCGCTTGATGCGGTTGCGGACCACGGCCCCCCCATGTTTCTTCGAAACACTAAGCCCCAGCCGCGGGTGAGTCAGGTCATTCGGGGCGGCGAAGATCAACACCCGCCGACCGCGGGCGGAGCAGCGGAATTTGTAGACGCGATCGAACTCCGCGGGCCGGCGAAGATGCTGCTGTTTGGGAAACGTCTGGGACGACATCGGTCAGGCCGATTCCCCGGAAGGGGGCGGAGGACTCGCGGAGTCGGGTGGAAGCAGCGGATCGTGGGGCGCGGATTCGGATTTCTTCCGCAGGAACCAGTATTCATCCCGGGGCTGGCAATCGGGGAGCGGAGCGCGGACCAGCCGCCGGGCGCGGGCGCCAATCAATAGCACCACCGCCAACAGGGCGATCCCCAAGACGATGACAACCGACAGCAGTACCACACCGGCGGTCGCGATCTGACTGCGCTGCTTGGGACTGAGAGGATTGGGTTTCGGGGCGGTTTCCCCGGCGGACGTAGAACCGTCGTCGAGTGCCGGGGTGTCTTCCTTGGAAGGAGGTTCCTGCGAACCGGCGGAAGGTAGGCAGCAGCAGATCGCCAGCAGACACGCCAGAAATCGCGACGCGAGAGCCGTCCGGCTGGTCCCGCCTACCACAAGCCACCACGCGGGTTGAACGCGGCTTCGGTCGCGAACTCCTTGAGCAATTCCTGAGCTTTGGGGGAAAGCTGCGGGGGGAGGACGATTTTAACGATCGCGTACAGGTCACCCCGTTGTTTTGTGGCGTGAAACACCACCCCCTTCGCTTTCAGTCGCATTTTGGAACCGCTGGACGTTCCCGGAGGTATGGTGACCAGGACTGTTCCCTCCGACAGGGTGGGAACATCGACTTTCGCGCCGAGTGCCGCTTCAGTGACGGTCACCGGAACCTCGACAATCAGGTCGCGCCCTTCGCGACGGAACCACGGATGCTTTGCGACAACCACCCGCACCATCAGGTCACCTGGCTTGCCGCCCCCAGTCCCGGGATGTCCCTGCCCCGAGAGACGGATGATCTTTCCCGTATCGATGCCCGCGGGAATCTTGATCGTCAGGTGTTCGTCCCGGCCGCCCCGTTGCAGAAAGAGATCGTAGTCCCCCCCCTCGGCGGCGATTTGAAACGGAATCTCCACTTCAATGTCGAGATCCTGGCCGTCGAACATGTCGAAACCGGCCGACTGCCCGAACGGAGAGGCCCGACGCCCTTTTTCCGGTCGCTGACCCTGGTTGAACAGGCTTTCGAGGTCGAAACCGAACGGAAAGGGACTCCCGCCTCCACCCGGTGCGGGTTTTGGCCGAAAGCCGGGGCCGTCGGGGTTCTTGAATTGGTCGTAGTTCGACCGCTTCGTCGCATCCGAGAGAATCTCGTACGCCTGCTGGACCTCTTGAAATTTGGTCGCCGCTTCTTTCGAGGCGTCCAGGTCAGGATGGTACGTCCGCGCCAGCTTTTTGTAAGCCTTGCGAATTTCATCTTCGGTGGCGGTCTTCGAGACCCCCAGCGTTTGGTATGGATCTTGGGTCATGCCCATGCGTTGCGGAATCCCAGGGTGTTTTGTCTGATTCTATGAGTTGACACGCGGCGATTCCAGCATGGGGACTGTCCGCTTTGTGGCGACGACGCTCCGCGGCGTGGCGCCGGTTGTGACAAACACGCCACCGGATCGCCTCAACCGACAGCCTCCTATCTCGCGCCGAGTGGCGCTCCCCTCGACACCCGTGGCCACCCCACTACAATCAGCTTTCCATGTTTTCATTCGCCCTGAAGAATCTTCTCAGTCGACCGCTTCGCACCGCTCTTGCGCTGTGCGGACTGACGGTCGCTATCGCTGGCATGGTCGGCCTGTTCTCGGTTGCCGAAGGGATTCAAGATACCGTTCGAACGACTTTCGGGAAAATGCCTGGGGTGACACTGCTCCAGCCTGGGGCACCGTTGCCTTTGTTTTCCCGCCTTCCCACCGCATGGGGCGAAGAGATCGCGAAACTCCCGGGGGTGCATGTCGTCCATTCCGAAGTCTGGTCGAGGGCCCATCTGGTCGAGGGAAAGCCCGCCATCAGCCCGCCCCGGTTCCTGTTCGGTTCCGATCTGGTTCAGGCTGATCAGCTTCGGTACAGCGTCTACCGCGAAAAAATGGTCCAGGGGCGAGCGTTAAATTCCAATGATCGCGGCACCCAGCGGTGTGTGATTTCGCAGGCAATCGCCGACGAATATGGCCGGCTACTGGGCGAGAATCTCCGGGTCGACGGGCACGACCTCGAAATCGTCGGGATCTACAAATGCGATTCGCTGTTTCTCGATGTCTCGATCATTCTGGATATCGCCCTGGTCCGAAAACTCGGGCACCTGGGGGAGGACACGGTCTGCAACTTCTATGTCGAACCGGATGTCGACACTTCCAGCGAGGTCTTGACGACGAGGCTGAAAGATCTGTTCGCAGGCCGATCGCTTGGCGCGTGGCAGCCGACCCTCGAACAGGCGATCGACCTGGCGGGGGACAGCCCGATGGTCAAGCAGCTCGCGCCGCTGGCCCGGATGGCGGCGGCCGCTGCCGGGGGTGACGACGAGGCTCCCCCCGTCACCGACGAAATCCCGATCGAAGTTCGGGGAAATGAAGATTGGTCGCAGCAGGTTTACCAGTTGAGCGCCGATCTGGATTTGTTCCTCGCGATCATGACCAGTATCGGCGTCACGATTGCCTTCATGGGAATCGTGAACACGATGTTGATGAGTGTCTCGGAACGGATCATCGAATTCGGAATTCTGAAGGCGAATGGCTGGTCGGGTGCTGAGGTGCTGAAGTTGATCGGATATGAAAGCGGGATCCTGGGATTCGGCGGGGGCGTGCTGGGATCAATCGTCGGCTGGATCGCCACCCACATCATCAACGCCCAGTTTCCTACCCGGCTTCATCTTTACGCCAGTCCCAAGCTGCTGGTCATCAGCCTGGTCTTCAGTTGTGTTCTCGGGATTCTCGCCGGCCTCTACCCGGCACTGCGGGCGGCGCGTATGGCCCCCATGGAGGCGATTCGCCGTGGTTGATGGCTCCGACACGAACACCATTGACGTCACCAACGTCGTCAAATCGTATCGCAGTGGACTGGGAGAAGTTCGCGCGTTGCGGGGACTCACCTGCCAGATTCCGCGGGGCAAACTGTCGTTCATTGTCGGTCCCTCCGGGAGCGGCAAAAGCAGCCTGCTGTATCTGCTGGGGGGACTCGATCAACCCGACTCCGGCGAGATCGCGGTCTTTGGCCGTCGACTCTCCTCCCTTTCCAAACGGGAACGCGACGAATTCCGTCGCCGCCAGGTCGGGTTCATTTTTCAGAATTTCAACCTGCTGGGAAACCTGTCGGCGGTCGACAATGTGCTGGTTCCGTTTCTGCCGCAAGGGATCTCGGCGAAACTCCGACAGGAGGCGGTCGACCTGCTCACGCAGGTCGGATTGGGCAATCGCCTGGACCATCGGCCCAATCAGCTTTCCGGCGGTGAGCAACAGCGCGTCGCCATCGCGCGAGCGCTGCTCAAGCGCCCGCTCCTGGTGCTGGGAGACGAGCCGACCGGCGAATTGGATTCGAATTCCGGTGCCGAGATCTACCGACACCTGCGGGAACTCCGCGACGCGCAGGGATCCACGGTCGTGGTGGTGACACACGACCGGAGTCACATTCAGCCGGGGGATTTTGTATTGACGATTCGGGATGGCGGGCTGGAAGTCGGGAACGGGTGAGTTGACGTGTACGTCAGGTGGCCACCCCGTGGACCGATTTGTCCACTTTGACTATTCTTTCGAAGACGCCCCTCTCATTCGACCTCCGTTTCACGAATCCCACCCCATGAGCCAGAACGGTTCCCCCCTGATTTTCGACTGCCACCTCGACCTCAGCATGAACGCGCTGGAGTGGAATCGCGATCTCACCTGGCCGTTGGAGAAAATCAGACGTTGGGAACTGTCGATGAAAGACAAAATCGACCGTGGGAATGGAACGGTCTGTCTGCCGGAAATGCGTCGGGGACGGATCGGGATCTGTGTCGCGACACAAATCGGACGGCATTCCCCCTACTTCCACAAGTTGCCCGGTTGGAGTTCGCAGGCGCAGGCCTGGGCGCAAACTCAGGGGCAGCTCGCCTGGTACCGGGCAATGGAGGAGGCGGGCGAGATGACCTCGATCCGAACCAAGGCGGAACTCGATCGTCATGTGCAGTTGTGGCTGGATAATCCGCCGCTGGATGAGTCGCTGTATGTCTCGGACTCGAAGACGAAACCTCCCAAGACACCGATTGGCTATCTGCTGAGTCTGGAGGGGGCCGATTCGATCGTCTCGTTGTCCCACCTGGAACGGAGTTATGCCGACGGGTTGCGGGCGCTCGGCCCCGCGCACTATGGCCCGGGGGTCTACGCTCACGGGACCGACGCCGCCGGCCCCATGCCTGTGAAAGGGCACGGGCTGCTGCGTGAGATGGACCGTCTGGGAATGATTCTCGATGTCACCCATTTGTGTGACGAGAACTTCTGGGAGGCGCTTGACATATTCCAAGGACCGATCTGGGCGAGTCACCAGAACTGCCGGGTCCTCGCGCCGTGGAACCGACAGTTCGCCGACGATCAGATTCGCGCCGTGATTGAACGCGGGGGCGTGTTGGGAATGGCGTTCGACGCGATCATGATGGTTCCCGGCTGGAAGCACATGCGGAGCAAACCGCAGGATTACCAGCTCAAAATCAGCCGCATTTGCGATCACATTGACCATGTGTGTCAACTCGCGGGGAACGCGCGGCACGTGGGGATCGGCACCGACCTCGATGGCGGCTACGGCACCGAACAGATGCCGCTCGACATGGATTCGATCGCCGACCTGCAAACGATTCCGGGTTTGCTCCGCTCGCGGGGGTACACCGAGGAAGACATTGAGGGAATCATGTGGCGCAACTTCATCGATTTTCTGCGTCGCGTGCTGAAGTAAACCGGGGGTCGCCTGGGTCGGCCGCCAATTCGCCGCGCATCTCCGTTATTCCTCGCATCAACCACCTCCAAGAGCTATGGGACTGTTTCGACCGAACATCGACCGCATCGACGGCTATTTGCCGGGGGAGCAACCCCAGGATGGGGGTTGGATCAAGCTCAATACCAATGAGAATCCGTACCCGCCGTCGCCGCGTGTGGTGGAAGCGATTGTTGAGGCGGCCCGGGGTCGACTGAATACGTATCCCGATCCCCTGGCGACCAAGTTCCGTCAGGCGGCCGCCCCGGTTTTCGGTGTCACGCCCGAGTGGATCCTCCCCGCCAACGGCAGCGACGAGAATCTGACGATCCTGCTGCGGTCGTTTGTCGATTCGAACGATCTGGTCGCGTATCCGTATCCCAGCTACATCCTCTACGAAACGCTGGCGGATATTCAAGGCGGCCGGCACGAACGTCTGCTGCTCAATCCGGACTGGTCGTGGAACATGTCCGCGACGCGCCCGGTGATCGACCGCGCGAAGCTGGTGTTCATCCCCAATCCGAATTCCCCCTCGGGAAATCGCTGGTCGGACGACGAGATCCTCTCACTCGTCCCGCCCAATGGGATTCTCGTGCTGGATGAAGCGTACGGCGACTTTGCCGACCAGCCGCACCGGGGTGAGTTGTTGCGGCGGCCCGGTGGTGAGCGGATCATCATCACCCGCACGTTCAGCAAGTCGTTCAGTCTGGCGGGAATCCGCCTGGGATTCGCGATCGCCCGGCCCGAGTTGATCGCGGGCATGCAGAAGGTGAAGGACAGTTACAACTGCGACACGTTGTCGCTCGCGGCGGGACTCGCCGCGATCACCGACCTCCCGGCGATGGAAGACAATGCCAACAAGATCCGGGCCACGCGTGCCCGACTGGAGCGGGGGTTGACCGAGTTGGGATTTGCGGTGGTGCCCAGTCAGGCGAATTTCGTCTGGTGTACGCACCCGACCGGCCGGCACCGGGAGATCTATGAAACGCTGAAGTCACGCAAGATTCTGGTAAGATTCATGAGGTTCCCCCAGGTCGCCTACGCCCCCGACCAGTTATTGTCGGGGTTGCGAATCAGCATTGGAACCGATGTCGAGATTGATTCGTTGTTGAATCAGTTGAAGACCATCGTGTGATCCCCATCGTCGGAATTGCGACAGTCGCCGTTCACATCCGACCCACTCACTTTGAAGTACCCTTCGCGCCATGTCCCGTATCGGAACGATCACTCGCAAGACCGCGGAGACCGACATTCAGCTTTCGCTGAGTCTGGATGGAACCGGAAAGGCCGACATCGAAACCGGCGTCGGCTTTTTGGATCACATGCTCACACTGTTCGCCCGGCATGGGCAGTTTGACCTGAAGGTGCAGGCGGTCGGCGACCTGCATGTCGACTACCACCATACGGTCGAAGATGTGGGGATCTGCTTGGGGAAGGCGCTCGCGCACGCGATCGGCGACAAAGCCGGGATCGCCCGCTACGGCAGTCTGTCGCTCCCCATGGAGGAAACGCTGGTCACTACCGCGCTCGATCTCTCGGGACGAATGTGGCTGGTGATGAAGGTGGCGTTTCCAACCGAAAAGATCGGCTCATTCGATACCGAACTGGTCGAGACGTTTTGGCAGGCGTTCGCGGCCAATGGTCTATTGAACCTGCACTTCGTACTGCATCACGGCTCCAACAGTCACCACATCGCCGAGGCGATGTGGAAGGGGACGGCCCGGGCGCTGCGACAGGCGGTCACCATTGACCCCCGGCAAGTCGGTGTTCCGTCGTCCAAGGGAACGCTGACGGGTTGAGGTTCGTTTTTCACTTGGCGGGGTTACTCCGATGAGATTTCCTCGAGAGCGGAGCCCAAACCGTCATGTATCGTGCGGTAGCAGCAAATCACGCAGCGTGATCAGTCCCAATCGGCGCAAATGTCAGAACCCGCTGACCAAAAGCGAATATCCAATCGCGAAGATCCCGGCATCCACCAGCATGTGCGAGATCCACGATCCATAGAGTGCGCCAGTCCGTCGATACTGGATGGCCCAGAGAACTCCCCCGACCGCGACACAAAACGACAGAAACCAAGTTAATAACGAACCGTATCCACAGTAAGTGCCCAAGACGACCACGTGGTGTGCCATGAATCCGAGAGCCGACACAATCACTGCCATCGGCATGCCGGCGAGGGGCAGCAGCCGGCCGAACAGGAACCAGCGGAAGTAGTATTCCTCCAGGAACGAGTGGCAGAGGCAGTAAAAGAGGGCGGCGGCCAGAAACAACGGGGGGCTGTCGATTCCCAGGGAGCTCAGTTTGGCCCGGATCGCGACCTTCGCTGGGTCAAATTGGCCCGACGGCTCCAGCCACCACACGTAAAACACAAGCATCGCCGCGACGATCACCCCTCCCAGGATCGCCCCCTCCCCGACTTCCCTCAGGTTCGGCCAGCGGAATTTCACCTTTTGTCGCTCGAACAGCATCAGCCAGGCGAGGGGAAACGCGAACTGAACCCCCTTTCCAATCGCGAACGAAACCTGCTGAAGCTGCGTCGCCGCCGTCGACATCCAAACGAAATACACAACCGTCAGTAACGTGGGGAAGACCAACGCGAAACCGATGGCCCACCACGCGCCCAGCGGTTGCGTGGTGGCACCGCAGCCCGGTTTCCCGCCGGCCAGCGAGTCCTCTCCCGTTGTCAGAGCGTGATTGACCTCAAGCATGAACGACGGTCTCCAGGAGTCAACGGGAAGTGAGCGGCGGCCTATCGGATTCGTATCAGTCAAGGCGATTTGTATCAGAAAATGACACGCGGCAATCGCTCATCGCGGCAATCGCGGCCATCGATTCAGGGATTTCAGTCATATTTTGTGGTCGCATTCGTCAGCGGTCCAGACCCGGACGCTCGTTCGACCGAAATCATTCCAACAGCACGTTTCACCCCCGTGGAAACAAGCCTGTACATCCCTTTCATCCTCTTTATCCTGTCGAAGAAAATTCTTGTAGATCAGCGAAATGAGATTGCGAGTCAAAATCGGATTGCTCGCGTAAGCCCAATCGGCGCGCGGAAGGGGCGCAACCGGCGGGAAAGTGAAGTATCATTTCCCCCGCGGTCCCGTCCCTGCCAACCGCTTGGCTTTTTCCTGTTTGCCGCCCGAAGGAGACATCCATGCTGCCCAACGCCATCCATCGTCGCGAGTTCATCGACCAGATTGTCTCAACGGCCGTCGCGGCTCTGGCACTCGGAGGATCCCGACTCAGCGCGGCTCAGGAAGCCGCTCCGGCACGGAGTGTCGGCCCCAATGAGAAGCTGCGTGTCGCGGTGATTGGCTGCAACGGACAAGGGGGGGCGCACATCGGTGAGTGGTTGAGGAACCCCGACGTCGAGCTGGCGGCTGTCTGCGACTGCGATCCCGCCGCCTTTCAAAAACACGTCGGGCGATTCAAAGACCTGAAGACTCCTCCCCGGTATGTTCAGGACGTGCGAAAACTGCTTGAAGACAAGAGCATCGACGCCGTCTCGATCGCGACCCCCAACCACTGGCACGCCCTGATGGCGATTTGGGCGATGCAGGCGGGCAAAGACGTCTACGTCGAAAAGCCGTGTAGTCACAATGTCCACGAAGGACGCGCGATGACCCAATGGGCGCGAAAACTGGGCCGGATGTGCCAGATGGGGGTTCAAAGCCGCAGCATGACCGGAATGCGGCAGACGCTGGAGTTCGTTCACAGCGGCAAAATCGGTAAGGTCGCTCACGCCCGGGCGATCTGTTACCGCCGCCGCGACAGCATTGGACTGGTCGAGACTCCCGCCCCGATTCCCGAAGGACTCGATTTCGATTTGTGGTGCGGACCGGCACCGAATGTCGTCCCCGTGCGCAAACGGCTGCATTACGATTGGCACTGGGTCTTCGCGACCGGCAACGGTGACCTGGGAAACCAGAACCCGCACGAACTGGACAAGGCCCGCTGGGGTCTTGGAAAGAACGAGCTGCCGAAGAAGGTGATCAGCGTGGGGGGACGCCTCGGCTACATCGACAATGGCGACGTCGCGAACAGCCAGGTCACGGTTTACCAGTGGGACGACGCGTCGCTGATTTCCGACGTGCGCGGCCTGCCCATCAAGACCCCGGTCACATTCGGATTGCACAGCGGAGGGTTTAACGGTGCCGCCAACATCTGGTTTGGAACCGAAGGCTATGCGGTCGGCCCGAATTACACCTCGGGAATCGCGTTTGACTACGACGGCAAAGAACTGGGCAAGTGGAGTGGCGGAGAATACCAGGCGCACTTCGCGAATTTTGTGAAGGCAATCCGCAGCCGAAACCACAAGGATTTGCACCTCGACATTGAGGATGGCCACCTGTCGAGCGCATTGGCCCATCTGGGGAATGTCTCGTTGAGAACCGGGAGCGTAGTCTCCGCAGGAACACGGCCGAACGGGTTCGGCGACAACAAGCATGTCACACAAACGCTTGACAGTTTCGAAGCGCATCTGGCAGAGAACAACGTCGACTACGCGGCGACAAAGTACATTCTGGGTCGGGAACTGACGATCGACCCGCAAACCGAACTTTCGTCCGACCCCGAGGCGAATCGGTTGTTCACCCGCGAATACCGGAAGGGATTTGAGCTGCCGGAAGTGATTTGATGACCGAATCGGTTGCGTCACGGTGCGTCATCATGAATGACCTCAACCCAAATCCGCCGGCCTCAAGCCCCGAGGGGTTCACCATTCCGGGTTATGACCTGGTTGGCGAAATCGGTTCGGGGGGGATGGGGCGCGTGGTTTTGGGGAAGTGTCAACGGACGGGAGAGCAGGTCGCGATCAAATTCCTCGCGAACTCCCAGACTGTCGCCGCACACGAAGCGCAATTGCGGTTCCAGCGGGAAATCCGGATCCTGGAACGGATTCGGCACCGTCACGTTATCAACATCCGCGGTACCGGCCATCACCAGGGGGCACCCTACCTGGTGATGGATTACGCGAGCGGTGGTAACTTGCGACAGCGGATGGAATCGGGGCGCGAGTTTTCGCGGACCGAGTTGCAAACCATTCTCTCGGAAGTGATTCAGGCGTTGTCCGCGATGGAACAGGCGGGAGTCGTCCATCGTGATTTGAAGCCCGAGAATGTTCTGCTGGATGAAAAGGGCGAGATCAAAATTGCCGACTTTGGTATCGCCAGTGTCGAGACCGAGCTGGGGATGCTCACCCGGACTGTTCAAGTTCTGGGGACTTACGACTACATGTCGCCCGAGCAGCGGGCGCGATTGCCGGTCGATTCCCGGGCTGACCAGTACGCGCTCGCGGTCATCACCTACGAGTTGTTCACCGGGAAGCGTCCCCTGGGAGCGTTCAAACCCGTTTCCCAGGTCAATCCGCGGTTTCATCCCGCGGTGGACGCGGTGCTGGAACGGGCGCTCCGGGAAGATCCGGACGAACGATTTCCCGATTTCGCGGCGTTTCAGACCGCGTTGGATGGCGCGATCGCCACGCCCAGACGGTTGCCGCGAAATGGGTCTGCCAGGGTGGTGGCGGCGGTTGCCACGGTGATTGCGGTCGCGGTCTTTCTGAACGTGCGGTCGAGGCGCGCGCCCGACGTGGAACCGGTTACCTCACCACTTTCTGCAGACCGAAGTCTCGTCGCCACTCCGCCTGCAGTCACCCCACCGACCGAATCTTCCTCCGAAGTGCCGAATCAATCCGCCGCCGAGATGGCGGGCGCGGCGGTTCGTGACATGCCGACGGGACCGGGGGGAGTGGTACTTCGAGATCCACTGGCGACGGCGACCGGCCCCAGCGACCTTCCGCTCTTCGATCCCGCCCAGGCGCTGAAGTTGAATGCGGAGATCGAACGGTTGTTGGACGCCGGGGTGCGATCCCTCGAGTCCCAGGATCTCCGACAGGCGGAGGACTTCTTTCAGGAGGCGGTCGGCAAAGATCCGACCGATCCCCGAAGCCACGAGAAAATGGCTCTGCTCTACAAACACACCAAACAGTTCAGCGAATCAATCGCGGAATTAAAAATCGCCCTCGAACTGAATCCGAAACAGGTGGGAGCGCGGCTCGGAATGGCGAGCGTGTTCGTCACGATGCGGGATTATGAGGCGGCGATCGAACAACTCGACCTGGTGCTGGAACAGGATCCCAACAGCGCGGAGGCACTGGGGTTTCGTGGCTGGTCGCGGTACAAACTCAACCGATTTGACGAGGCGCGGAAGGCGTTCGACCGGGGGGTGGAACTGGATCCGGGCGACTACTCCGTCCGAAATTTCCGCTCGCAGTTTTTGCTGCACACGCGGGAATTCGCGAGTGCCGCCGCAAATGCCCGCGTCGCCATCGCGATTCATGCGAACGAGATCTATCCCTATGTCACGCTGGTCCGGGCGTTGATCAGTCAACCGGACCCCTCCGAAGCCGATCTTGAGGAAGCGGTTCAATTCGCGAAGACCGCCTGCGACAAATCGGGGCAGCGGAATTACGTGACACTCAAATTCTACGCGACGGCGCTCTTGCGGGCGGGGAAATTCGAAGAGGCGGTCGAAGCGAGTCAGCGTGCCCTGAACGTCGCGCGCGCTGTGGACAAGGATCGGGCCGGGCAACTCCACACACAACTGGTGGAAGCCGCGGCCAAACATCAAACGACACTGCCTGGGTCTCCACCGTCACAATGAATCCACAACAGATCCAGCAGATTGAACACTGCGTTTTCCGCGAAACACACGACCCGTTTTTCGTCATCAATCCGGGTGATTTGCGAATCATCGAAGTCAACCCGGCGGCGCAAAAACTCAGCAAACTGCGGCGTCAGCAGTTACTGGAACTGAAGCTCCCGGACTTGTTCGAATCGGAACATGCCCGGGATCTGGGAGTTCTGATTCAGGCGTGCCAGACAACCACCTGCACCGTCGGAAGCGACGGGTATTGGGTCAAGGCGTCGGCCGGCAGGATTCCCGCGCACATCACCGTAAGCCGAATTCACACTGATCCTGACCCGCTCGCGTTGCTCACCGTCCGCGACATGACTGAACGGCGCCGACTGGATGCGGAACGGCGCGCGTTTGAAAGCCAGTTGCAGCATGCCCAGAAACTCGAATGCCTGGGAGTGATGGCCGGGGGAATCGCGCACGATTTTAACAATCTGCTCACCTGCATCCTGGGTTTCACGCTCCTTGCCGATCAACAGGTACTTCAGGAATCGCCGGTTAAGAACCTGCTGGGGGAAGTCGTCACCGCGACCCGCCGGGGGGCGGAGCTGACGCAGCAGATGCTGGCGTACGCGGGGAAGAACCTGTTCACGCTGGACGCGGTCAACGTATCGGAACTGGCGCGCGAGATGGTGCAGTTGTTGACGGTGTCGATTTCCCGGAAGTGTGAAATGCGCCTGCAACTGGCCCATCCCATTCCCCTGTTGCACGCCGACCCGACTCAGCTTCGCCAGGTGGTGATGAACCTGGTGACGAACGCGGCGGAAGCGATTGGGGACCACGCTGGCGTGATTTCCGTCACCACGGGAACGGAGTATTACGCGGGCGGTACGGACGGTGTCTCGGTCGCGACCGACTCTCTGCCCGCCGGTGAGTATGTCTATTTCGAAGTGACAGACACCGGCTCTGGGATGTCAACGGAAACGCAGTCAAAGATCTTTGACCCGTTTTTTTCCACGCGATTCACCGGCCGGGGTCTCGGAATGGCGGTCGTCCTGGGGATCGTGCGCGGTCACCACGGAGCGATCCAGATCCAGAGTGTCGAAGGGGCGGGTACTACAGTACGGGTCCGAATTCCCAAGCCGGCGAATCCCCCCGTTGCCGCGACGAAAACCGTGGTCAATGCGGAGCCCTGGCACGGCACTGGCACGATTCTGGTTGTCGATGATGAAGACGGCATCCGCCGACTCGCCACCCGGATTCTGCAGTCACTGGGGTTTACCGTCAAGACGGCTGTCAATGGCCGGGAAGCGATCGAGATTTTTCGTCACGCAGCGGAACCGGTTCGGCTGGTTCTGCTCGACTGGAAAATGCCTGTGCTGGATGGGGCCGAAACGCTGCGCGAATTGCGGCTGGTCGCCCCCACAATTCGCGCCATCATCTCCAGTGGCTACGCCGACCAGATCGACGAGTCGCTGTTCGTCAGCGATTCATTGACCGACTTCCTCCGAAAGCCATTTCGCGTTGAAGAGCTGCAGACACTGGTCAGAAAGCACCTGGGATGATCTCCTGGATGTGTGCAAGTCCTGTTTTCAGGGATGCGATCTGGCAACTGAGATTCCGCTGGACGTACCTCATGCGTTTCGCACCCGTGGCCGAAACGCGGAAATCGCCAGCTTCGTCAATTCGATCACCGTCACCGGCGTCAAAGCCAGCCCCGCGATCACCAGCCAGTCGGTCGCGTTGAGAGGCGCGGTCTCAAACACCCGGCTCGCGAAAGGCAGGGTCACCACCGCAAACTGCAAACCTGCGGAAATCGCGATCGCCGCCAGGAGATGCGGATTTGTGAACAGGCCAATCTCGGGGACCGACTTGGAGTGGCTGCGGCAGCCAAAAGCGTAGGCGAGTTGCGAAAAGGCCGCGATGGAAAACGCGACGGTGCGGGCATGATCGGTCTGATCGGATCCCGTCGATCGCGCCCAGGCGAATCCCAAGAGACACACCAGCGCCACCAGGGAACCATGACATAAAATCAGCAAGCCGCGCGACAGGGTGATCACGGGTTCGTTCGGCGGTCGTGGCGGTCGGCTCATGATCCCGGTTTCCGGGCGTTCCATCGCCAGCGCAAGCGCGGGGAGTCCGTCGGTCACGAGGTTGATCCACAAAAGCTGAATCGGCTGCAACGGAGAGGGCCACCCACACAACGCCGCGATGAACATCAGCAGCACTTCGCCGGTGTTGCACGACAGCAGAAAGTGAACGAATTTCTGGATGTTGTCAAAAATCCCGCGACCTTCTTCGACCGCGCTGACAATGGACGTGAAGTTGTCGTCGGTCAGCACCATGTCGGAGGCCTCTTTGGTCACGTCGGTGCCGGTGATCCCCATCGCGATACCGATGTCGGCCGCTTTGACCGCCGGCGCGTCGTTGACGCCGTCACCGGTCATCGCGACCACCTGCCCCCGCGATTTCCACGCCTTCACGACCCGCAATTTGTGTTCGGGCGAGACGCGCGCATAGACGGCGATTTTGTCGACCCGGGATTTGAGTTCCGCGTCACTCAGCGCGTCGAGAGCATGACCGTCGACGGTTTCGTCGTCGGGACCGGCGAGTTTCAATTCGCGCGCGACCGCGGTCGCGGTCTCGGGATGATCTCCCGTGATCATCACCGGGCGAATGCCGGCCGAACGACAACGCTCGATCGCCAGCAGGACCTCTTCGCGGGGAGGGTCGATCATCCCTGCCAGCCCGGCAAAAACCAGTTGCTCTTCCCGTGCCAGAGCGACGTCGCCCGTGCCCAGATCGCGATACGACATCCCGAGGACCCGCAGCGCCTGGCTCGCCATTTGTCGCGCCGCTTCGAGAATGTCGCCCCGTGACGCATCGGTCAGCGGAATGATCTTTCCGTCACGCAGTTCGCTGGTACACAGCCCCAACACGACTTCGGGTGCCCCTTTCGTGAACATCCGCCGTCCTGCGGGGGATTCGTAAACCAGCGACATCGCCTTTCGGTCGGAGTCGAAGGGAATCTCAAAAATCGCGTGTCCTGGCGGAGGTTCCGAGGCGATTCCCCCCTTCATCGCCGCCACGACCAGCGCTCCTTCCGTCGGGTCGCCAATCACCCGCCAGTTCTGTGGATTCTCTTCGACCGGTTCCACGCGGGCGTGATTGCAGTAATACGCCACCGCCAGCGTGTCGTGCAGTGCCCCAGGTTGTTTTGGGTCGACGGTGACCGGCGGGGCGGCGTCCGTGGGCGTGTTGGCGAATTTCTGGAATTCGCCATGCGGCGCGTACCCGCCGCCAGTGACGCGAAACCATTCCCCACCGGCGTACAACGTCCGCACGGTCATTTCATTCCGCGTCAGTGTCCCCGTTTTGTCCGAGCAGATCACCGTCACGGAACCCAGAGTCTCGACACTGGGGAGTCGGCGGATCAGCACGTGTCGCCGAACCATCCGCTTGAGCCCCAGCGCCAGTGTCAGGGTGACGACGGCCGGGAGACCTTCGGGAACCGCCGCGACCGCCAGGCTGATCGACCGCACGAGGACATCAATGAACTTCCCCGTCCGAGAGAATTCGAGCGCGAAGACGACCGCGACAATACCCAGACAACCGATCACCAGGTATTTGCCAAGCTCATCCAGCCGGCGCTGGAGCGGCGTCGGTTCCGATTCCTCGCGCGCCAAGAGTCCCGCGATTCGACCCAGTTCCGTCTCCATCCCTGTGCCGGTGACCATGGCCTCGGCCTTGCCCGCGGTCACCACGGTACTCATAAAGACCATGTTCCGCCGATCCCCCAGCGGGGTCTCCCCCCGGAGTCCCTCGGCAGGTTGTTTTTCGACCGCTGACGATTCTCCCGTCAACGAAGACTCCTGCACCCGCAGCCCGTAGGCAAGCGTCAACCGGGCATCCGCAGGCACATTGTCCCCCGCCTCCAGTTCGATCCGGTCTCCGGGAACGAGTTCCTGTGCGGGAATCGACAGAGACTTACCGGCCCGAATGACTTTCGCTGTCGGGGCCGAGAGCTTGGCCAATGCCGCCAGGGCTCGCTCGGCCCGATGTTCCTGAAAAAACCCGATGCAGCCATTCAGCAGCACAATCGCCAGAATGGCGATGGTATCGACAACATCCCCCAGCACGCCCGAGATGACGGCGGCGGCGATCAGAATCCAGACGACCAGTTCATTGAATTGTGCGAGAAACTTCTTCCAGAGCGGCTTGGGAGGAGCCTCGCGGAGTGCGTTGGGGCCGACCTGGGACAGCCGTTCACTCGCGAGTGTGGGATCCAGTCCCCGAATTGGATCTCCCCCAAGTTCGTGGCGTAAGTCGGCCAGCGACATCGTGTACGCCCGCGAACCGAGCGGCGTTGTGCCGCCTGTTTTCGGAAGGGGGACGGGGGGATCCTGGTTCATGTTTTGGATTCCGGACTTGGAGCGCCGGCAGGAAGGAGAGTACAAAGGGGTTATGTCGACGAACGCACCCGAATCCGAACCGTCGGACCGAGTCAAAGATGGCGGTCTGCCACCAGAACGCAGGCACGACCCCTATGGAGCATTGAAAAACCGCGATTTCCGACTGTTTTTGGCCGGAAATGTGTCGTCCATGCTGGGGGTTCAGGCCCTTTCGATGGCGGTGGGCTGGGAGGTCTTCCACCGGACCCAGGATCCCTTGTCGTTGATGTGGGTCGGATTGGTGCAGGTTTTGCCCGTGATGGGGCTGTTTCTACCGGCCGGGATTGTTGTCGACCGAGTCGACCGGCGGTGGATCCTTTTGCGGACCATGTCCGTTCTGTCGCTGTGCTCGGCTCTTCTGGCGTACAACTCCTACGTCGAAGGACCGCTGTGGATCACGTATTTGATTCTCGGGATTTTTGGAGCGGCTCGCGCCTTCACGCAACCGGCCCGGGCGGCGTTTCTTCCTGAAATCGTTCCCCGCGAGATGTTCAGCAATGCCGTCGCCTGGAGCAGCGGCGGATTTCAGTCGGCGATGGTCGTCGGCCCGGCCATCGGGGGCTGGCTGATTTACCTGACCGGGGGAGCGGCTGTCGTTTATGGAATGACGGCGGCCCTGGCGCTGGTGTATCTGCTGATGCTGTCGGCGATTCCCCCTCGCTCCCGACCACGCAACACCGAGCCGATTTCTCTGAAGGCGTTGGGGATGGGGTTGTCGTTTGTCTGGAACTCGCGGGTGATGTTCGCTGCCATCACGCTCGACATGGTCGCCGTCCTGCTCGGCGGGGCGACCGCCTTGCTGCCCGTCTATACGGAAAAAGTCCTGCTGGTTGAAGCGTGGGGATTGGGCTGGCTACGGTCGGCACCGGGAGTCGGGGCTGTTCTGATGTCGCTGTGGCTCACTCACCGGCCGCCGATCGAAAAGGCAGGGCGGGCGCTGCTCTGGTCGGTCGTCCTGTTTGGACTGTTTACGATTGGATTCGGCCTTTCCCGGTCATTCGGGCTTTCGTGCGTTTTGCTACTCGCGCTGGGGGCCGCAGACATGGTGAGTGTGGTCGTTCGGCACACGCTGGTACAGATGCTCACACCCGATTCCATGCGCGGCCGGGTGTCAGCGGTCAACGGGCTCTTTATCAGCGTCTCGAACGAACTGGGGGAAGCGGAATCGGGCTTCGTGGCCCATCTGTTCCAGCGACCTTCCGATCCCACGTTTGGCCCGACAGCCGCGGTGGTTTCAGGGGGAATCGGCACGATCGTCGTTGTCGGGCTGGTGGCGCTGGTGTGCCCGGCGCTCCGGCGGTACGGGCGGGTCGATCAGGTGGATACGACAGAGAAATAGGTCGGGGGATGTGGCATCGTAGCCGTCTTTCTCCGAAAGACTGGCTCCGCTGTCTTTACGGCGCCATTTCGACCGCAACTTCGGAGCTAAACATCAACTTCGGATCCCCCCGGCCCACGAGGGTTTTCACCAGGGTCGCGATGGTGCGGGGTGGTTTCCCGGCGAACAAAACCCGGTCGCCGGATCGAATCGTGATTTCGCCGTCGAGATCGACGAGCCGATCGTCGAGACGCACCAGCAGTTTTGTGATCTTCTCGACCGTGTCGATTTCAATCGTCTGCCCGTTTCGGCGCGCGATCACCAGCGAATCTCCCACCGCCTCGCCCGTTGGAACGGCGAGCCAATACGAACGTTCGTGTGGAGCCCCCGTCTGTTTCCAGACGATCCGATCCGGGACCGGATTCCGGGTGAACTTCGCCATCCAGGGGAGCGCGACCGCGTCCTCCAGGTTCATCCAGTGCGGCTTACCCTCGTGGATCTTCACAAAATTCTGATACCCGTCGGGATCGTCTGTGTGCAGCTTTTCGAGAATGTCGCCGTACTGTCGGCCCACTTGATTGCGATTGTAGGCGGAGTCGTTCCCTCCCACTTGCAACGCGAATGGAACGTTCCGCAGCGAGAGCATCGAAACTCCGTTCGGATGCCCAGCCATCATCGCGGCGGCCGCCCAAGTGTCGGCCATGCGGG
>CAMATH010000059.1 GCA_945860955.1 Planctomicrobium piriforme
GGCGTCTGCTCCGCCGCCGGGATCTCGATTCCCGCGATGACGATCGGTTGGATTGGCTGGGGGTCTGACTGGCTCATGCGCCATACATTCCCCGAAAAACCGACTTTGAGTAAATACCAGTTTCCGAGGGGTTATTGAGCAGTTACGCAGCTCTTCGCATCGTGACACAAGAGGTCGAAAGTGAAAGCACGCTCAAAACGTCGCTCGCAACCCTTACCCGGGTACTCGACGTCGTACAATGGGAGACGATCAGCCAGGGAGAATCCGAAGCGTGGCTGTATTTCTACGAAGAGTTCCTCGAAGTCTACGATAACTCGCTTCGAAAAAAGACTGGTTCCTATTACACGCCGCCGCAAGTTGTGAGCGCGATGGTGCGACTCGTCGACGAGGCACTGCAGAGTCCGCGCCTATTCGGCCTCTCTGGCGGGCTGGCATCGAATGAAGTGACAGTTGCGGATCCAGCCGTCGGGACGGGTACGTTTATGCTCGGAACATTGCGCAGAATCGCAGAGACGATCGCGGATCACGAAGGCGATGGCGCGGTACCAGGCGCGATCAATGCCGCGTTGGCTAGACTGATTGCGTTTGAGATGCAACTAGGGCCGTTCGCTGTCGCGCAGCTTCGAATTCTGGCGGAAGTCAGCGCACTGACGAACGGGGCAGCAACGGTAACGCCACGGATGTTCGTGACGGACACGCTCGGCGATCCTTTCGTCGAAGATGAATGGCTCCCCAATACATACGCTCCGATTGCCGAATCACGACAACGGGCGAACGAAATCAAAAAACGAGAGAAAATAACCGTCGTACTTGGCAATCCGCCCTACAAGGAGAAAGCCATGGGACTCGGAGCATGGGTCGAAAAGGAACTCCTCAGTCGCTGGATGCCACCGTCTGTATGGGGGGTGAGTACGCATGCCAAGCATCTCCGCAATCTCTATATCTACTTCTGGCGATGGGCGACCTACAAGGTATTCGATCACGACCCGGATGCAGATACGGGAATCGTCTGCTTCATCACAGTCGCAGGCTTCTTGAACGGTCCGGGGTTTCAGAGGATGCGAGAGTACCTGCGTCAACGTGCGAACGAAATCTGGGTAATCGACTGCTCCCCGGAAGGACATCAGCCGGATGTCCCCACACGAATTTTCCAGGGCGTTCAACAGCCAGTCTGTATTGTCCTCGTGTCGCGAGTGCGCAGGGATGATTCAAACCCGGCCATCGTTCACTTTCGAGCTCTCCCACTGGGTTCCCGCGAGGGGAAATTTGACGCGATTTCGAAGATCGCCCTCGACGATGGAAACTGGGTGGAGTGCGCCACCGATTGGCGAGCCGCATTTCTGCCGGCCGCCACCGGTGAATGGTCGACGTTTCCGGCGCTGGAAGACTATTTCATTTACAATGGCTCGGGGGTCATGCCGGGGCGAACTTGGGTCATTGCACCCGATTCCGCCACCCTCAATCGTCGTTGGGACCTGCTGGTTCATGCCCCAAAGGAGCAGATTGAAGACTTGTTTTACCCCCACCTTCGCAACGGTGAACCCGGCGACAAGCACAGCATGAAAACGGTCGCACAGGGGCTCGCGGGTCACGAGAGTCGCGCCCTGCCGGTAGCGAAAGATACGGGCGTGTGCATGAAGCCGGTTCGCTATGCATTTCGCTCTTTCGACCGGCAATGGATCATTCCGGACAGCCGCCTAATCAACCAGCCCAACCCACAGCTCTGGGAATGGCATTCCGGATGCCAGGTGTATCTGACGGCGCTAAGCCGCACTTCTCCATCTGCCGGTCCGGCCGTAACAATTACCTCATTGATTCCTGACCTCGATCATTTCAAGGGCTCATTCGGCGGACGTGTATTCCCGCTCTGGCAGGCGGCAGATGGTCGGATGTCGAACTTTCGGCCAGCACTTCTCAAATTCTTGAGCCAAAATTACGGCCAGCCGGTCAACGACGAGGACCTGATCGCGTATCTCGCTGCGGTTACCGCCAATCCCGCATTTACACAACGATTCCAGCCTGACTTGGTTCAGCCAGGTTTGAGAGTTCCTCTGACCGCGGATGCCGACCTGTTCCGCGAAACTGTGCGACTGGGTCGCCACGTGATCTGGCTGCACACGTTTGGCGAGCGGTTCACTGCACCCGCCGAGGGGCGTCCAAAGGGACCGCCACGACTCCCCAAAGTACAGGCCCCGCGCATCCCAGCAGATGGAGCCATTCCCGACTCGCCGGATTCGATGCCGGAGATTATCGACTATGATGTTGCCCAGCAGCGGCTGCTGATCGGGGACGGCTACGTTGAACGCGTTTCACAAGCCGTCTGGAACTATGAAGTCTCTGGCAAGCAAATCCTCCGCCAGTGGTTCAGCTACCGACAAAAGGACCGCGAACGCCCCGTGATGGGAGATCGACGCCCCCCGTCGAAACTTGAAGATATCAAAGCCGACCACTGGCTTGCCGAATATACGACTGATTTGATCGATTTGCTGAATGTCCTGGGGTTATTGGTTCAACTGGAGCCCCAGCAAGCAGCGCTGCTTGAGCGGATTTGTAGCGGGCGATTGTTTTCAGTCACCGAACTCAATGAGAAACACTCTCTGGAACGCCCCGCGCCACGGAAAGCAATGAAGCTGGCTCGCGGACAGCGGACCATGCTTGATGAAGAGGACTGATCAAACCGCGAATTGAACTGGCATCATCTCCCATTCGTCGTCGTGGGCGACGTTTCGGGCGATCGCGTTCTTCCTGGGATCGTGGTCGGATCGTCGAGATTGCGATTGTGACCGTTATTGCTTCCCCACGATTTTCCGAGGCCTCTTTCGGCCGCGACTGGTTCAAACTGTTGTCGAGGCACACCCGGACGTCGTCGCAAAAAACTCGAGGATCCGCCCCCGCACTTCCGCCGGCAGGTCGGGCCAGCGAGAAATCAGATCGAGAATGCTGGAATCTGCTGCAATCGCATGCTCCAGTGCGTGCATCCGTGCGTGCATTGATTTGCGCGCCTCGGTTTCTCCCGATAAATTCGGGGGTGTTCGATTCCCATCCACTTCCGTTCAGTTCGTCAAAAATGGCAACCCTATTTCCACGACGCAGCTTGAATGGCGCGAATTGGCGGATATCGATTTGCATTGGGGCCGGGAGCGGTCGCGCGATCGGGTGGAAACGATTGGCCCGGACGTAGGAACGGTCTCTGGTGAGTTCCAGCCGGCCAGCGCGTTTGTCCGAACAAAAAGGATGCGTTCGTCCTCTTCGAAAACAGGAAGTTGAGCCATGCCCGTACTCTTCGCCCAGGCCGCCGACGATCAATTCGCACTCGCGCTTTGCGTGGGAGCCGTCCTTCTCTCCGCGGGCATCATGTTCGTGACTCCCGTCTTCACTCGCATGACCGGGCAGATCCGTCTTCACCAGCCCGAACAGACTCCCGAATGGTCGGCCGGTTCGGTTGGTGAGCTGGCGGTACAGGAAGTTCGTGTGAGCGAGAAGGCGGCGTAGGTGGCGGGATTGGGGCGGGGTTCAGGGAGTTGACGCTCCCCGCTCGCGTGGGTGAAACTCGAAAGTCTTTGAGACGACAATCGCTGGCACGTGTGTTACGATCCCGTGTCGTACCACTCCCGCGATCTCTCTGCTCTCGGAGACTGCTCATGCCTGTTCGCCCTCGCTTGGCGCGTCTGTTTCTTGGGTTGATTCTGGCGCTCTCCCTCTTCGCGCCGACCCACGCCGCCGACGAGAAGCCGAAGGAGTTCTTGAAGATTGTCCGGGTCGAGGTTCAGCCGCTGGTGGCGGCGACGGAACGCCTGGTCGAAGCGTTGGACTTTGTGGGATCGCCGCTCTCCGACGCCGACAAGGCCAAACTGAAAGAGGCGGCCCGTGACGCCGATCCTCTGATCACCGTCGCGGCGATCCAGAAGATCCTCGATCCCCTCTGTGTCGTTGGTGTGACCATCAACGCCGAGAGCCGGGTTTCGGTGATCGAAGGGCCGGCGAAGAAAGAGCTGACACAGCAGGGGTGGCGGACGTTCCTGGTGAAGGTGCAGAACCAGGCGGGGATCACTCCGGAACTCAAAATCGAAAGCCCCAATCTCGCGCCGTTGTACAAACGGAGCAGCGGTTCCCCCAACCCCAAACTCGAAGTGACGCCGGCCGACGTTCCCAACCGCTGGCTCGACGCGGCGTTTTTTAGCAGCCAGCCCCTCAAGCCAACTCTATCGGGCCTGGAGCTGGAATATCGCGTGTTGCAGCTCTACAGTCGGGAGGTGGGGAAGCGGGAAGCGAGCCTGGGATTCAACGTCGGGCAGGGGACACAGGATATCGGCTTCCGCAACACGGTGCCGGTGCTGTTCAACTCGCTGCCGGCGGTGGAGCTGGTGCTGGGGGTTCGCGATTTTGACGGCAAGCCTTCGACGGCGGCGTTTGTGTTTCGCGACAAACTGGGGCGGGTCTATCCCAACCCCGCGCGCCGGCTCGCTCCCGACTTCTTCTTTCACAATCAGATTTACCGTGCCGACGGCGAATCGATTCACCTGCCGCCGGGCGAATATCAGGTCGAAGTCTCGCGTGGTCCGGAATATCGCACCGCGAATCACACCATCACGGTGAAGGCGGGAGTCACCAGCCAGAAGCAGGATTTCCAGCTCAGTCGCTGGATTCACCCGGCGACCCGCGGCTGGTACTCGGGAGACCATCATGTTCACGCCGCTGGCTGCGCCCACTATGAAAACCCGACCGAGGGAGTCACGCCAGCCGACATGATGCGGCACATTCTGGGTGAAGACCTGAATGTGGGTTGCGTTCTCAGTTGGGGACCGTGCTGGTATACGCAGAAGCAGTATTTCGAAGGAAAGACATCGGCGTTGTCCCGTCCAAATTATCTGATGCGATACGACGTGGAGGTGAGTGGTTTTCCCTCATCGCACGCCGGCCATTTGTGTCTGTTGCGATTGACGGAAGACGACTACCCCGGTGCTGACTACATCGAACAGTGGCCAAGCTGGACACAGCCGGTCCTGGCCTGGGGCAAAAAACAGGGGGGCATTGTGGGCTACAGCCACTCCGGCTGGGGACTGGAATTGCCCGACCTGATGCCCGATGGCACCCGGCAGTTTCGCGGTCGCAACCCGGCGGGATGGCAGGGAAAGGCGGCGGACAAACTCCCCGACCTGGCGATGCCCCGTTTTGACGGCATCGGGGCGAACGAGTACGTCGTGACCACCGCGACCGGTGTGTGTGATTTCATCTCCGCCGTCGACACTCCCCCGATCTGGGAGCTCAACGTCTGGTACCACACGTTGAACTGCGGGATGACATCGCGAATCAGCGGTGAGACCGACTTCCCGTGCATCTATGGGGACAAAGTCGGTCTGGGTCGTATCTATGTAAAACTCGACAACAAGGAAGAGCTGAACTACGACAACTGGGTGCTGGGGCTGAAGAATGGTCGCAGTTACTGCGGCGATGGTTTGAGTCACCTGCTCGATTTCAAGGTGAACGATGTCGCCGTGGGTGAACCGGGATCGGGAGGCAAGATCAGCACGTTGTCACTCGACAAGTCGGCGAAGGTCAAAGCGACATTCGATGTCGCCGCGTATTTGGCGAACGAAAAGCCAACGGCCGAGACGGAAGCGATTCGGAAGCGTCGACTCGATGAAAAGCCCTACTGGAGCCTGGAGCGGTCGCGGGTGAAAGAGTCGCGTGAAGTCCCTGTAGAAGTGATTGTCAACGGGGTGCCGGTCGCGACGAAGAGCATTCTGGCCGACGGTCGGAAGCAGTCGCTGTCATTCGATCTGGAGATCACCCAGTCGAGCTGGGTGGCGGTTCGGATTTTCCCCAGCGTGCATACGAATCCGATCTGGGTGGAAGTGGCGGGGGAACCGGTGCGGGCGAGTCGCAAGAGCGCTCAATGGTGTCTCGACGCGGTCGACGTCTGCTGGAATGCGAAGAAGGGGAACATTCGCGAAGCCGAACGAGCCGACGCGCAAGCGGCCTACGACGAAGCTCGCAAGATCTACGGAAAGGTCAAGGACGAAGCGCAGGGGGAGTGACGGCTGCGGTGTGAGACAGGTCGAAGACACATCCGATCCCAACTTGCCAGAATTGAAAAGGCGAGGCTCGGGAAATGGCGTTCGCCGAGGAAAACGTGGAACAATTTGAGCCAATGTCGCGCGGCACCAGACTCAAACCCTCGACCTCAGTGTGCCAACCGAGTTGGAAATCGGTCAATGGAGCGCTTTTCGTTCCGCCAGCCTTCCCACTTGCGTCCGGATTCAATTCTGGCAGAAGTCTTCTGCTTGAATTTCTGGCGCAAATCTCATGTCAGTCCATGGCGATCGCCCAAAAGACCTTTGGGATTTGTGTATAAACGACAGGCTGCGACACCCGGCTACTTTATGGCATCCTCACCAGGCTGCGACCGGCGGCTGCGCCGCGCGGGAGGCTGAACTGTCGACCGTTGATTTTCGCGCAAGACAAGCGAAGCTGCGCACAACGGAAAATGGAACACTCACTTCGAACCGATGGTTCGGCTTCTAAGCGTGAGGATCGCAAACCACGAATTCTTTTGGGGACGGATCCAAAGACGCGACAAACCCCGGCGCAGAAAAACTGCGTCGGGGTTCGCGGCAGAGGCGATCCCGGCAGCGGGTGAGATCGCTTCCGGGATCCACAGGAGTCTCTTCGTCGCGTAGCGCGACGTGCGTTGAAGTGGAACGAGCTGGCTGTTGACGCGTCCGACCGGCAACTGCGGTACATCCAGGCGAGCCGCTGAGCGTCTCGCCTACCACGAGTTCCCTGGTGCGATCACTTGGTCGTCTTCGGCTTCGCGGCGGTCTTGGTTGTCGGCTTCGCGGGGCTGGCTTCTTCGGCACTCGCGCCGGTCACCTCATCCCCCTTGGCTCCCTTGCCGGCCGTCGCGCCCGCGGGACGAACAGCGCCCTTCTTGGCACCGGCCGACTTCTTGTCTCCACCCTGAACCGTCCCGGTGAGAATGTTCTCGACACGGGCGTCGTCTTTCAGGCCTTCGAACACTTTGGCGACCGACTGCTGAATCTTTTCTTCGGTGAGCTGTTCACGCAGAATGCCTTCGACATCCGCCAGATCCTTCACGACCTGTTCGGTCCGGCCTTCACACAGCACAATCATGAACTGATTCACGCCCACCTGAACGACGGGGGAAATCTCCCCTTCCTTCATTTTGAAGACCACGTCTTCCAGCTTGTCGTTTCCGGCATATTTCGGAATCGGGGGAATCACACCGTCGAGCGAACGGCTGTTCGGGTCGATCGAGAATTCGCGGGCGAATCGGCCGAAGTCCTCGGGGGCGCCGGTGACTTTGGTGTGAACTTCGCGGGCGCGGCGGGGATTGTCGAGAACAATCGCCCGGGCTTTCACGCGGGGGCCGTAGTTCCGCACGAAGGCGTGCTGCAATTCCTTGTCGCCGATTTCGACTTTTTCACCCGCCAGCTTGCGCAGGGCGAGCATCGGCCAAATGATGTCGTTGTAGTACTGCGCCGGAGTCACGTTCCGCTCGGACTGCAGCATCTTCAGCCAGTTCTCTTCGTCGAGGTTGAACTTCTTGGCGATGCGGTTGACTTCGCCCTTCACTTCGGCTTCGCTGACCGAGATGCCGTGCTGGTCGCACGCCTGCTGAATGATGCGGCGGTTGATGAGATTGTCGAGGATCTCGGCACCATGCCGACGGACGCACTCTTGAGCGAGATCGTCGTAGGTGACTTTGTCGGTGGAACCGCCCGATTTAATGGTCGCGACGATCTTTTCGCGGGGGGCGGCGGATTCGGAGGAACGGTTGGCGGTGGCTTTGCCGGCACCGTCTTCCGAACGGGCTCCGGTGGGACGCATGAACTGGAACGCGACCCCGGCCCCCAGCAGGACGACCGCGGTGCCAGCGACGGCCCAGGTCCAATTGCGTTTGCCACCAGCCGCGCCGGCGGTCGCGAGATTCTTCTCAACCATGATTACGGTTCACTCCCTGAAAAACGCCCTGCCAGCGGGCCGGATTCTCTTCCCCTGGGTCGAGTGCCCATCCGTGGGCACGAGGGGGTCCGGCTTATAGGTGAACCGAAAAAACGGGTCAAGCGCGGTTTTTTGAAAACTTGAGTCTTTTTTGAGATTTTTCCGCATTGAAAATAAAACTGGGGGGACACTTTCCCCCCAGCTTACGAATTGGCACTCAAACAGGCGTTATGCGAAGACCAGGTCAAAATTCGTGCGAGTGAGTTTGGCGAGATTGATTGACCAGAGTCCATTCACCGTCAGCGTCCCGTTGGGGGTTCCCCCCGAGAATAGAACCGTCGACGCGAACAGAACCTGATTCACGGTCGACGTCTTGTTCGACATCAGGACGGTCGCGCTCGACCCGGTCATATACGCTTTGAACGTACTCTTGAAATTGGTCGGCAGGTAAGTCGGATCGGTTCCAATGGTCATCCGCGCCGCCGCCCCACCAGCGGTCATCACGAACGGGCCGGTGAACGTCCCGCCGTCGATCGCGATCTGGTCCCGCACAAACGCGGGACTCGTTCCCAGATCGATCGAGGTGGTCGTGGTGGAACTGAAGGTCGCGTTGGCGATCGCCAGCGAATCGGGGCCGTTACCGGTACTCAGCGTGACCGCTCCGGTGACGACGAGCGGGGTGCCGAACCCTTGCAGGGTGACGACATCCCCCGCATAGACCGCGCGGCTGGTTTTCACATTCAACGTCCCGCCGATGGAGCTGACGCCGTAAATCGTCGAATTCGAGAAGACCTCGAATTTGTTCGGATTGACGGTATTAAGGCTGTTGTCGTAGGCGACGTTGCCGGTGATTGTGACGCCGTCGTCAATGTGCAGCCCTGAGACACCATTCCCCGTGTCGGTCATGGTGACGTCTTTCTTGATCGCCGTCTTGCCGCCAGCGGGATTCCCCCCCAGCGGGCCAGCGATGTTGACCTGCTTCATACCGGCACCCGACGCGGTCACAGCGACCGAACCGGTCACGGTCAACGCGCCGCCGTTGTTTGTGCTGCCGTAAACATTCAGCGTACCGGCGGAGGCACCGAAGTTCTCGATGATCGATCCGCCAATCGTGGTGTTCCCCGGAGTGGCGTTGATCGTGACCGTCGAGAGGCCGTTCGTGGCCCCGTTGATCGTCAGATCTCCCGTCATTGACAGCCCCGAGACGGTCACATCACTGATTCCGGTTCCCAGCGTGATGGTGAGATTGGCCAGCGAATTCAGCAGAATCGACTGCGAGGCGGCCGTGGTGGTCAGATAGGTGATCTGCGTGTTGAGCCCGGCCGTGATGACCACCTTCGAAGTGGATCGCGTCACGGTAAACACGGGATTTCGGGCGTCGGTCGACGTCAGCGTCAGGTTATTTCCGACCAGTACCGCTTTGACGGTCGCCTTCACCGCCGTCGGAGCCGTGGTTGTGAAATTCGTCTTCACGAACTTCGAATTGGTGATCGTCCATAACCCTTGAACGTAGTAGGTTCCCGGGCTGGCACCACCGACGAACGTGACGTTCGAATTGAAGTTCACTTCGCTGCTGGTCGAACTGGCGTTCGAAATGTAGATCTGGGAAAAGGCTCCCGTGAGATAAGCGGCGAACGTTCCCTTGAACGTCGTGGGACCAAACGTTTTGTCCGTCCCCAGGTCGAGTTCCGCCGACGCCCCCGAGGCGCTCACCGTCACCCCCGTCGCGAACGTCGAGCCATCGATTTTCATGATGTCCCGGCTGTAGCTGGGACTGGTCCCCGCGTTGAGCGACAGGGCGCTGGTGAACGACGTGTTTTGCAACGTCAGCTTGTCGGCCCCCGCCCCGGTGACAATGGTGGCGACCCCGGTGACGACCAGTGGTGTCCCGAACCCCACGAGCTGAACCGTGTTGCCCGCGTAATTCGCCGAGCTGGTTTTGATATTCAGCGTTCCACCAATCGTAGTGACACCGTACGCGAGGGAATTCGAGAAAATCTCGACTTTGTTCGCGCTGACGTTGTTCACCGAGTTGTCGAACGACACATTGCCGGTGATCTTGACGCCGTCATCAATATGAAAACCGGACGTTCCGAAGCCCGTGTCGAGAACGTTGACACTTCCCCCAATGAACAATTTCCCGCCGGAGGGATTGTTCGCCAGCGGACCGGCCAGATTGACCTGATGCGCCCCTGCGCCGTTTTCGATGACGTTGACCGACCCGGTCACCGTCAAACTTCCGCCAAAATTGGCGCTGCCGAACAGGTTGAACGTCGAAACTTCACTGCCAAGATTGGCGTTGATCGAACCGCCAATGGTCGTGGCCAGCGTTCCGGCGTTGACCGTGACGAACGCCTTGCCCGTGGCGGTACCATTGATCGTCAGATCGCCGGTCATGCTCAGGCCGACGACATTGACGGTGTTGATTCCCGCCCCCAAGTTGACCGTCAGACTCTTCACCGTCGCCAGCGAAATCGTCTGCGTGCTGAGGATGCTGGTTCCAAACGTGATCTGCGAACCGGCAACCGCCGAGATGAGGACGTTGTTCACGTTCGTCGTCGAACGGGTGATCGTTAACCCAGTGTCGTAATTGTCGGTCGATGTGAGCGTGAGCGCCCCGCTGATATTCGTCAACGTGAAATTCGGAACAGCGGCCGCGAGCAGCGCCCGCGACTCCAGCACCTCGGCCCCGATCCCAGCGGAAACAAGTCGGGTCGGACGACGTCGACGCACAGACGAACGGGAGAACAAACGTGCCCAGTTTTGGCGAAGATTCATCGCGACCACTCTCTGATTTGAGGAAATCTGAACGGGAACGGAATCCCCGTTACCAACCACCCATTCTGTTGAATCGTCACAGGTCCAACTCGGACACGACGAAAAACAGTCACTCATGGGGTTTTCACTCTAGAGATTCAACACCGCCCCATTCGGATGAGAGTCTACTGATTATAAGATCAGTCTACATGGATCCGATGCGGTGAATTCTCAAGAACGCCCGGTGTCGCCCAAAAACCGAACGAACCGGGGGGCTTTCGCAGCCCGCCGGGAGCGCACCCGTCACGAGCGCGCTCCATTCGGCCTATAGGGATTGTATGTCCGTGTCCAGCGGCGGGTCAAATCGGGTTTCGGCGGCTCGCCCCGAGGCAATGAGAATGGTAACTTGACCCCCCCTCAGCGAGTCCTACGCCCAGGAGCAGTGGAATCAACATGCGCAACAAGTCGTTTATGGAACGAGTCGGACGCTTCGTCCTGCTGGCCGTCGTCGTTTTCGTCGCTTGGGGGGCCTACCAGCGACAAGAACGCAAGAAACTCAAGCTCCCCGATGGAATCGTCTGGGGGAACGGGCGGATCGAGGCGATTCAGGTTGATATCGCCTCAAAATCCAGCGGCCGCATCGAAGAGGTTCTCGTCAAAGAAGGGGACTTGGTGGAAGTCGATCAGGTTCTCTGTCGGATGGACACCGCGGAACTCGACGCGACTCTCGAAAACCGCAAGGCCCAGCTTGCGAAAGCGGAGGAAGACGCGGCTGAGGCGGAAGCCGATGTCGTGCAAAAGGAAGCGAGCGCTTCCCTTGCCGAAAAGAGCTTTGCGCGGGCCGAAACCCTGAAGAAACGCAACGCGATCTCGGACCAGAGCTACGACGAAGACAAGACCCGGCGCGAGGCCGCCGCCGCTCAGGTCAATGTTGCCAAAGCCCGGGTGCGTTCGACCCTGCAAGGGGTCTCGGCCGCCGAGGCGGAGGTGAAGCGGATTCAGTCACAGTGGGACGATACCGTTTTAAAAAGTCCGGTCAAAGGTCGGGTGTTGTACCGCATGAAAGAACCGGGTTCGGTCGTCGGGGCGGGAGAGAAAATGTTGACCGTTCTCGATCTCAGCGACATCTACATGGAGATTTTTCTTCCCGCTCAGGAAGCCGCGCGGGCTCATGTGGGGGCCGAGGCCCGATTGGTGTTTGACGCCGCCCCCGAATACGCCGCCGAGGCCCATGTGTCGTTCGTCTCACCCGAGGCGCAATTCACCCCCAAGCAGGTGGAAACCCGCAGCGAGCGCGACAAGCAGCAATTTCGGCTGAAGCTGCAAATCCCGCCGGAAAAGGTCGCGCCGTACATCAACCGGATCAAAACCGGCGTCCGCGGACTGGGGTATGTGCGGCTCGACGACAAGGCAGTCTGGCCCGCTGCGCTGGAACGACGTTTTCCCCCGCCGGCAGCCTCTTCCGCCAAAACGACTGCCCCTTCGTCCGCTGGGGTTAGCCCAGCCCCCAAACCAGCCGAGACGCCAACCGAAGACGCCGAGTCCCCTGCGAAAACCGCCCCTGCGGAGTCACCGTAACGAGGTGGCGGCTTCACTCCGCAGAGGCTCAGAGTTTGTGCCCCGCCTCGGCTTGTGCCTCGACAGATTCTTCCATCCGAATTCTCTCCCCTGAGCATTTCAGGTCTGCTTCATGACCCAGCGCGACCGATCGATTGCCAGCGTCGTCGGTGTCTCGCACCATTATGGCAAGACTCAGGCGCTCAAAAACATCTCGATCGAAATCCCCGCGGGGAAAATGGTCGGGCTGATTGGCCCCGATGGTGTCGGCAAGTCGACGCTCATGGGGCTGATTTCCGGTTCCCGAAAGATTCAGTCGGGCCAGGTGTTGGTTCTGGGGGGGGACATGTCGAATCAACGGCATCGAACCGCCGTCTGCCCCCAGATCGCGTACATGCCGCAGGGACTGGGGAAAAACCTCTATTTTGAATTGAGCGTCTTCGAGAATATCGATTTTTTCGCCCGCTTGTTCGGCCAATCCAAGGCAGAACGCGTGGCCCGCATCGAGTCTCTCCTGAAAGCGACCGGACTCGATCCCTTTCCCGATCGACCGGTGGGGAAACTCTCAGGGGGGATGAAACAAAAAGTCGGATTGTGCAGCGCGCTGGTTCATGACCCCGATCTGTTACTGCTCGACGAACCGACCACAGGCGTCGACCCTCTTTCGCGACGGCAGTTCTGGGCGCTGATTGACGCGATTCGGGAACAGCGTCCGTCGATGAGCGTGCTCGTCTCGACCGCTTACATGGACGAAGCCGAGCAGTTTGACTGGACCATCGCCATGGACGACGGCGCGATTCTCGCGAGCGATTCGCCCACACGCCTGATGGAACAGACGAAATCCAAAAACCTGGAAGAGGCGTTTGTCAAACTGCTTCCTCCCGAGAAACGGGGAGATGGCCACTCTCTGGAGATTCCCCCGCGCAAGGACGTCGCGGCCGAGCCGGCGATTGTCGCGAAAAACGTCTCCATGCGTTTCGGTTCGTTCACTGCGGTCAACAACGTGAGCTTTTCGATCGAACGGGGAGAGATCTTCGGGTTTCTCGGTTCGAACGGCTGCGGAAAAACGACCACCATGAAGATTCTGACCGGGCTCCTCCCGGCGACCGAAGGCGAGGCGCTGCTCTTCGGGAAGAAAGTCGACGCGAACGACCTCGAGACCCGTCGACGTGTCGGCTACATGTCGCAGGCGTTTTCGTTGTACACGGAACTCACCGTCAGTCAAAACCTGTGGCTCCACGCTCGGCTGTTTCATCTGGAAGTCGCCGAAGCCCGCGAACGAATTGACGAACTTGTCCGGCGGTTCGGATTGAGTGAGTACTTTGACGCCCTGGCGGCCAGCCTGCCGCTCGGGGTGAGGCAGCGGTTGTCACTCGCCGTCGCCATCATCCACCGGCCCGAAATGCTGATTCTTGACGAACCGACATCGGGGGTCGACCCGGTCGCCCGCGATGAATTCTGGGAGCTGCTGATCGAACTGTCGCGAAATGAGAATGTCACCATTTTCATCTCGACGCATTTCATGAACGAGGCACTGCGCTGTGACCGGATCTCGCTGATGCACGCGGGGACGGTTCTTGCCTGCGACAAGCCGGCGGATCTCGTCGCCAAATCGGGCCTGCCCACTCTTGAGGAAGCGTTCATTCATTGCATTGAGCAGGCGATTCCCGCAGGGCAGGAGACGAAGCAACAGGACCTGGCGGCGCTGTTCGCACCGTCGGCTCATGGGGGCGCTGGAGGGAACGGGGCGAGCCGCTCTTCTGACCCCCATGCGGTTGTCAGCGGTGATCCGCAACACGACGCGAGCAGTCCGCCATCGAATCCCGCGACAGGTCACACCGCGACAGCCCACGCCGAGTCGCGATTCCATCTGGGGCGGGCGCTCGCGTATGCGCACCGTGAGACGCTGGAAATCCGCCGGGATCCGGTTCGGCTCGCGTTCGCCTTCATCGGGTCGGCGCTTCTGATGCTGGTTCTGGGATTCGGGATCACCACCGACGTTGAGAACATCAAGTTCTCGTACCTCGATCGCGATCAAACGCCCGAGAGCCGGGAGTTTCTGGCGGCCTATCAGGGCTCTCGCTACTTTCAGGAAATCGCCCCCGCGATCCAGACTCAAGAAGAATCGCTAGAGCGGCTGCGAGCGAACACACTGTCGGTCGCGCTGGAAATTCCCAAGGATTTTGGCAAGGACTTGAAATCGGGCCGCCAGCCCGAGGTGGCGGCGTCGATCGACGGTTCCAATCCGTTTCGCTCGGAAACAATGAAGGATTACACCACCAGTGTCGCGACCACCTATCTGGAGGATCTGGCGAAACGCACCTCGGAGGCGAAGTTCTCCGGCCCGGCCGTGCGAATCCAACCGCGATTCAAATACAACCCCACCTTCGACAGCATCTACGCGATGGTTCCCAGTGTGCCGGCGCTGTTGCTGATCCTTATCCCTGCGACACTGATGGCCGTCAGCATTGTGCGGGAAAAGGAACTGGGCTCGATCTCGAACTTCTACACCACGCCAACCACCAAGCTCGAGTTTCTGGTTGGGAAGCAACTTCCCTATCTGGCGATCGGCATGATCAACTTCTGTGTGTTGACGGCGATGGCCCTCCTGGTGTTTCACGTCCCCATCAAGGGGAGCGGGTTGACGCTGCTGTTGTGTACGCTGCTGTACGTCGCGGCGACCACGGGAATCGGCCAGTTGATTTCGACATTCACCTCCAGTCAGGTCGCGGCGGTGTTCGTGACCACAGTCGTCACGATGCTTCCAACGGTTCAGTTTTCAGGATTGATGCAACCGGTGTCGACACAGGAGGGAAGTGCCCGGCTGATTGGCACCCTCTGGCCGACAACCTATTACATGCACGCCAGCGTCGGGGCGTATACGAAGGGACTGCTATTCCCCGACCTCGCGTTCGATGCCCTGGCCCTGGGACTGTTCGTTCCGGTGCTGACAGTGGTGACCTGCTATCTGCTCACGAAGCAGGAGGCTTGAGATGAAACGACTGGCGACGATTTTCTGGCTGGGAACGAAGGAACTCCGCAGTTTGCGTCATGATGTGGTGCTGGTCGTCTTCGTGATCTACTCGTTCACCCTGGCGATCTACAGCCAGGCGACAGGAACCTCGTCGGAGGTTCACAACGCGTCGATCGCCTTCGTGGATGAGGATGATTCGGCGCTGTCGCGGCAACTGTTCAACGCGTTCTATCCGCCGCGGTTCCTCAGGCCGGTGAAAATCGTCCCCCAGGATGTCGAACATGCGATGGACCAGGGAAAATACATTTTCGTCGTGGAGATTCCCCCGCGGTTCGAGGCCGACGCGCGTGCCGGCCGGCATCCGGAACTGCTGCTCAATGTTGACGCGACGGCGATGCTGCAGGCGGGGGTGGGATCGTCGTACATCTCCAACATCATCCTGAGCGAGACGACCACGTTTCTGCAGCGGAGTGACGAGCGGGCCGGGCCGGCGGTTTCTGTTGTCACCCGCCGCGAGTTCAATCCCAATGGAACCACGTCGTGGTTCACCGGTGTGGTGGCAATCATCAACCAGGTCTCCCTGCTAACCATGGTGCTGACGGGAGCCGCGCTGCTGCGTGAACGGGAACAGGGGACCATCGAACATCTGCTGGTCATGCCGCTGACTGCGTTCGATATCGCGATGGCGAAGGTCTGGGCGAACGGTCTGGTGATTCTGGTCGCGGTCGCGGTGTCGCTGTTTGTGGTTGTGCGGACGGTTCTCGCAGTACCGATCGCCGGCTCTCCGATGCTGTTTCTGGCGGGGGTGGTGCTGTACCTGTTTTTCGCGACCGCGCTCGGAATCTTCATGGGGACGGTGGCGCGCACAATGGCACAGTTCGCCCTCTTGGTGATTGTGACCGTGATTGTGTTGCAGTTGCTTTCCGGGGGGAATACGCCGGTGGAGAGTCAGCCAATGTGGCTGCAGCGGATCACGTTCTTTCTCCCTTCCCGGAGCTTCGTGAGTTTCTCACAGGCGATCATCTATCGCGGAGCGGGGTTGCGGATTGTCTGGCCCGACTTTGTCCTGGTGACGTTGATGGGGTTGGCGTTTTTCGTTTACAGCCTCCGGCGGTTTCGGTTGGCGATCGCCGCGAGTAAGTAGGTGACAGGTTGCGAGTGTTGTCGCGCGGCAGGGGGCTGACGCCGCCCCGCTCGCCTGGAGAAGGAGTTCACAATGACGTCCAGGCGGGAGTTTTTGACGGGGCGGCCGTTTCGGGATGAGGGAGACGACAATGTCGAACCGGTGGTGGCCGATCTGGCGCTGTTGCCGGCGAACACGATTCGGCTTGCCTGCACGGCGATGGCGTCGGACTTTGAGGTGATTTTGAATCCCGGATCCGGTGGCCGACTGGAAGGGGCCTCGGCGGCGCTGCACGAGGTGGACCGTCTGGAGGACCAGTTGTCCGTCTACCGGCCGATGTCGGAACTGTCGCGTTTGAATGCCCGGGGGGCGACGGAAGAAGTCGTTGTGGAATCGCGGCTGTTTGAGCTGATCGAACGCGCCCTGCAACTGGCCGGGGAAACGGAGGGGGCGTTTGATCCGACGGCGGGTCGAATGGTCACCTTGTGGCGGACATGTCGTCGGGATCGCCGACTGCCGACGGAATCGGAACTGGAAGCGGCGCGGCGAAGCGTCGGTTCCTGCCACGTCCAACTGGATCTCCAACGGAAATCGGTTCGGTTCGATTCGCCGGGCATCGAACTCAACTTCAATGCCATGGGAAAAGGCTACGCACTCGACCGGGCCGGAGAGTTATTGGAGCAATGGTTCGAGAACGAACTGAGGCGGCAGTCGGAGTCTGGTCCTGGCGAACCGCCAATTCCAAGATCGGCCGCGAATTCGTGGCTGATGCACGGTGGCTATAGCAGCCTGCTGGCCCGGGGATCGTTGGCGGGGGTCGACGGTTGGCCGGTGGCGATTCGACACCCGCTGCTCCCGGGGAGGACCCTGGCGACTGTCTGGCTGAAAGACCGCGGGCTGTCGACCAGCGGCGCCGGGGTGCAGTTTTTCCGGCACCAGGGAAAGCGGTATGGGCATATTGTCGATCCGAGAACCGGCTGGCCGGCGGAGGGGATGCTGTCGGCGACGGTTTTGGCGCCTGACGCGGCGACCGCTGAAGCATTGTCCACCGCATTTTTTGTGTTGGGGGTCGAAACAGCCCGTTCGTATTGCCATAATCACACGGAAGTCGCTGCGCTGCTTGTTCCCGCTCCCGCGTCTGGGGGGCGGGTCGAGCCCATTGTTTGCGGCTTGTCGGATTCGGAACTGATGTTCCCCCTTGATCACTAGCCCCCTGAACCGCCTGTGTCCGCTCGCCCAACACACGTTTCACTTTTGGCCTGCCTGCTGCTGGTGCTGCTGCGGGTTTCGATTGGTTGGCAGTTTCTGTACGAAGGGGTGTGGAAGCTGAACACCCAAAAGACCGCCAAGCCATGGACCGCCGAGGGGTATCTGGCAAATGCCAAGGGACCGTTTCGCGATTACTTCCGCGGCATGGTCGATGACCCCGACGGGCTGAAGAAGCTCGATTACGACGCCACTATCGCCCGGCTGGATCTATGGCGGGCGAATTTCGAGTTGTTCTTCGGCCTCAACGACGACCAGAAAACCAAGCTGACTTTGCTGCTGGATGGCGCACCGGAGTTTCGTACCCGATTGAACGGTCTTCCCAAGGGAATCGACCTCAAGAAGTTCAAGCCCATCGGGAAATATAAGCCCGACGTCGAGAAGCCGGGGGTCACCTACGACCAGAAAAACAAGCAGCTTGTGGTGAACTTTCACCTGATTGGTGAAGAACGCGACGCGCTGGTGGCTTTGGCGGGAGTCGACGCCGCCGAAGGTGCCAAAGATGCGACACCAGACGCCTCTGCCGACGCGGCAGCCTCGAAGGGGCCAAAGCTCTCGCCAGCCGAACGGACGGCCTGGGTCAAGGCGGTTGACAAGCTCTACGAAGAATGTGGCAAGCTGGCGCTGAAAGAACGCATTCAGGTCTGGCTGAAGGAAGACACCGCCCGGCTCGGGCAGGTGGTCGGGAGTCGAACCGAGCGGGTCGGTGAAGTCGATGTCTATCGCCAGATGCTCGACCGGTATAACGAGGAGTGGCAGGTCGCCAAGACCGATTACCAGTTCGACCACCAAGACAATCGCTACGCGAAACTGATGGCGAAGAAGGCCGAGTTGGTCGGCCCGATTGACGGCGCGATCAAGGAATTCGAAACCAAGGCGACCGCGCTGCTCGAAGTCCCCCAGCTCAAGAAGGGGTCATTGCCCCTCCCGCCGACTCAGATTCGTCAGGTCGATCTGATGACCATGTGGTCGCTGACGGTACTCGGGATCCTGCTCATCGTCGGGCTATTCACCCGGCCGGCCGCTCTGGCCGCCGCAGGGCTGATGGTGATGTTCTACCTTCCCATGCCTCCTTGGCCCGGAGTCCCCGAGCCTCCCGGACCCGAACACTCGCTGTTTGTCAACAAGAACATCATCGAAGCGTTCGCCTTGCTGGCGATCGCCGCGTTGCCAACCGGTCGCTGGATCGGCCTCGACGCGCTGCTGGCTAGGATTTTTTCGCGTTCCCCGGCGAAAAAGTCGTAGGCTCCATCTGATACCGCACTCACTTTCTCCAACCTCCCGCCCGCAACCGACAGAGGGTTGAAACATGCAACTGACCGCCGAACAACGCGCCATTGGCGCTCAGAATTTCCAGGACGCCGTCGACCAGGCGGGAGTCTCCCGACGGGCGTTTTTGCAGGCCGCCGCCGCCGTTCCGGCGCTCGGCGCGTTTTATTTCGGCTACGAGAAACTGACCGGAACGCCGCTCAAAGTCGGGTTCATCGGAACGGGAGACGAAGGTTCGGTACTGTTGACGCAGCACCCGCCCGAGTATTTCGACATCGTGGCGATTGCCGACCTGCGACCGTCAAATCAGAAACGGGCGTTCATTGGCGACAACAATGAACACCGCGTCGGCTTGAACAAAAAGCTCGGGTTGTCCACCGCCAGCAAGATCAAGGTGTACGACAATCACGAGCAACTGCTCGCCGACCCGACGATCGAAGCGGTCGTCATCGCCACGCCGCTGAACACGCACAGCAAGATCGCGATCGACGCGATGAAGGCGGGCAAGCATGTGCTGTGCGAAAAGCTGATGGCACATAGCATTGCCGAGTGCAAAGAGATGATTCGCGTCTCGCGCGAAACCAACCGCATGCTGGCGGTCGGGCATCAGCGGCACTACAGCATTCTGTACGCGAACGCCAACGATCTGGTGTCGCAAGGGTTGCTGGGAGACATCAAGTTCATTCGCGCGAGCTGGCACCGCAACAACAGCTTTCCGAATTCCGATAGCTGGATGAAGAAGATTCCGGGCGAAGACGCGAAGCTCGCCGACGTGCAGAAGTGGGGCTTCGAATCGATCGACCAGCTCATCAACTGGCGATTGTTCCGCAAGACGGGGGGCGGCCTGATGGCCGAACTCGGCAGCCACCAGCTCGACGCGTGCAGCATTTTCCTGTCGCAAGGCCGGTCGGAAGTGCATCCGGTCTCGGTTCAGGGATTTGGCGGCAAGAACTTCTATGGTGTGAAGGGGGTCGGCTCCGAGGACAAGCAGAAAGATCCTCGCGAGATCGACGATCAGGTGTATGTCACCCTGGAATTCCCGGGGAAGAATTACGAGGAAGATCACAACGACATCGCGATCGTGACCTACTCGTCGATCAACACCAACCGCATGGAGCCGTACGGCGAGACCATTTACGGCAGCCGGGGAACCCTGGTGACCGAGCTGGAGCAGAAGGTGATGCTCTACAAGGAAGAAGGGGGCGACTCGGGAGCGGGGGGACCGGGCCAGCGGTTGCGGGTCGTGCAGCGGGAATCGGGCGGGGGGGCGGTCGTTTCGACCAGCCCCAGCCTGGCCCCGGCCGCCGCGGCGGCAACCGGACCGGCGAACGAAGAAAAGGTGAGCCGGGGGTACACGGAAGAAATGGAACACTTCGCCTGGTGCATTCGCAACAACATTCCGCTGGGAACACCGCGTGAACAGCGCGGATTGCGTTGCCCAGGGGAACGGGCGATGGCGGACGCCATCATGGCGATCACCTCGAACCTGGCGATGAAGCACAAAAAGCGGATTGTGTTCAAGCACGAGTGGTTCGACCCAAACAACCCGGCGGTCCCCGAAACCGATCCCGAAGTGGTCGGCTAAGTCGGCGGTCCGCGACTTTGCTTCGTTGGGGAATCCCATGGCCCGCTGGCCCGATGACACCCGCTCGACGGCGACCACCGCCGTCCTGATCTTCATGATTCTGCCCGCGCTCTGCTGGCTGGCCTGGAGGTACGTGCGCGGGTGAGGATCCGTCCGGGGTCAATTCCTTCGTTTGTTAGTGTTCATCGCGACGCGGCTCCTGAGAAATTCCGAGCGGGAGATCCGTTGCGGTGTTCACTCAGGTGGCGGCCTGCTGGTTCGCAGGGTGCGCGGCCTTTGCCATGGCGCCAAACACGAATCTGCCAATCTGATCGCGTCGGGCGGCGTAGGTTGACTCTTCCTCCGCAGTATCATCCGCCACTTTCGGATCGACAAACTTCGCGGGGATCCGAATCGCCGCCCCCGAGACATTCGGACAGCCGGCATCCGCCTCGTCGCAGACCATGACGGCGGCAAACTCCGCGTGCGGATTCGGTGGAGTCCCGTAGTGCTTGGAAAAGTCGAGCATCTGCCCTTTTGATTCTCCCGCGTCGGCTCCCCAGCGGATTCGATAAATCGGATTCTCGATCCCGTCCGCTCCTCGATGTGCCAGTTCGCCGGTCGGTTCGATTTCGATTCCCAGTGCGCAGAGCGTCGCGATCGTTCGCCGATTGAGCGCGCTCGGCGCGGTTCCGCCGCTGTAACAATGCACCCCGGGTAACTGGTACCACACGGCGGCGACGTTCCCCAAGACCGCTCCCAGCACACTGCGTCGCGAATTCCCCGTGCAGACAAAAATCACCGGAGCCGGCAGTCGGTTTGCGACCCGCGACCGAATCCAGTCAGCCAAAGCAGTTCCCGCGGATTCATATTCCCCGCCTTCCAATGGCCCCAATGTGGAAATCCGTTCGGCGGCGCGAGCGACTGCGGGCAAGAGCAGCGACATATTCAACCTCACTGAGGAATGGCTTCCCGGTCTGACGCGGCAAAAAAACCGCGCCGGCGGAATCCGCACGAACATAACGATTTCCGCGGATTCCCCCAAGGACTACGGTTGTCCGCCTGCCAATTCCGCCCGATCGGACTCAGATCTTACTCCTTTCTGACCGTGCCAAATCACACGACAGTCGACTATACTTACCGAAATTCGACCGGTGCGTCGCCGATCGATCGTGTTGATTCCGTCCGCGAAAAATCCATCACATGCGCTGGGAGCAGAAGGTCGAATTCGCGGCGCTCAGCGATATTGGCTTTCGTCGGCGAAATAGCCAGGATTCCTACGCCGTCCAGATCGCGCCCGATGCGGAGGCATGGGAATCGCGCGGGCATCTGTTCCTGGTGGCGGATGGCATGGGAGGGCACGCCGTCGGCGAGCTTGCAAGCAAAATCGCCGCCGACACCATTCCGCATACCTATTCCAAACTCCTGGAAAAATCTCCCAGTGAGGCGCTGTGCGCCGCGGTGATCGCGGGCAACGCGGCGATCAATGAACGGGGTGAACTGAATCGCGATTTCACCCGCATGGGAACCACCTGCACAACGCTGGTGCTGTTCAACGAAGGGGCGGTTGTCGCCCATGTGGGAGACAGCCGTTGCTACCGGATTCGCGGCGGAAAGATCGACCAACTGACGTTTGATCACAGCCTGCAATGGGAGTTGCTCAAACAGGGAACGATGTCGCCGGAAGAGATCTTTCGGAACGAACCCCGCAACGTGATCACCCGCAGTCTGGGCCCGGGGCCGCAAGTCGAGGTCGACGTTGAAGGTCCGTTTGATGTCGAAGCCCAAGATGTTTATCTGCTGTGCAGTGACGGCCTGACGGGCCAGGTGTCTGACCCCGAAATCGGAGCGATCGCCGGCTCGCTGGCACCAGCCGACGCCTGTCGGATGCTCGTGAATCTCGCCAATCTGCGTGGCGGTCCCGATAACATCACCGTCGTTGTGGCGCGGGTCGGTCCCTTGCCAGAACATGCGCTGGAGTGGAGTTCCGACGAGATCCCCGCGATCCCCCGCCGTTCGCTGGAGGGCTGGCGCTGGATTCTCGCCTGGGTCGCCGTCGTGTCAGCGTTTCTGGTCGGGTTGGTCCTGGTCCCCACGTCATTGAGTATCGTCGGCCACCTCCTGATGGCGGCGGCCAATCTGGCGTGTGGCGGTCTGATTCTGTTCCGGTTGCGTCAACGACGCACTGAGCAGACGCGGTCGCTGGTTCCCGAAATGGCACCGGGAAAACCGTACCGAACCGCGAGCGCCGAACTGACCCCACAATTCCTGGGGGAGATCGCCTCCCTGGAAAGCGCGCTGCAACGGACAGCACAGGACGACGGCTGGGCCATCGACTGGACGCAATACGACACCACGTTTCAGCAGGCGAAGACGCACTTGGCGGCCAAGCGCCACAGTGAGGCGTTGCGAATGCTGTCCAAAGGACTGCAATTGCTGATGGAAGGCATTCAGCAGATCCGCAAACAGCGTGATCAGGCACTGCGCTGGGGCGTGCGTCCGTCCCAACCGGGGAGCGACCCTGGCTCGGCCCGGCCAGGTGGATCGTGACTGTCTCCACAACGGCCAATACCCCGCGCTCTTGAATCGCGCGGATCCCCAATTCTCCAGTACCGTTCAAGCTTCATCCCACCCCAATCATGTCGGCCCGTTACTCGAAACACGGCATCTCGTTCATCTACCCTCCGCGCTGGGAACTCGCCGAGCATGCCGAACCCGGGCAGGTGACGATCACCATCAGCAGCCCCGGAACATCGTTCCTCACGCTGTGCCTGTTCACCGATCGACCCGAGCCCACAGAAGTCGCCGAAGCGGCCCTGGACGCGTTTCGTGAAGAGTACCCGGAACTGGACGTTTATCGCGCGCAGGCGCGCGTTGGCAAACGGTCGGCGGTCGCCTGGGATGTCGAGTTCTTTTGTCTCGAGATGACCAACTCGGCCCGTGTGAGAGCGTTCAAGTCTCCGCGCTTCACGGGCCTGTTGCTCTGGCAGGGAACGGACGCCGAGTTTGAACAGACCGACCCGATGTTCGAAAAAATCGCCCGTAGCGTGCGATGCGTGGAGATCGATGACGCGGGTGATGAACCGGAAGAGTGAGTTTTCCGACCACTATCGGTGTCGGTGTTTCGAATGTCGCGGGGTGGTATGGATTGATCACGAACCGACGGAAGCGTCCGCCGCGAAGACGCGGGCACCGGGGATCGCCATGATCTTGCGTGCCAGTGGGCGGAAACCGCCGTGCGGAGCAATGATCAGCACCCGGCCGGGAAGATTGACTTTGTTGATCAACCGCGTCGTCAGCGCCTGATCGAGATCAGAGTTCGATCGGCGAAAGAAACCGGTCGGGCTGGTATGCCCGACCAGCACAAACAACCTCTGGTTCTTGAAGTGAGTCAATCGCTTTTGGACCAGCCAGGCCGAATGCGATTCCGACTCGCTCCGCAGCGATTGTTGCAGTGACTCCAGTTCGCATTCACTCAGTCCATGCGGAATGAAGGTGTCGGCGGGGGTGACGCTGCCCCGTTCTCGTCCAGCGGCCGCCTTCGCGGTTTCAAATCGACTGAGCCGTTCGCGAATCTCGCGGACACGGTCTCCCTGTCCCCGTTTCTGAAAATGGGCCGCCAGAAGTTCACAGGCGGTCGGAATCAGTTCGTTATCCTCCTCGTCGAGAATCCGCCGCAGGAAGATCTCTCCGTCGACGTCGCCGTTGGCGAGGAGATGTGACCCGAGTGTGGCATTACCCCCGGCGTGAGTCGGACGGACCGCAAGAAACTGCCTCAGGAGGGGAACCGCCTCATTCGCCCCTTGCAGTTCCCACACCGTGCGAATATGCCGCCAGAGTTTTTCCGCGTCGATTTCCGCAGAAGGTGGCGGCACGGAGACCTCGACGCGGGATTCCGGCTCTGCCTCTCGCGCGGCGGCGTTCCAATCCGCCGTCGCTTCCAGCCGCTTTTCGAGGCGTCGCGCCTCATGATACGCCCCCTGCCAGCTCAGCTCGTTGGCCTGTTGCCATTCGCGATTCACGTCGTCGGTGATTTTCCGAAACGCGTTCCCCAGCAAGGTCCGATCGGCTGATTGCGCCGGAAGTCCCGGAAATCCCCGTTCCGTGAATCGCGTCACCGAGATCCCCAGTGATTTGAGTCGATCAGCGAGACTCGGATGGGTATCCACATTTCCGGTGAGCCCCTGGGCGGCCAGGTCCAGCCAGCGATTCGCGTCGGTGACAGTCGGAGGGGTTAGAAAGAATCTCTCCAGGAAGTCGACATAATCGTCCGCAACCCGGGGTTCCGTTTTCGCTCGCTGACGGATTTCTTCCCAGAACCTGTCCTTCATTCGGTTGGAGAAGCACTCAATCCGAAACAGCGCGGCCACCGTCGTTTCAACACCCGCCCACTCCGCCGCCTTGCGGTCGGCTTCGTATTCATTCGATCGCGACAGCACAAACGCATACGCGTTGAAACGTGGCCAGAACCAGTCGACAAACCACAAGATCGTCCGTCGCATTCCACTCACAAGGGACGACGACGACGGATTGTGCAACTCGGCGAAGACCCGCGACCAGGTCTGCCTCAAGCGGTAGATCCAGGTGCCGAACCGGTCGTGCCCCGCGACGGAGTGTGCGAATTCATGAGCCAAGACCGAAGAGAACTGCTCAGGGGAGAGAACCCGCATCAGTGGCAGCCCCAACGTGAGATAGCTGCGATTCCATCCGAACACCCCCAGCCGGGGGATCACCTGCACGCTGGCGTTCAAATCCGGGTCGATGCGCACATGATCGAACGGTTTCGCCCCGAGTTGGACTCGCAGCGAATCGAGGAGGTCGAACAGTGCGGGGACTTCGCCGCGCGTCAGTTCCCGGGATTTCTCCGACTCGATGGGAACCCAGAGGAAAGCCGCCAACTGCGCGAATGCGAACGGCAGCAATACGGAGACCATCGCCAGTAGAAAAATACTCGGTTCCTTGCCACCCAGAAACGCTCCCAGAATCAGCCCGGCGGCGATCAACAACACCACCATCAACAACGCGACAAACCCCGCGTAGCCCACGACTACCAGGATGGCAATGCGAAATCTCAGCGCAAGGGGCCGGGTTCCGTAGCGTGCCTGGACACGGTTGACGAGATTGTCGAATTGTTCGCTGGTCATTGCATTCCGACGGCGCGTTTCACCAGCAGGTACGGGGCCTGGCGGCTGACGTTCAACTTCGCGGCCCGCTGATTGAGTTCCGTCCTGCGCACTGGAAACTTCTGCGCCAGCGCGCACAAGAACAGCGGAGTCTCATGCAATCGCATCAGGATGCCATCCAGTTCCGCGTCCGTTGGTGGAGTCTCTCGAGTCAGCAAATCTGCTGCCCGCCGCATATCCCCATCCCCCGTCCGCAACTTGTCGCAGGCGAGTCCGCGCCATCGCTCCGCGTCCACGTGATTCTGCACCAGAGAATACGCTAGACTCATCGAGAGCATCTCCGACCAACCATCCAGCGCCGTTTGAAATCCGTCGATCTTCGCCACCCTGTCAGCGTCACCGCGGGCAAGCAGGAGATCGATGTCGCTCGTCGGGAGGGACGGCGAATTCCCATTCTTCAGGCGTACGGGATCCAGATCGCCGCAGACGTAATCGAGCATCGATTGAAACCGCGCTGCCGTTTCGGGACTCCGCGCGAGGCCGGTATTCGCCATCCATTGATTCACAGCTTGCCGGGCGTCATTGAACTTTCCCTGGGCGGCGAGACAGTCGGCAAGCCGGTACACCGTCTGAAGCGCGTCGACAAGATCTGGACTCTGAATCTGCTGTCGGTAGAACGGCTCTTGCGCCCCGGCTTCACCCACAGCCAGCCGGACGAGGTGCCACAGGTACCGGTAGGAGGGGTCATTCGAGAGCGCCCCAGCTCCTTTTTCACACAGCCGTTTCGCCTCGACCCAGTCACCGCGGTTCGCCGCGTCGAACGCGAGTCCCATCGCCGGCCAGCCGAGTTGGGGGTCTTTTGTCTCGGCGAGATGGTAGTACTTCAACTGGTCGGCCCAGTCGAGACTGACCCGGCCGCGCAGGTACAGCAACATCGCGTCGTCCGGAGCCTGAGCCAACTGGGCGTCGTATTCCGGCACCAGCGCCGCCTCGTTGGCCGCGACCGAGTCGAGGTTTTGATACGCCCGATGCCACGGAACAGAAATCGGCTTTCGCCACAAACCCTCTTTCAGAAACGCGGCGACCCGCGACGCATGCTCGCCAGCCACATTCTGCGTGTAAATCTGCAAAAGTGCGGTATCCCTGGGATTCCGTTTGAGGTGTCCCTCGGCGAACGTCAAGGCGACATTCGGTTCCGCGGAATTCCGCAGTCCCAGAAAGAGCGAGGAGGGGGGGACCGCTTCCGTTCCCACATGAATCTTCGTGATCTCCTCGTTCTTCCCTTTGACTTTCATGGTGTTGGGAGGGGGTTCGAACGCATAGTCGACGTGCGGCACATAACTGAATTCCGCCGACAGAACTTCGGACTCTCCCGGTCGGGGGTTGGCCGCGTAATGCAGCACGGCTTTGTAAATCACCGCGGCGTTGGCGACGTTGTAAATCCACACCGGACTGGAGGTCCAACGGGTCCAGTAACCAGACTGGAGGGTGATCTCGGCGGTCTGCGTCACCGGTCCTGTGAGACTGATTCGATGCGTTCCTTCGGAAATCGGAAGGAGAGCTCGCGAACCTGGGTTGACCGGTACCGCGGGACCACCGTCGATCGAGGCGCTGGCGATGTCGGCGAATCCGTTGACGACGGTCAGCATGCGATGCCGGCGGTGATATTCGTTCAATCCCGCCATTCCCAACATGAACAAGAGTGCGACGGATCCCCAGAAGGCGGTGCGGGCGACCCACGGCGGATTCCGCCCGCTCTTCCCGTCGAACAGTCCCCGCACGGAAAATGGCCGTTCGGGCAACAGCGATTTTTCGGGCTGGACCGCACGCTCGGACTTCGCGACCAGTTTGCGAAACGCATGCTGATCACCAATCGTCGGTCGCTCCCGCAGCAAATGCCCGCAGAGTTCCAGCACCCGTTCGTGATTTCCCGCTTTCTGGTACGACTGGGCGAGTGTCTCCAGAAGCCCCACGTTGTGATGCTGCCCGGCCCCCGGCAGTCGCAGGTAATCCAGCAGTTCGTACGCTTCGTCCAGTTGGTTTTGACCGATCTTGCGCCACGCCAGGTGGAACCGCACTTCCGTGATTTCCGGCTGCAACGCATGCGCCTGTTCGTAGAGCGGAGTCGAGTCTGCGGTGCGCCCCATCTGGTCGAGATGTGCCGCGAGCCCTTGCAGCAGGTCGACACTGTCGGGATGCGCCTGGATCGCCGACGCGCGGAATTTGTCCGCCTCGTTGTGCATGTGAAATGTCAGAAACTGCGCATGCACGGCAAGTGCCGCGTCGACCGACAGTTCGGCGCGATATTTCTCCATCGCTCCCGAAACGGCCAACTGGCGGGACATCTCATACTCTTCCGGCTTGACCACCCAGTGGCGATTGCAGCGGGGGCAGTAATCCAGCAGCCGGACCCGCTTGAGCGGAATCACCGGAATGAAAATGATCACGAACCAGAGCCGGGTCGTGTACGTCTGGAGATTGACATGAGCGCCGCAGTGCTGACACGTTCCCTGTCGGCTCGCCGCGTCTTTCTTGCCGTAGTAGTGAGTTCCGATTCCATTGACAGTCGTCGGCATCTGCGCAATCTCCCCGGGAATTCCTGTCGCTCAGAATCAAGGGCTCCGCAGTACCAGTCCGCGGAGCGAAGATCACCGGCAAGACTTATATCGCGGCGGGGAATCGACTGCGAGGGAGTGGTCACCTGGCTTTCAGTTGGTCCCGACGACAAAGCGGATGTTCGTCGCGCCATGTGGCGGACGGCGTTCCTACGACGCCGCGGTCTGGACGTTCGGCGGCAGAGTTGAGCGGAGACAGATTGAAACACCGCATCGGAAACGTCTGCTCGCTCGACGCTGAAGTCAAATGACGGGTGACGGTTTCCGGCCTAACCGCCGGCTGCGCCGTCGGGCGCGACGCCGCAGGAGCGTCGTCGCGACAATCAACCGGACAGCCAACCCTCGAGTTCAACAATTGTCTCAAAGTCCAGCAGATCCTTCTCGTATTGCTGGACTGCGCGCAAATGCGATGCTTTGTTCTTCTTGCACACCAGGGTGTGTGGCGTGCCGCGGGTTTCCGTTCGATGATCGACGTCGCAGTTGTCGGTGAGAATCGTTGATGTGACGTGGTTCCGCTGTGCGGCCGCCGCCTTCAATCGGAACTCCTGCTGATTCGGAGCTCGGAGGAATTCGCCGAATTTCCGACAGTGTTCGCAAGCACACGAAAGGTTCGCCGGTCGAACCCACGTTGTCGGTTTTTGGGGCGCGGATGCCGTCAGCGCCTCATATTCCGCCCGGCACCACTCGACCCATTCGCCAAGCGGTTCACACTGCGATTTGAATTTTGGAGGGAGTGAAGACCAAAGAGCCGTCAGGGCCGGCACATGAACATCGCGCAAGCCATACAGATTCTGGTGGCTCTTGACATGCGTAAGCAGCCGGGCGAACGGAGGGGCCTGCTCGCACAGCAGGAACACTCGCGTCAATTGCGCCAGGAGCGCGACACGATCCTCGGTTTCGCGCCGCCAACTCAGGTCGTCGTCCCTTAGATCCATCGCCTCGACCGCGGTGACGGCCGTTTCAAAGAGCCGGCTGGCAAGTGAAGCGAGTGCTGGCGATTTTTTCGCTTCCACTCCGACCATTTCCAGCAGTTTCGCATTCCGACCCGCGGTTTCCAGGCTGGTGTTTTTCAGGACGGTTGACAGAGACGGTTCGAACGCATCCCAGCCGAGTCGGCGACACGCGGCCAGGAATGCCGCGCCCGGTTCGATCGCGGCGTCTTCCGCGACGACCTTTTCCAAGACCTCTGCGATCAGGTCGGGTTGATCGAGCGTCGCCACCGCATCCAGAAATCCACTGGCGTCGGCAGGTTCCTCGGTGCCGTTGTGCCACGTCGGCTCGGGGGGCTTCCAGCGTTCGACAATCATCTGGGCGAGTTTTCGACATTGCTCCAAGAGAGCGGGAGCGTTCTTCTTGGCCGACCGCTTCCAGGAAGTCACCAGTTTTTGAAACGCCAGAACGGCGAACGCGCCGCCGGAATCACACAGCAGTTCAAACTGGTTTTGGCTGGACCAGAGTACCACGGCGGCACGGCGGTACCAGCGCTCCAGCGTCATGCCTTCATTGCCCGTGTAACCTTCGTATTCTTCCTCGGAGATGACCCGCTTCAGTGGGATTGGTGAAACGACTTCCTCTTCCAGAACCTTTGTCTTCCGCAACGACATCTTGTCGCCGTTGGCGTCGATCCAATGCTCGGCAGTCAGACTCCAGTCGTACAGCTCTCCCATCGAGTGTGTACTCTGGATTCCGCCGTTTTTGTCGCGTACCGGTTCGTCGTCCTCGTAATCGTCCCCGTCGTATTCATCGTCGTCATCGTCATCGTCATCATCGTAATACCGGCGACGCCCGTATCGCCTTCGAGATTCGTACTCGTCATAGCCGTCTTCCGACGAACCCGACTCCCACAACGTCAATTGGACGAGCGCGACTTCGCAGCCTGACTTCTCCGCCGCCTGCCGCAAAACGCGGGCCTTCAACGCGTCGGCACCTTTCAGCATTTCCCACGCGAGGCCTGTCTGCGTGTATTGGTGATCGAGCGCCACGACCAGTTTTTTCGAATCGCCGGCGACGACCCATTTCGTGATGATGTCGCGGATCGTCTGCTCATGGGACGAAACAGACGGGGCGGCGATTGCCTTCGCTTTTTTCTTGCTCTTGAGGGTCAGGTTGTAGATCAGACTCAGGCGGTGCCCCGATTTCAATGGACGCACTTCGTGTTCACAGTCGGCGTAGAATGCCGCGTAGTGCAGCCGTAATTTCTTTTCTCGGGCTTCCTTGAAATCGACCTGTGTTTCTTCGCCGTCGTGCCGAACGACCAGTTCGCCCCCTTGAAACTTCGCCGGCAACGTGAGCACCAGCGTGGCGACCATTCCGTCCAACTTTTCGCCGTCGCGATGCGGAAGAAAGAAGCCCCCCGCCTCGTAGAGCAACAGATCGTACAGGTGAGCCGACAGTGATTTGGGCTCAAGCCCCAAGCCGGTCGCGACCGCCGACGAGATGGTTGCGAGAGTGTCACTCCAATCGGGGTTCGTGATTTCGAATCGGTCGGGAGACAGCTTCCAGACCCGGCGAACCTTGGTATCGACCAGCGTCGCTTCGCCCTTTCCGTACGGTGCCTGCACACACTGCTTTTTGAGCCGACCGGCTTCCGCCGGCGTCAGCGGCAAACCGACGCTCCCCACCCCGGTAACCTGAAGCCCGGGCAGGACCAAGGGAATGGTACCCTGTACGCAAAACGTCCCCGGGCGGTCGATCCTCTCGATCGCTTTGGTCAGTTCTTCCTGAATCAACTCGGCCATTGACGGTCCCTGAACTTGAAAATCAACCGGTCAGCCAGCGACACCAACATCCAGGTTCGCCGCTTCACTGATCAGAACGGTTTCCAGATGATTGTGATCGAGCAGCGCCTCCATCCATTCCGCCAGCTCCTCCCGCAGGTCATTCGCCACGGGGCCAATCCACTCATTCTCTGAAATCCGCCGATGCAACTGCCTCAGACGGGCGTAAAGCCGATCGTGGTTGCGTTCCAGGCTTTCGACCTGCCGATCCCAGTTGGGATGCCGGTCTCGCACAAATTCCAGATAGCCATCTTCGCGAGCCAATTCGAACTCGCGAGGAAGCATGTCGACCAGCACTTCGAGGACGGCCAGCAGCCAGCGGCGGTTTTCGGGGTCAGGGGATTCTTCGAGGAGATCCCGCAAATCTCCCAGCAGCAGGTACTCGAGATGGCTGTACTGTTCCAGCAGGTGTGTGTTCTCAACGTTCATTTCTCGAACTCCTTTCGTCGAACTGAGTCGACGCCTCGTGATGTGATGACAGAATGGATCGAGGCTTGGCGGGAAAGAGATCCCCGCCAATTTTGATTTTGCCAATCCCGTCGCCGGATTGCCAGAGAATTCCCGCGGGAATTCTCGATCTTTTCTTGGCGACTCGCCTCGGCTTGTCATAGGATCGGGAATACCCGCTACGTTTCGCGCGTCCTATTTTCACGCAGTTCAGAAGTTGACTCGAACTGCGCCTGTCGGAAAGTAGTCGTTGATGACCGCTTCCTGACGGGCGCGGCTCTGCGTCATTTTTTCGTTAGAGGTCGCGAGAACTGTCAGACTTCACAAAACCATTCGCCAAAGCCCTCACCATGTCGCTCGCCAGTCGTGTTCGTCGTTGGGTCTGCCTCTGTTGCCCGCTATTGGTCGTGGCGACATTCGTCGGCTGTGGGGGGCAGGCGATTCATATTGAGACGAAGATCCATCCCAACGGCTCGATCGATCGCGCGTTCTGTCAGCCGAGCGAGACAATTCCCGCCGCGTCGCTCGACGAACAGCTCTGGACCAAAGTGAGAGAGGTCAAGGCCGTTCCACGGGGGCCGTTGGAGACACCGATCCGGGAACTGGCTCCCCCGGGGAAAATGGGCGAGGCGACCGCGGTCGTGGCGTGGGGGACGTTTCTTTCGATCGCCGATCTGCCAGAACATTTCCTGCATCCCTCTGTGGGTGCGCGTGAGCCGAGCCGACTGAAACCGGCCTTGGAACTGGTCGACCATGGCCTGATCACGGAGGGAACGTGGCAGGAATCTCTGAACGATGAGGTCTCGGGGGAGGACCAGCGGGCCGCCTGTCAGGAGCTGGCCGAGCTGGGATCGCGGTTGCTCCCGAAGACGCTCGCGCTCTGGATGGAGCGGGAAATCAATGAAGAGGTGAATGCGACCGCGTTGGCGGACTGGATGCGTGGGGAGGGAGCCCGCCTGGTGACTGAACTGGCGTTTGTGATCTATGACGCGGGGTTGCGAAAGAAGCTTTATTCCGACGAAGCGTACGTGCAATCCCGGTTATTGGCTGTGGCCCGCCACCATGGAATCCCCCTGACGTCCGACACCGAGGGAGAAGAAGAAGTAGACGACGAAGACGAGAAGCGAAAAGCGGAGTTGGAAGCTCAGCTCTTTGATTTGCTCAAACGGGCGGTTCGGACCAAAGACGGTGGTCCGATTCCACGGGAGCGATTTCAGCGGCTGTTCGAGATTGGAACGAATGGATGGCCGAACCCAAATCTGGTTCCCGTGTACACCACAGAGCAGGTGGCCGAGGAACACAAGAAACTCGTGGCATTGTTTAAGACCGTGCGCGGAGAGGTATTTGGTCCGGGCGAGGCCGGCGACGCGAAATTCGATGCGAAGCTGGCGGAATTGCGAGAGCGGATTCTGGGACTTTACACGTTTACTCCGCCGGTCAACTTTCACTGTCGACTGGAAGTGCCCGGACACGTTCTCAGCACCAATGGCGTGGTCACCGACTCGGGACAGGTGGAGTGGAGTTTCGAGGGGAAGGAAGCGTTTCCCTCGGTGTATGTGATGGAGTGTCACTGGGTGGCCCCTTCCAAAGACGCCAAGATGCCAGATTCAGTCGCGCAGGCGATCAAGAACCCAAAGAACCTGGTGGAGCTGCTGCGGCTGGTGAAGGCGAACTCCCTGATCGCCACCGCGGTCGAAGAATGCGCCAAGACAGGTGATCTGAAGCCGTTGAAGCAGCGGGCGATAGAGACCTTCCTCCTCCCCGAGCGGCGGACGGTCGAAAAGACGCTGAAGCTCTTGGGGGAAAAATGACCGGGCGGGTGCGGGAGGGTGAGACTGGGGTGATGATAATTCGGTATTGACGGTCGCGTTTTCCGTCTTGTGAGTTCGTATATTTGTTGCGCCGTCCCGGCGGCGCGAACTGGGAGTTCATGAGACATGCGCCGGGAGACCCCATCCGGCTCGCCCGGATGGTGAATGAGATCGGCAGCTAGAAAAATCGCTCGAATTCGCGCCAGACCCCATCCACCTCGTGTGGATGGTGAATCAGATCCTCGCTCTGTCGATCAAGTTTGACGTGCGTTGAAAAACGCGTAAAAAGCGACCTTATTAACGTCCGGGTCAAACTCGTCGATTCGATCATTCAACCGAAGCGTGTTTGGCAGAGCGAAGATCTTGTTCACCAATCCACACAAGGTGGATGGGGTCCAGTTTTGAAACCTGCGTTGTCTAGCCACCGATCTGATTCACCATCCGGACAAGCCGGATGGGGTCTGGACTACGCACAGGGAAAATTCAGACCAGGATCTCGTGAACGACCCGGCCGTACAGGTCGGTGAGGCGGTAGTCCCGGCCGGCGTGGCGGTAGGTGAGGCGTTCGTGGTCGAGGCCCATGAGGTGCAGAATCGTCGCGTGCAGGTCGTGAACATGCACCTTGTCCTGCACCGCGCGAAAGCCGAAGTCGTCGGTCGCGCCGTACGCCATCCCTCCCCTCACGCCAGCTCCCGCCAGCCACATCGTGAATCCCCAGTGGTTGTGATCGCGACCGTTGCCGCTCTCGCTCGTGGGGGTCCGTCCGAACTCACCTCCCCAGACCACCAGCGTGTCATCCAATAACCCCGTTCGCTTGAGGTCAGCGAGCAAAGCGGCGATCGGGCGGTCAATGTCGGCACACAGCTTCCGCGTCAGTTCATCATGCGTGCGATGCGTGTCCCAGGGCTGACCGTCCCCATAGTACACCTGCACCAGCCGGACACCCCGCTCCACCAGTCTGCGGGCGAGCAGACATCCGTTGGAGAAATGACTGCTGCCGTACTCTTCACGCAAGGCAGCCGGTTCGCGGGCGAGATCGAACGCGTCCGAGGCGGCGAACTGCATCCGGAACGCAGTCTCCATCGCGCGAATCCGTCCCTCCAGCGCCGGGTCGGCGTCACGCGTCGCCAGGTGCTCGGTGTTCAATTCACGCAGGAACGCCAGTTGCTTCCGCTGACTGTCGATATCCAGCACCGGGTTCTTCAAGAACGGCACCATCTTATCGGGAGCCAGATCACTGTGGTTGATGTATGTTCCCTGATGCTGCGCCGGCAGAAAACTGTTCGTCCACATTTCCGAAAAACGGACCGGCCTCCCCGGGCACAGCACGACATAGCCCGGCAGATTCTCGTTCTCACTCCCCAGTCCATACAACATCCACGACCCCATGCTCGGACGAAGCGGAGTGATCGTGCCGTTGTTCATCATGAACAGCGCCGGCCCGTGATTTGGGTTGTCGGTATGCATCGACCGCAACACACACAGGTCGTCGGCATGGGCGCTCAGCCGCGGGAGCAGGTCGCTGATCTCCAATCCGCTCGTCCCGTGCCGGTCGTATTTGTACGGGACCGCCATCAGCCCCCCGGTCGCGTTCTCGGTCCGCAGTTGAACCTCCTGCGGACGCTGGCCGGCGAACTCGTTGATTCGCGGCTTCGGGTCGAACAGATCCCCCTGAAACGGGCCGCCGTTCATAAAGAGCTGGATGACCCGTTTGACCTTCGGCACAGTCAACGGGCGGGGCTGCGCAGTTTCCGCGGCGCGCAACGCCCCCGCCAGCCCCAGGGTGGCGAATCCTCCTCCGACCGTCCCCAGCCAGTCGCGTCGCGACAACGGGGAGAGACCGGGTGATGAGATCGATTCCAGCAATGACATGGGCTTAGTCCACAAACGCGAATTCGTTGCTTTCCAGAAGCGCCTGGGCGAGGCGAGTCCAACGGGTCTCGAGAGGCGTCTCCGGAGTGTCCGGTTTCAAAAAGTCCGCCACACGCCGCGACTCTTCCGAAGTGGGGGTGCGGGAGTACAGAATTCTCCAGGCGACGAGCGTTTGCGCGGTGACATCGGACGGCGCTTCACGCACGACCCGTGCGGCCAGTCCCTGCGCCATGGCAATGAGCATCGGGCTGTTGAGCGCGAACAATTGCTGCAACGGAGTCGTCGTGACGTCGCGATGCGACGAATGTTGCGTCGGATCGGGAAAATCATGCAGCCGCAACACCGCGCTCAGTTCCCGGCGTTTGATGTTTCCGTACACCGTTCGGCGGAAATTAGAGAGGTCATCGAGCGATCGATCGGGGCCACCAATTTCATTTCGCAACCGGTCGGTCGCGACCAGCATCGAGTCGCGCCACGCTTCGACATCGAGTCGTCGGCGGTTCATCCGCCACAGCAGATGATTGTCGGGGTCGACGGCGTGGGCCGCGGCGTTCGATCGGCTCGACTGTCGAAACGCCGCCGACAGCAGCAACTCGCGATGCAGCCATTTCAACGACCAGCCATTCGCGATGAACCGGGCGGCCAGATCGTCGAGCAGTTCCGGATGCGTCGGCGGCGCGCCGGTCGTGCCGAAGTTGCTGGGGGTCTCGACCAAACCCCGCCCGAAATGGTGTCTCCAGACCCGATTGACAATCACCCGGGCGGTCAGTGAGGCCGACTGTGTGCTGAACGCGCGGGCCAGATCGAGCCGACCGCTTCCGGTCTGGAAGTCGGCCGGTTTGTCGTCGGGGGTCAGCACCCGCAGGAATCGCCTGGGGACGGTCGCGCCGGCGTTCGCCGGGTTCCCGCGAATCTGCAAGGCGACGTTCTGCGCCTCGCCCGTCCGGTATTCGATTTTCGTGCGATCGGGACCGTCGGGAAGAATTTGCAAGGCCGCGTCCTCGACACCGTAGACGAGGGGAGCCGACAGTTGTGGCGTTGCCTGTTCGATCGCCGTGATCCGTGCCGTCAGTTCGAGAACTTCCTGTTCGAGTTCCGGCGTTTGCGGCTGTTTTCCCTTGAGGGCGTCGCGCTGCCGGTTCAGTTCCTCGAGTTGCTGGCGGACATGGGCGGCGATACGGGCATCGCGTTCGGGCAAGACGGCTCGTGGTGTCATGCGCGTGGAAGCAAGAACGCCAGCCAGGGCGTAGTAATCTTCGGTTGAGATCGGATCCTGTTTGTGATCGTGGCAACGGGCGCAGGCGACCGTCAGCCCCAGCACGGTCCCCGACAGCATTTGAATGTGTTCTTCCCATTCGTCAGCGACCACGGTCTTGATCACGGTGGGATCGAGCTTCAGTTCTTTCCAGTAGGAAGGACTCAGGCCCAGCATGCCGAGCGCTGCGAGATCGGACGTCGCCGCGTCGGGCATCTGGTCGGCGGCGAGTTGCAGTTGCAGGAACCGGTCGTACGGCACATCGGCGTTCAGCGCTTCGACCACCCAGTCGCGATACATCCACGCGCGGGCCTGTTTATCCTGCGTCCACATTTCCAGCGTGTCGGCATAGCGGACCAGATCGAGCCACAACCGTCCCCAGCGCTCGCCGTACTGGGGGGAATCGAGCAATCGCTCGACTCGGCGTTCGTACGCGTCGGGAGAGGTGTCGTTGAGGAATTCCTCGATCTCCGCCGCATTGGGTGGCAGCCCGATGAGATCGTAATTCAGGCGGCGCAACAACGTCCGCCGGTCGGCTTCGTGAGCAGGCTCGAGATTCGCCCGTTCGATTTCGTGGAGCAGAAACGAGTCGATGCGCTGGCGGGACCAGACTTGGTTTTTCGTCACCGGAACGGGATGTTCTCGCACTGGCTGGAACGACCAGAACTGTCGGCCGGCCGTGAAGTCGATGCCAGCCTTATGCGGCGCGGCGGGAGACGCGTCGCCGCCAGGGAACACGGCCCCCCGGCGGATCCACTCCGTCAGAAGTTCGACTTCTTTTGCGGAGAGTTTACCGCGCGGCGGCATCTGCAACGATTCGTTGGCGTAAGATATTGCTTCAATCAACAGACTCTCTTCGGGTTTGCCGGGGACGATGGCGGGACCGGTGTCACCCCCGGTGAGCAGGCCGGCACGGGAATTGAGGACCAATCCACCTTTGATCGCGACCGGTTCGTTGGGATCATTCGCGTGACAGGAGTAACACTTCCCGACGAGCAATGGCCGGATCTTCGCTTCGAAGAACGCGACATCCTCGGGACTGGGTTGGGCGACATCGGGCGTCGCTTCGTTTGCCGCCGGGGTCGGTGGCGTCGATTCGGGAGCGGGAGTCTCCAGCAGAGCGATCGCGATGGGAGTCGCGCTAACATCGGGAACAGCATCTCGGGAGGGCGAGGCTCCTGCCGAGCCGCGGTGTGAAGCAGTCTCCCTTCGCGGAGCCGCGCCCGTCAGGAAGCGGTAGCCGACAACCGCTTCCTGACGGGCGCGGCTCGGTTTGTCTGTTCTTTTTGTCGCCATGAGCGACACATGATTTCGCGCGAACCGGCTGTTGTGTGACGCTTCCGACCGGCACCTGGCGGTGCGCTGAGGCGAGCCGCGGAGCGTCTCGCCTACAAAAAGGACGCTGGCCGGCACCTGCGGTGCGGTGGGTTCGCTGCGGTCGATTTCGCCGGCCCGACATCCATTCCCCGGCACCAGCGCGACGGCAACACACAGACCCCCCAAGCGAATGAGCAGGGATCGCAACACAACACGCGCATTTAAGGGCATCGTTTGGGCACCGCGGGACGGTTCAGCCGACAGGTGAGGAATTCCTGGCGGCGCATCAGCTTTCCTTGATGCTACCCGTCACCGGGGGGAAGCTCAAGAAGCCGGTCAACCCCGGCGCGGGCGAACTGTCTTGGCGGACGGCGGTCGGTCGTTGATGGCAATCCTGCGACGAAAACTGGGTTGTAACCCTCCGGAAATCTGGCTACAATCTAGCCAGAATGCGATACGAAATCGTGTTGGCGCCGGAAGCTGTGGAGGATCTGAAGGGTCTGCCGGCGAAGGACCGTTCTGAGGTCAAAGACGCGCTGGAGCGTCATTTACGCCACGGTCCGACCGCTGTCAGCCAGAGTCGTATCAAGCGCTTGCGAGGGATTTCCCGTCCACAATACCGCTTGCGCGTGGGTGACGCGATTCGGGTGTTCTACGACGTAACGGAAATCTGTGTTGAAGTCCTGGCGATTGTCGTGAAGGCGGAAGCCGACGCATGGCTGGAAAGGTTTGGCGAACGCGATGAAGAAAGTGGCCCTGTCTGAAGTCAAGGACGACTTGTCGAAATACTTGCGCATCGCGGAGGGAGAGGAAATCATCATCACACGTCACGGCAAGCCGGCCGGCGTTCTGGTGGGCTTCGCTTCTGAAGACGATTGGCTGGAATACCAACTGGAAAACGACCCGCGTTTTCTAGAGCGGATCGAGCAGGCGCGTCGCAGTTTGCGGGCGGGAAAAGGGGTGAGGCTCGAAGATCTTGAGGTTTCGCCCCCAACGGACCAACCGTCCTGATGTTACCAGGCGAACCGCAGTGCCCAACCATCCGTTGCGCCGATGCCACAGGCCGCGCGGCTTCTGAAATCCACATCGTTCACGTCGGCCGCGTGAACGGGGCCGTTCGGCGTGATGAGCGTCACTGATGAAATGCACCCACACTGCCACGGCGCGAAACAAACGAGGGTTACCGAAATGAGTACGGTTCGCATCGCTCTCGCGAACGTCCGTGTTCCTGCGACTCCGCGGGAGTCCGTGCTGTTGGCAACTTCAACGGTCGCCGCGGCGGGACAAGAAGGGGCGCTCGTGGTCTGTTTTCCCGAGTGTTTCGTTCCCGGATATCGATGGCCCGGCTCGACCGCACAACCGCCAGATCCCGCGTTTCTAGAGCGAGCCTGGTCCGAAGTGGCAAATGCGGCCAAGGGTGCCAACATCACGGTCATCTTGGGCACGGAGCGCATGACGAACCGCGGCTTGCAGATCACTGCGTGTGTCATCAACCCGGACGGCACGATCGCGGGCTGGCAAGACAAAGTGCAGCTCGATCCTTCGGAAGACGCAATCTATCCCGCATTCGGCATGGAACGTCGAGTATTCACCGCCGGGCCACTCTCCTTCGGTGTGGTGATTTGCCACGAAGGGTGGAGATATCCGGAAACGGTGCGGTGGGCTGTACGAAGAGGCGCGCAGGTCGTATTTCACCCACATGCGCATGTCGCCGAGCCCGGAGGCTATCGTCCCGTAACATTCGCCGATCCCGCCAACACATTCCATGAGAAGGCGCTCTTGTGTCGCGCGGCGGAGAACACGTGTTACATCGCCTCGGTGAACTGCGCGAGCGAGGGTGTCGGGATCACATCGGCCGTCGTGCGTCCGGACGGTACGCTGCAGTGCTATCAACCCTATGGGCAAGCGGGACTGCTCGTGGCCGACCTGGACCTCAGCACCGCGACAGGACTGCTTGCCTCACGGTGCCGAACTTCGCCGCTGTAGAAGACGTTGATACCGACTTTGAACTCCGAGCGGCCTAACAAGACATTGCGCCGGAAAATGGGACGTACTCAACCGGGCGGTGGCGGGCCTAACGATCTTCGAGAAGCCTGAGGATGATGCAACACCGCATCAAGAACGTGAAGTGCGCGATGCGATTGCGGAAGTCGAAGCGAGCGACACCGAGGAACCTGAGTCATGACTGACACCGCGCGATACGTGAAAATTGTCGAATGGTCCGATGAAGATGGTGCGTTTGTCGGCCAGTGTCCCGGATTGATTGGTCCTTGCTGTCACGGTCCGGACGAATCCGAGGTCTATCGTGAGCTGTGCCAGATTGTCGAAGACTGGGTCCGTCTGCTGCGAAGCGAAGGGCGTCCACTTCCGCCGCCGACAGCCGGAAAAAACGTCTCGCGGCTGATTGCGTGACTTTGTCGAGTCGCGAGTCTCGGCGATCCACACCCGGATGCGTCAGGAAAGCCCGAACTTTCTTCGGCCCCATTTTTCCTTGGATGCCGATTCGCAGCCCGGTGACACCCACCAGCCAGAGATTCGAAATCGCCGGCGGCATGGCGTAACCAATTATTGAGTAGGCAGTCGCGTCGCATTCTACGGAATCGATACCGGGTCATGCGTCGGGGCCGATCGGTGACCAGCGAATTGTCCGGTAACCGATGACGCTCAGGGAGGTTCCGGCGATTGGCCAAGGATTACTCATGCTGGCTGGTGGATGTCACCGGGTTTATAATGGGGATTGTGAACCCTGTGCGAAACTGAACGACAGGTCGGTCCAAGGGGACAGTCCGACCTCGCGGCCTTAATCCGCGGTTGCAACGGACCCGTTGTGCGGGCCGCTGAACGTCGAAGCGAGCGACCGGAGGAGAGACACTGTGACACCAGTCTTTGTGACGCGATTGACGATCGCAGCTTGCCTGCTCTCGGCTGTGGTGGAGGCCGCCTTGGTCTGTAATGCCACGACCAGCATGTCGCTGATGGACGCCCCCATCGTCCTGTTCATCGTTGGCCCCTATCTTTGTCTCGCGTTGGTTGCGTGGTTGCAACGCGGAAAACTGGCTGCCTCGTGGGCCATACTCGCAATTGCTTTGGGACTTGCTGGCTGGGGGCTCTACATCCTTGGCGAGGACAGTTATCGATACCACACCGACGCGAATTACCGGAAACTTCAGCGCATGGCTGCGTTCTTCGTGCCGCTCACACAATATGTGGCGGTCGCACTGGCAGGTACGGCGTCGCTGTTCAGTTACCTGAGTTCACTGGAGAACAGGCCAACGACCGAGGTCGGACCAGGGGATGCACGCGAGCGGCGGGAATCGCGTCAACCGGGGTCGTGAATCCATGGCCGCCCCCGCGTGATTCCTTTCGAGCCGGCACAAAAGGGGCTGGTCTCATAGAATGACTTGTCGGGCTGCGACGTGATGCTGTTTTCATCAGACCTCGACGAAAACGAGTTTGCACACAGGGTGACGTGTTTCACATACCGAGTCTCGGCGATCCACACCCCAATGCGTCAGGCATGCCCGAACTTCGGTCGGCCCCATTTCCCTCGAGTGCCGCTTGTTGTAAAACAGGATGAGCCGCTTGCCCCCGGGCGACACTGTAATACTCCGTCCGATACGGCAGACGTTTTACGCGGCAGGCCCGCGCGACCTGGTCAAGAAATCGGGCTTGGTCGCGATTGGGAAGACTGCAGCTCAGCATGGGAGCCGGGTGCGATGTAACATGGGATTCCAACCAGCGATCCGTCGCAACTCGTTTGGCAGTCTGAGATCACTCGTTGAGATAGCATTCCGCACATGACACCCGAGCAACTCATCAAAGAAGGACGGAAACTTCAACGGCCCTGCGTGTTTCTTCGTCCACAGGGCGCAGGACCGGTTGCGGCCATTTGGCACGAGCGGGACGACAGAGAGATTGAGTCCACTGGCCATCATTGTTGGCTCACCGTGGACGCTCGCCATATTCCGGGTTTGCCGTCGTCCGTTTCCGGTTACATCAGCGTTTTCACCGACGAGGTGAAGTGTCAGGGCGGGCGAGTTGAGGTTTCGCGTTCTTGGCCAAAGCGCGGGGGCACGGAGTTGTTCGCACACACCGCTTCCGTGTTGCCACCGATTGATGCCGTGTTTGCACGGGGCTCAGAGACTGTTGGAAAGTGGATACGCTCACACGGTTGGGAGCGCACCGACCGCTACAACGACAATTTCAAGGACGCAGCCATTGTGCTGGAGTATGAGCGCGTGTGGCAGCGAGAGTTTCCCATCTACTTCGAGTCCGACATTCACGCAGTGCTCGGAGGCTGGCACTTTCCCATGGCGGACGATGACTGGCACGGTTTTCTTGATGAGCAGTTGATGGTATTTACGATTCGCAATTCCGAGCCGTGGGTCGAGGCCTGGCGAACGAGGACGGGCCAGTTCCGAGTGATTCAGAGGATTACATGAAAGGAGCCCGGTGACACTTACCCGCCAGATATTGGAAATCGCCGGCGGCATGGTGTAACCAATTATTGTGTAGGCAGTTGCGTCGCATTCTACGGAATCAGTACCGGGTTATGCGTCGGGGCCGATCGGTGACCAGCGAGTTGTCCGGTAAACAATTACACTCAGGGAGGTTCCGACGATTGGCCAAGGAATACTCATGCTGGCTGGTGGGTGTCACCAGGTTCATCTCGAGCTGCAAATGCGGTAGGTCGGACACGGCTCCCTCATTCAACCGGATTGGAATTGGAATGCCGCATTCGTGCCCTTGCCCGCAGCGTGTCGGCCAACGCGACTCCTGTGATTTCTGACGTGTCGCTCAAGACAGCCGAGCGAGCGCTTTCTTCACACGCGCGGATGACTTCGGCATGGCTCAAGCCTTCGGCCGCCGATGTGACCGACTTCCAGCGAACGCCGACCAATTGGAATGGTGCGAGGCGGTTTTCAATCAGTGCCCGCACCGCCGCTCCGTCGGGGATTTCGTAGCGAATCACATCGTCGAATCGGCGGAACAACGCCTCGTCGAGCATGCCGACGAAGTTCGTGGCCGCGATGATCAGGCTGTCGCTGTCGTCTCGCTCCAGGAACTGCAGGAACGAATTGACCACCCGGCGAATCTCTCCCACGTCGTTCGTTGAGTTTCGGGCGGCCCCGATCGCATCGAACTCGTCGAACAGGTACACCCCCCTCGTTTCAGCCATCGCATCAAATACCAGGTGCAGCTTGGCCGCCGTCTCGCCCATGAACTTCGTGATCAGCGCATGGAGCTGAACAAACATCAGCGGTAATTGGCACTCGCCAGCCAATGCCGCGGCGGTCATTGTTTTGCCGACACCCGGGGGACCAATCAATAGCAGCCGGCGCTTGGGCGCAAGACCGTGGAACCGCAACCGGTCGCGCTGGTGCTGTTGATGGACGACCGACTGGAGTTGCGCGCGAGCCGCCGGGGAAAGCACCATGTCGACCAGCCGGGTTTGCGGATACGACGCAGAAACCAAGCCGGCGAGTTCGCCGGTTGGGCGGGCGATCGGAACCGCGCGGGGGCTGCCTGCCGGGGCCTGCGGCCGTCGGCTCTGTTCGACATGCGCCCGCAATTCTTCGGCGAGCCGGGTGTTGCCTTGGCGGGCGCTGTGGGCGGCGATCTGCAATGCGACGGACCGAAACTGCTCGTCGTCGTGCGACGAGTGGCTGCGGATCAGTGCTTTGACTTGTTCGGCGGTGGCCACGGGAGATTCAGAAGGGGGGGATGCGGTATTGAGTGAGGCAAGAAGGCCGGGACACAGCAGTGGTGAGTCTATCGCTGGCCGTCCGCGCCTGCCATGCCAAGTCGGGATCGTACACTCTGCAATTCGTCCTCGCGCGATCCACCGCTCGCAGCCCGGTGACACCCACCCGCCAGATATTGGAAATCGCCGGCGGCATGGTGTAGCCAATTATTGTGTAGACAGTCGCGTCGCATTCTACGGAATCTATACCGGGGTATGCGTTCGGGCCGATTGGTGACCAGCGAATTGTCCGTAACCGATTACGCTCAGGGAGGGGCCGGCGATTGCCCAAGGATCACTCATGCTGGCTGGTGGGTGTCACCGGAAACATCAGCAATCGGGAGCTCGAGGCGTTGTTAGTGCCGGCCATTCCGGCGATCGTCCGCGAATTCGAATCGCAGTCGTTCCTTGAACTCGGTCGGACTGGAATTGTCATTCGCGGGTAAGAAGTCGTCCTCGTGGCCGAAAAATCGGTTCAATCGGAGCTGCGGTTACGAGTGAATCTTGGAACAGACAACAGGTCAGGAACCTTTATCGATCCCCGGTGCCGGCCTTCCGCGGTCTTCCACGGGGAATCAGCGTCGATTCCAGGCGCAGTTCCGCCGCCGTCTGCTGCGTCCAATGGCCGTCGCCGTAGGGGTGCCCGCGCTGGATCGCCGTGCGGATCGCCGCCGCTTCGGCTTCCGTCTGCGGAGTGTTGACGTGTTGCGACCAGTTGCCGGAGCGCCGAATCGGCCAGGCCGTCAACAGTTCGGCACGTGGCCCCTTTTCGTGGAGGCCTGCCGGCTTCCCCAGGGCCACGACGCACAACCTCCGAAAGATTCCAAAGAATGCTTCGTCATTTGCTGTCCGGCACGAAGTGACACCATTCGGATGGAGACTTTCCATTTTTGCCTGTTGGGTGTCACCCGGCTCTGCACGACCCGCGACGCGATGATGCTGCTTGTCTGTCTGGCCTGATCGCCTACAACTTAACGCGCCCACAGTCGCGTGCAGACCGCATTGGCTCGTCCCGTTCCGCTTCGGGCCGGTCGAGTGGTCTGACGTCCCCTGACGTCGGGCTCGTGGCAGTCACTTCTTAATCGACCTGAAAACTGACACCTTCCGGATCACTGGAGGCCTCATGATTCGATTGTTCCTCGCCTCGGCCGTGGGCCTTTGCCTCTGTCTTTCCAGTCCCGCGACCGCCGACGATTGGCCGCAGTTCCGCGGCCCGAGCGGGTCCGGATCGACGAAGGGGGCGGCTCTGCCGACCGAGTGGTCGGCGGACAAGAACCTCGCCTGGAAGGTGAAACTGCCAGGCACCGGTTTGTCGCAGCCGGTGGTGGTCGGGGACAAGCTGTTCGTCACCGCCGCCGTCGCTGACAATCTCAGCAAGCCAAAGAGCTTCGGCCAGGGGGTCATCGAAACCGGGCGGGAGAAGCTACCGGACGTGGAGATCGACTGGCAGGTGGTCGCCCTGGACCGAACGACCGGCAAGACTCTCTGGGCGAAGTCGGCAACGAAGGGCAAGCCGAAGTACCCGGTCCACGCGTGCAACAGCTACGCCACCGAGACGCCCTGCGCCGACGACGAACGGGTGTTCGCCTACTTTGGAGCGACGGGGACAGTCGCGGCGTTCGACCACGCCGGCAACGAGGTGTGGAAGGCAGAACTCGGCGCATACCCGACCGTGGTCAATTGGGGAAGTGGGTCGTCACCAACTCTCGGCGGGGGCAAGGTTTTCGTCACCAGCTTCAGCCAGGAATCGGCGTTCGTCGTCGCTCTCGACGGCAAGACCGGGAAGGAGTCGTGGCGGTTCAAGTGGGGGGACACCGGCGTGGCGACCTCCTGGAGTTCGCCGCTGGCATGGGCGAACAGCAAGCGATCCGAGTTGGCAGTCTGTGGTCCCGGGTGGGTATCGGGACTCGACCTCGACACAGGGGACGAACTCTGGCGGTTGTCCGGGTTCCAGCCATTCTCCTCGTCCCCGACCGTCGACGGCGACATCCTCTACATCTCCAACGGCGGTCAGAGTTCGACCGGCCCGCTGCTCGGCATCAAGGCTGGGGCGAGTGGGGACATCACCACGAGGCAGGGCGAGAAGCCAAGTGAGTTCGTTGCCTGGGACGTGACAGCCGGGGGCGCAGGCTGGTCCTCCCCGCTCGCGCACAATGGTTATCTGTATGTCCCCGGCAAGGGCGTACTTACCTGCTATAACGCGCAGACCGGGAAGGAGCAGTACAAGGAGCGCCTGCCGAATCTGAATCGGCTGATTGCCTGCCCGGTCGGAACCGGGGACCAGGTGCTCGTTCTGAACGAGGACGGGTCGACTGCGATTATCAAAGCCGGGCCGAAGTTCGAGGTGGTCGGCACCGGTAAGCTCGATGACAACTTCTGGTCATCCCCGGCAGTCGCGGGCGGCGACCTCTTTCTCCGCGGGGTCGATCACCTGTACTGCGTTCGCCAGGCGAAGTCCAAGTGATGTGTCATCTTGGCTGAGACGGGGTGGCAAGTGTAAGATCATATGGACCATTCGCCAGATTCCTCGGCCACGCCGAAGCAGGCGCTGCACCTGACCCGGCCCGCAGTATTGCTTTCTAGAAATTCATAGCTCACCCAGGCGGGCCGGTCAGGTGAGCTTCATCGTTAGTCCGCTTCACACGCCATGAAACGACTCGCACCACTTCTCCTCGCTCTGCTTTTCTGCGGCTGCTCTGGTCAAGAGCGCGTCACGCCCTCCGAGTTCAAGAAGCAGTATGCTGAGGTCGGGAAGACCCAGTCCATGCACAGCGTCACCTACCTCGGTCGCCGCGACGGACGGGCTTACATCAACCGCAGTTCGATGTCCACGGTCAGCGTCCGAACAATCGCAAAACCGCGAAGTGATCCGTTTCGACACCGTTTGCGTTCAGAAGCCAACGCGGCACTCCGCGGTCTCAATCACAACCCATGATGTGACTGCCTGTATAGGTTGCGAGCACGGACGTTTTTGTGGCGGAACTCGGCCCCCGCGGTCAATGCGAAGCCGATCGAGAACGGAGTCATTGTTTGGCTTATCTTGTCTCAGAAACGGAAGTTCGCCAAGAAACTTGAAATAAAGACGACACAGCCATTCCCCAAGATGACGGAGTCCAACAACCAGCCATGACCAATCCTCAACACACGAATCTCACATGGGCCCAGGAAAACGGTTACGAGTTCAAGGCCGAATCCGATGGTGTAATCTTCGAAGGTGCCCGCAGCCTTCATATCTCCAGGAAGGCGGAAGGTTTCCGGGATCACGTTCTCGGAGAATATCGAAACAGGCCGTTCGAAATACTCGATGTTGAGTGTAGGGTGCATGTTGACGGTGAGTACGGATCTGTCTGGAAGACGGTCGTTCTGATTCCCACCGATGGACTCGACCTCCCGAATTTCGACCTGCTTCCTCGCCGCGAAACGGGGGGAATGAATTTCCTGGGCGTCAAAGGCCTGGATCTGAAACTGGCTCCAACCGCAACACAGGATGAGAGGCAATTGGTCGATGCGTTTAACAAGAACTACAGCCTCTTCGGCGGCGGCGCTTTTGAGGCCATGGAGGCCTCGATCAAGTCCGCCGACCATCTCGTCCCCAGCCTTGCAGACATGGCCTCGATCTGCAAACCCGGTGTCCTGCGATTCCTCTCCACTGCTGTCACCGGATTCATCGAGGTGAAGGACGGATACCTGTCGATCCGCGCTCCCGAAACCCGGGTCATCACGGGTGCGTTCAGTGATATCATCCTGCAGGGAAGGGAACGCGAAAGCTTGCTGGCCGTCGCCAACGATTTGCTCGATGTACTTGCAAACGCCGCGAGCGAGGCCCCCCTTAGCGGACTGTCGCTGGAGAATACCTTCAACCCCTTCCAATTCCTAGGCGGCGTCATCGGAGGCGTCGTCGGCTTCTGTCTGGGCGGCTTTAGTGGTATCATTCTGTTATTTCTGCCTAAAGATAACTATCCGTTACCGCCCAGCGACAACTATTTGTTCCTGATCCCTGTGCTGGCGTTGGGCGGAGCCTTCCTGGGTAATTTTCTTGGCAAGACGTTGATGCGGCCCAAGTGACCCATCAAGGCCAGCCAACCGTTTGGCTGACTGGATACTTGGATCTGTCGGGACGAATCATCGCCGGCACGGGAGCGGCAGGGAAAAGCGAATTTTTCAATCATCATCGACATCCGCCCCCCTGTGATGCGAGTCGTTCGGCACAAGCAGCAAGACGGATGGAAACTGTGTTCGCCGACCAACAACAACCCGTGAAGAGGATCAAACGGTGACCACACGTACTTTGGTGCTTCTACTGGCATCCGTGGTGTTTCCCTGCGGTGCATCGACATCGCACGCGCAGGCTGACAAGGCCGCCCTACCGGCGAAGCCGCTCAAGGTGTTCATCCTCGCGGGGCAGTCGAACATGCAGGGGCACGCGAGTGTCTCCACGTTCGACAGCTTGGCCGACGATCCCAAGACCATTCCGCTGTTAAAGGAGATGCGGGACAAGGACGGCAAGCCGAAAGTGTGCGACAGGTTGTGGATCACGTCGGTCGGCTGCCTCGGCAACGCGTATGACGACCTGCAAGAACAAACCAGCAAGCTGACCGCCGGGTTCGGCGCGGGGGGCAAAAACAACATCGGCCCGGAGTTCACGTTCGGGCTGTCCATGCGTAACCGTTCACGGGTCGGAATGATCCGAGGGACAATTTGGCCTTCGCGCAAACGGAAAAATCAGCGACATCACCGCCATGTCGCTGTCGCAACCTCCGATCACTCCCGAACAGATCGCCGCCTTGCCGCCCGAGTTTCGGGCTTTG
>CAMATH010000060.1 GCA_945860955.1 Planctomicrobium piriforme
GGGCGCTGCGCGGATTTCATTGATGCGGGTTGATGGGGGCGTGGAGGCGTCAGTGGGCGAATGATACTGAGGGTCCGAATTTATCCACAACCAACCGTGAATTCGGACCTGTGAGTAATCACCGGTCGTCGTCGACTCGATCGATCGACTAGAATGTTTCGATCCTCCACTGAGACTTCCGACCCGACCGACATCGCCTGTTTGATGGATTCATGTCCAAGCATCACCCGCATTCTCCCAAGACCGACGTTCCCAAGGCTCCCGTCAATCGCGAAACGCTCGGCGAACTGTGGCATCTGTTCGCCTACCTGCGACCGTATCGAGGACGTTTTTTCGCCGCCTGGACCTGTCTGCTGATTTCCAGCGCGATGGCGCTCACGATTCCGTATTTTGGCGGGCGGCTGATCGATGGCGCGCAGCGCAGTCTGGCGGCGGGAGAGTCGGCGGCGGCGGACTTTGGTGGACTCAATACAATCGCCCTGTCGCTGTTCGTCGTTGTCGCGATCCGCGCCACGTGCAATTACCTGCAGTCGCTCTGGGGAACGGAAGTGGGGGAACGGACGATGGCCGACCTCCGACGCGACACGTTCAACCGGATTATTCATCTTCCGATGTCGTTCTTCGCGCAGCGCCGTGTCGGCGAACTCACCAGTCGCATCGCCGCCGACCTGTCGCAGATCCAAGGAACACTCACCGGTTCCATTCCGCAGTTCCTGGGGCAATTGGTCACGCTGCTGGGGGGTATCGCCCTCATCTCCCTCACCTCGGGCAAGCTGACGATCATTGTGTTGCTGATGATTCCGTTGCTGGTCTTCTCGGCGATGATGTTTGGTCGCAAGGCGCGAAAACTCTCGCGCGATTCGCAAGACCGCCTCGCCGACACCGCAGTCGTCGTCGAGGAATCGCTGCAAGGGATCGCCACGGTCAAGGCGTTCGCCCGCGAGGAATTTGAAGGCGAGCGCTACGCGGGGGGGATGAGGGTGCTGATTGAAGCGGCGATGCGCAGTGCCCGCCACATGGCGATGTTTGGTGGTTTCATGACGTTCGCCGGGATGGGATCGATGATCATCGTCCTGTGGTATGGCTGCCGATTGATTCAGACCGGGGAACTCACCGTTGGCAACATGACCCAGTTCATGATGTACGCGATGTTTGTTGGGGGGGCGGCCGGCCAATTCGCCCGCTTGTATGGCGACCTTCAGCGAATGCTCGGCGCGACGCAGCGGGTTCGTGAGTTGTTGAAGGAGCCGACCGAACCAGGGTGCGAATTCGAATCGCTCCGCGCCGCGCAGTCGGAGAAGACCACGCACTCCCTTCCACGCGTCAATGGCGACGTGTCATTTGAGGAGGTGGAGTTCGCGTATCCCTCGCGAAAGGAGGTCACGGTCCTCAATGGATTGACACTGACGGCGAGTGCCGGCCAACGGGTCGCGCTGGTTGGTCCCAGCGGTTCGGGGAAATCGACCATCGTTTCACTTCTGATGCGGTTCTACGACCCCGATTCGGGCCGCGTGATCATCGATGGCAAAGACGCCCGCGACTATCCATTGCGTCCATTACGCGAGCAGATGGCGATTGTGCCTCAGGATGTGCTGTTGTTTGGCGGAACGATCGCCGAGAATATTGCGTATGGCCGGCAGGGGGCGACACAGGCAGAGATCGAAGACGCGGCGCGGCAGGCGAACGCGCACGATTTCATCAGCGGATTTCCCGAAGGGTATCAGACGGTTGTTGGTGAACGGGGGGTGAAGCTCTCGGGAGGCCAGCGACAGCGAGTGGCGATCGCCCGGGCGGTGTTGCGTGACCCGGCGATTCTCATTCTGGACGAAGCGACCAGTTCACTCGATTCGGAAAGCGAAAGCCTGGTGCAACAGGCACTCGAGTCCCTGATGGAGGGACGAACCTCGATCATCATCGCGCATCGGCTGTCGACGATCCGCCGCGCGGATTGCATCTACGTCATTCGCGAGGGAACCGTCGTGGAGGCGGGAACCCATGAGGAACTGCTGGGCCAGTCCGAAGGCCTGTATCGCTCGCTCTCAGAGCTGCAATTCGAAATGTCCCCAGGCGAGCGGGGAGCGTTGGCTCCCTGAACCGGCGTCATACAACGGGGTTATCCCGTGAAGTGGCTTCGGCCCCCCCTTCAACGCGACACAAAGTTCCGTCATGTCACACGTTTGCAACAACGTGTGACATGGGATTCTGCATCAAGGATCGAACTCGGTAGACTCAATCCAGATCGAACCCCAACGGGGCCATCCGGGAGTCCACCGTGCAAACCACACAGAAATTCGGCGACGTCATCGTCCGTTGTGCCATCGCAATCCTGGCGATCGCGCTGAGCGGCTCCAATTCCAGTTCCGCAACCCCTCCTGTCAGCGAACCCCCAGCACCGACAAAGGCTCCAGCGAGCCTGTCGGCGTCGCAACGGGCTCCCTATTCCGCGGACGAAAAACACCCCTGGAACGAGCTTCACCGCGAGTTTTTCGTTCGAACATCACGGGACGGCGGGCAACATCTCCACACAACCGATCCCCATCTCTATCGCGGTGGAACCTGGCTTCTGGAGGGAAAATCGCACGAAACCGCGATCCGCCTGCTGGACCGGTTTCTCGCCAGTTCGTCCGACCGATTGATCGATCACGCCGCCAAACGCCTCATGCTGCAACGCGATTTATGGGGTGCATTCGACTATGCGGCGTGGTATCCCGACGACTGGGTTTTCAAGTCGTCGCGAGAGCCGGCGGCCAAAACGCTACGCGGTCGACTCGCCCGGTCGATCGGCCGGCTCGCTCTCGAACCCGGTGAGATCGACGCCTTGCAGGACAACTATGCGCAGGCGGTGAAGGAACGCACGTTTTTGCCGGACTACGAACCAAGTCACCCGGAACGTCCCTTCCTCCCGGACTCTCTGTTTGACGCCCATGGACCCTGGGTCCGGTTTCACGAAGCGACAGCCGAGCCGATGGCGAGTCGGCATTTCGACGGTGCCGGCGGGCGGGCGGCCCATGTGATTTTTCTGCGACTGCCCGAGGGGCGCGAGGCGACCGAAGCCTATCTGGCCGGGTTGAGTCGCGACACCATCACCGAATACAGTGCCCAGGGGGAAGCCGAGGCGAATGAGCAGGAAGTCGCCCGGTTTGGTGTCATCCCCAAGCGCTGGCGGCCGATCACGCAGTTTCCACAAGGAACTATGGTGGCTATGGTGCGCAGGGCGCTCGCGGTGGATAGCGAGTCCAAGCTGCGTGCCACGCCGATTACGGAACTGGTTCAGATTCGGGTCTATCGACGAATTCCCTGCGACCCCCGAGCCAATAAACTCAACGGGGATTTCGGGGAACAAGACGTGTTCGAATTCGCGCTCGATCGGCAGGAACTGTACGCGGGAAGACCTGGGCTCCGCCTCGTTGGACCCGATGCTCTCATTGAGTCGTTCGAACGGCGTGAGCCGGATCCCTATGCGGACGATGCGCGCCGCGTCGATGCGATTTCTTGTACGCGGAGCTGTATTGAATGCCATCAGGCTCCCGGGGTGTATTCGATGTTGAGCATGGAGCGGGGTTTCAATAACCCGCTGGGAGTCAAATTTCGAGAATACGCCTGGGATGTCGAGATGCGTTACACGACGATGGCGAAGGTGAAAGGATACGAGTGGGGTTTGCTGCAAGGCTTGTTGGAGGGAGCGCCGAGGGGGCGTTAACTTTGGCGCGGTCCGCGTAGAAACAAATTTGAGGGAGCCGCGTAAAGTTCTGTTTCCAGCCAACAACGGAGTCTCGAATGTTGGGATTGCGTTTACCGCACGGTCGACTGCGGATCCCAGCCCGCCATCGACGCTCCGGGAGCCAGCACAAAAATTTCGACCCGGCGGTTTTGCGAGCGGGCGTTTTCTGACTTCGCCGCGACCCGTGGCTGATGCGGCCCGTAGCCTGCGACTCCCATTCGATTCGGCTTCACACCGCTCCCCGTCAAAGCATGTGTGACGGTGATCGCCCGGTGAGCCGACAGATACCAGTTGTCGGGATGTTTCGCTCGTGTGTTCGCCTTCGCGACCCGGGTGTCATCGGTGTGCCCGACGACCAGAATGTTGAGTTGCGACGAGTCGCCCGCGTTCAGAATCTTGGCGAATTCGTTAAGCAGTTGTTTCGCCTTGGGGCTGAGTTCATCACTCCCCGAGGCGAACAGCAAGTCTTCCCGGATTTTGCTCACGCCAGTCTGGGGATCGAATTCAAAACCAGGAAACCGGCGGGCGAGATCTTCAAAATTGCGACTGGCCTCGTCGGTCAATGGACTCGACCGCATCTTGGCGAACCGGTTCCGTTCCCCCATCAGGTTTTCCAGCCGCGCACGCATGTTCTCCCCGTTCGCCGCCATCTCGGCCAACTGCTGATCCCTGTCGGTCATCTGGGCCATGAGCTGTTGCCGCTCGGCCAACAGTGACCGGTTTTGGTCGTAGAGTTGACGGGCGCGGGCCTGCGCCTGGTTGAGCTGATAGCGCGGGACCGAATTGCAACCTGTCTGGGGCAGGAGGCAAAACCCTAGCGCGGCGAGAATGAGCGCACGAACGGCGGCTGGCATGAAGAGACTCCTGAACAGCAGAGAAGTCGAACGAAACCGTCGCGCGGCGGGCAGCCAACTCGCTTCACAGTCGCCAGGCGATGGTGAAGACGGGAAGGCCCGCGTGAACAGGGCCGATGCGAATCTCTCGAGGAAGCCGTTACGAAGTGATGACGGGGGGGTGAAACGCGGGAAGTGCAGACGCAGGAAGTGAGAACAGCGAGGAGTGAGACGCCTGCGGATCCCGGGGATTTGGGATCGCTTGGCGTCCGTGGAAGCGGGTTTCTACCAACTTGAGAAAATCCTGCCAAGACCGATTGGAATCTCAAAATCAGTGAATTTTGATTTCGGCTCAAGTTTTTCCGGGACTGATCGCTGTCGAAAAAACTGCCGTTTGTCGTTTTCACGTCGACCCCTACAATCCCGTCCGCCGTGTCACGTCACCCCGCGAAGGATCGCAATGTCGTTGGTCGTCGAACAGTTGCAGCGCCGCTACGCTCAGGTCTGGGCGCTTCGCGACGTCTCGTTCGATGTCCCGCAGGGGCAAATCGTCGGGCTGATTGGTCCCAACGGCGCGGGGAAGACCACGCTGCTCCGGATCCTGTCGACGTTCCTCAGCCCGACCGCCGGGCGGGTCTGTGTCGGAGGGTTCGATGTCGCGACCGATCCCGACCACGTGCGTGAGCGGCTGGGCTATCTTCCCGAACAGCTACCGTCAGACTCGGTCTTGCGCGTCGGGGAATACTTGGACTTTCGTGCGCGGCTGAAACGAATTGACCGTCGTCGGCGTTCGGTTGAGGTCGATCGCTGCCTGGCATTGTGTGACCTAAAAGAATCACGTCATCGATTGCTCATTCAGTTGTCACAAGGATTTCGACGTCGGGTGGGTCTGGCCGACGCGTTGCTGGGGAATCCCCCCGTCCTGCTGCTCGACGAACCGACAATCGGACTCGATCCCGTACAGGTCCGCCGGACTCGGGATCTCCTCGCGGAATTGGCGGGACAGACCACGGTCTTGGTGTCGACGCATTTGCTCGCCGAGGCGGAATTGCTGTGTGAACGGGCGCTTGTGTTATTGCGCGGCCAGCTTGTGTCCGATGTCTGGATTGCCGATCTGCAGTCCCAAGAGGAGATCGAACTCGAACTTGCCGTGCCTGCCGACGTGGTTGGCACGTTTCTGCGGACAATTGCCGGCGTGGCTTCGGTCGAGGCCAGCTCGGCGACAGCGTCGACAAGTCGCTGGATCTTGCGAATCACACCGGGAACTCCCCGGGAGACAATCGCCAGTGCGTGTCAGTCACAAGGATACGGATTGCGGGAGTTGAGAGGGCGCGAAAGCACTCTGGAAGAACATCTGCTGAAACTGATCCTCCATCCGTTGCGGGAGGCCGCCTGATGTTCACGACCGTCACGACGATCTGGTCTCGGGAAATGCGCAGCTTTTTTAGCCGCCCCGGGGGTTGGCTGATTCTGCTGGCGGCCACCGTGCCAGCGGCCGTTGCCGCCGGCTGGATGGCGACTCTCGTTTCTCGCGGTGGATTGGCCCTGCGCGCCGACGAAGATCCGGTCAGTCAATTCCTGGGCCCCAACATCTTTCTGATGGGAACCCTTTTGTGGTTGGCTCCGCTGCTGACGATGAACGCGATCGCCGATGACCGCCGTCGGGGAACCTGGGAATTGCTCGTGACCTCCCCCGCGACCGCGATGGAGATTGTCGTTGGAAAATTCCTCGCGGCGTGGACACTGATCTCGGTCTGCCTTGTTCCGTGGCCGCTGCTGCTCGGTGCGCTCCGGGTTTGGAATGGCAAATCCCGGGAGTTGGCCGGTTGGATCCCCTGGTTTGACGGTCCCGGGATCTCCTTTGATGCCGGCCTGTTTTGGGGTGGTGTGATTGGCCTGCTAGTGATCGCAGGCACAATTGCCGCTTTGGGGACATTGACGTCGGCAATCGCACGACGACCACTCTTCGCAGGTTTCGCCACGGCCACTGTTCTCGCCCTGCTGCTTGCGACGAGCCTGCTTCCCAGAGTACTCGATCAATGGAGAGTTCCCGCAGACCGGTATGACTGGATTCAAACGGTGGCGGTCTGGGGTCACTTGGCCGAGTTCAGCCGCGGAATCATCCCGGTGTCGCGTGTGATCGGCCATCTGTCGGCCAGTGTCGTTCTGGTCTGGTCCGCGGGCCAGCTTTGCCGCCGGGCGGATGGGTGACACGATGAGCACAGCGATTGATCCGATGATTGCCTCCCCCCTGCCCCGCCGAGCCTCCGTCTGGTACCAGCGCGGTGTGGACAGGCGTCTTGGTTCACTCGCCTGGCTGCTCGCGATTCTCGGATGTCTGCAGTTGGTCGGTGCGCTGCTTCCCCGGGGAATTGACCTGACCGCGGCGAGGTCGCAATCGCTCTCACCCCAAACCGTGGCGGTGTTGCGACGGCTGGAACAGACGGTCGAGATCACGGTGATTGCGCCAACCCGACCACGTACCGTGGGAGAACAGGCGTTCGCGCATGCGCTGGGGCCGTTTCGGGATCTGGTGGAGCGGTGCCGGCGCGAGTCGCCCCAAATCGTCTGGCGCTCGCTCGATCCCGAAATTGATCTGGCGGCGCGACGCGTGGCGGAGGAGTTCCCCGATCTTTCCGTTCCCGGAGTGGTCATCACCAGCGAAATCGACGGGAGTCGTCGACACGAGACATTGCATGTTCGAGATTTGGCCGAGATTGGAGTGACACGAGGCAGGCAACCGGTTCTGGAATTCTTTGGCGAACAATCACTGACGGCGGCGCTCAGTCGGCTGATTGGTGGCGTTGAATCGATGCAGGTCTATTGCCTGACGGGTCACGGTGAATTGGCAATCGAGGACGACGCCGTCGAGAGCCGGCAGGGGATGGGGGTTTTGGCAACTCGGCTGCGTGGCAACGGCTGCCGGGTCGAATCGCTCGATCTGGGAATCGTATCCCGAGTGCCCGCCGACGCCGACCTGGTGATCATCGCGGGAGCGCTGGGGGAAACCCCGCCCGTCGAAATTGAAAAGCTCCGTCGCTATTTCGGCCAGGGGGGACGGGGGCTGATTCTGATGGAGTCGGCACATTCAGTTTACGAGGACAGCACCGAGGAGAGTCTGGCCGGCCTGCTGGCAGAACAGGGGGTCACCGTGGGTCACGATCGACTGGTGACGGCCGGGTTCACCGGGGAAATCGAACTTGCGTCCCCCGTGATGCCCGCCCAGTCCGACCAGGCGCTGGTTCGATCGCTCCCGCTGACGCCGCTGATTTTGCATGATGCCCGCAGTGTGCGAACGCGAGTCGGTGTTGAAGCACTGTCGACAGAATCGACTCCGTTGCTGGTCTCTCACACGGCACCTCGGGCGTGGAGTGAGACCGATTTTTCGTCGCTCGAAGCGACATTCAATCCTGAAAGCGATCTTCCCGGCCCGGTGGCTGTCGCCTGCGCTGTCGAACGACATCAGGGAGATTTGCGAGAACCAGTCCTGGTGGTGGTGGGTGACGCCGAGTTTGTCTGCAATCGGAACCTCACGGCTCCCTCCGGGCGCACGGGGGCAAATTTTGTTTTTGCGGCCTTGCATTGGCTGCACGGTCGCAAACAGAGCTTCGCCGACATTCCTGCGACACGCAAAGAACCGTACACCCTGACTGGCACCGCAGCCGAATTGCAGCGGTCGGTCTGGGGGACCGCGTTCTTCGTTTGCGCGGCGCTGCTGGTGGGAGTGGCGACCACGGCGGCTCAGCGGAGAGCGTAGCGGAAGGGTTTCCGGGGAACTGGTATCTTCGCGCGTCGCGGGGACCTATTCGTATCCGCCAACCAAACGACGTGAAGAGACAAACTCCGACGCGCTACGAGGGCGAACGTCTTCATGTGCCGCCAGTGTGCGTACAACCGCCAAGAACCGCCCTCTGGGCAGCGCTCTGCACCCAACGTAACCAGATTATCGAATGGAAGCCGACGTCGTGGACACCCCGAACACGCGTTGGGGCCGTCGCAAATCCAGCGGCGACTTCCGAGGGAACGTCGGTCGAGCGCTTCCCAGAGTACGTCGATTTGCTCTCGAATGCACAGTGGGGGCTCGGCAGGAGCCTCGCCCTCCCGTGGCACGGTTCCTCGACTCCACTCGTCGCGGGGACCAATGTGTATCCGCCAACCAAACCACGTGAAGGGACAAAATCCGACGCGATGGGAGGGCGAACGTCCCCGTGAGCCGCCGTTGTGCGAACAACCGCCACGAACCGCCCCAATGGGCAGCGCTCGGCCCCCAACCGCACCAAAATGTCGAATTGAATTCGACGTCGTGGACACCCCAAACACGCGTTGGGGCCGTCGCAAATCCAGCGGCGACTTCCGAGGGAACGTCGGTCGAGCGCTTCCCAGAGAACGTCGTTTTGCTCTCGAATGCACAGTGGCGGCTCGGCAGGAGCCTCGCCCTCCCGTGACGCGGTTCCTTGACACCACATGTCGCGCAACTCGACTACGAGTGCTTCTGGGGTTCTACTTCTTCAGATTCTCTTCAATCGCCTTTCGCAGTCGCTTTTCGAGCTTCGGGCTATCCCCCGTGTGCTGGTAGAGCAGCTTCCCCTCGGTGTCGAGCAGCAAGACATGGGGAATCGAGCGGATCCCCAAGTCTTCCGAGAAGTCCGATCCGTCAAACAACGTCAGGTAGCTGTATTCCTTCTCCTTCAAATACGCCTTCGCGGCGTCGACTTCCTCTTCAATATCAATCGACACCCCGATCACGACCACTCCCTTGTCCTTGAATTCGTCGTGAAACTCCTGAATCCCGGGCATCGACAGTTTGCACGGCGGACACCAGCTTGCCCAGAAATCGAGAAGCACCAGCTTGCCGTGAAATTCAGTCAGGGTACGTTCCTTTCCGTCACCGTCAGTCAATGTCGCTTCCGGCAATTCGTCTCCCAACATGACCGCGGAGGTGAATTCTGTCTCGATTTCCTTCAATTCGAACCCCTTCGGGACCGTCAATTCGAAGTCCGAGGGTTTCACGGGGGGATTCAGTTTCATCTGCGAAAGTTCGATCCGCACCACTTCGGGAGCGGTCGGCATGCCGGGAAATTGTGCCCCCTGATTCTCAATACGACGGGGGAGCAAGTCTGACTGGGCCACAAACAGCCGACGAGTGTACGCCAGTTCTTTCACCTCGGCGACGGGTTCACCAGTCGTTTCGATTTCCAATGGAATCCGGACTTCGATCACATGACACTTGGTGCCTTCAATCGTCTCGGTCCCCTTGTAGTGGATGGCCGTATCGGCGGGACGGCTCATTCGCGACAGTTCTTCGGGTAACGAGGTCAGATCGATTAAAGGCAACACGCGCGTGATACCGGCGAGAGGAAGTTCCCCGTCGTCGGAAGCGTATTCGAGAACCGCCTGCTGCCTTGTATTCAGGCTTCGCAGCACCTTCCCGTTGAAGGCGATTCGCAGAACCTCGTCGCGGTCGCCGTCGGCCTCGCCCTCTGGGTCGGCTTTCGCTCCCGCTTCGGGTGGCTTGACTGCCGGCTTCTTCTGTTTGTCCCCAGCGGGGGCTTTGTCCGCAGGTGCAGTTTTCGCTTTCTCGTCCGCGGCCTCTTTGACATTCGAAATCGTACCATCAATCGAGAATCGCACACGCGGCTCGTCGTCGTCTGCCACATCGGGAAGTCGTTGCCACACGACTTTCGCCCGGGTTTGAATTGTCTTCATGGGCAATTCCACCGGTTCGACGTTGATCGTGGGAGCGAAAATCGCACCCGGTGGTTGATCGGGGATTTGCGACTGGTCGAGAACCCGACTTCGATAGGTCGCCGTGTACGAGAGAGACTTCGCCTGACTGATCACGCGCAGGCTGTCGCTCAAAATCTGTTCCGGATCGGGGTCGGCGGCGCGAGTCGCACTCGACGTTCCCAACAGAATCGAACAGAAAGCCACTACTGCGAACACCGGAAGACGACGCATCTCGAGACTCGTCAATGAGGGTGATGATTGCGCGTGGAGAGGAGTTCCACGGTGGCGAACGCGGCGTGGAATTCTCTTCGTGATCCTACCACCCCATTGAAGGAACGTCGACCGGGAGGTTGGAAACAGATCTGTCCGCCGGATTGCCCACATTCTTACGGGGACGCTAACATGGAATTGGCGACCAACGCCGTTCAGCGAACTTCGGAGTCCAACCCCATGTCCCGCCCAGTCTACAATCCTGTTTGCGCAGGCGAGTCCGCCGTCGCTCCCGGTTCGCGTCGCGAATTCCTGCAGCGGTTTGGACTCGGACTGGGGTCGCTGGCGCTCGCCGACCTGTTGCGGGGTCAGTCGGCTCTGGGGGCGCCCGATCAGGGGATCCTCTCGGAACTGCATCATCCCGCCCGGGCGAAACGGGTCATCTACCTGTTTCAATCGGGAGGGCCGTCGCAGCTCGATACGTTCGACTACAAGCCACTGCTCGTGGAACTCAACGGCCAACAGTTGCCCGATTCGGTCCGGAAAGGACAGCGTCTCACCGGGATGACGGTCAGTCAGGCATCTTTGCCCATGGCGGGTTCGATTTTCAAGTTCGCCCAGCACGGCCAGGGGGGAACGTGGTTGAGCGAATTGCTCCCGCACACGGCGGCCGTCGTCGACGATCTCGCGGTGATTCGGTCGATGCACACTGAAGCGATCAATCACGACCCGGCGATCACGTTTTTGCAGACTGGCGCGCAGCTTTCGGGACGGCCGAGCATTGGTGCCTGGGTTCATTATGGACTAGGAAGCGACAACGAAAACCTACCGGCGTTTGTGGTTCTGATCACGCGTGGCAAAGGGGATCAGCCGTTGTATTCCCGGTTGTGGGGTAGCGGATTCCTGCCATCACGCCATCAGGGGGTGCAATTTCGGGCCGGTAAGGAACCGGTGCTGTATCTCGACAATCCCCCCGGAACCACAGCCGGTTCGCGACGTCAAATGCTCGACCGGCTCCGTGATCTCCATGAGACTTCGCGCGATGAACTGCACGATCCCGAACTCGACGCGCGGATCGCGCAATACGAGATGGCGTATCGCATGCAGATGAGCGTTCCGGAAGCGGTCGATGTTTCGGGTGAGCCGCAGCATGTTCTCGATCTGTATGGCCCCGATGTCGCCAAACCCGGTACGTTCGGCGCGAATTGCCTGCTGGCGCGCCGACTGGCCGAGCGCGGCGTCAAGTTCATTCAGCTCTATCATCAGGGCTGGGACCAGCACGGCAATCTCCCGAACGCGATTCGCACGCAGTGCAAAGAGACCGATCAGCCCGCCGCCGGCTTGTTACGCGATCTGAAGCAACGCGGTTTGCTCGACGACACGCTGGTGGTTTGGGGAGGCGAGTTCGGCCGTACGAACTACTCGCAAGGGAAATTGACGGCGACCGACTATGGTCGCGACCATCATCCGAGGTGTTTTTCGATGTGGCTGGCGGGGGGCGGTATCCAGGGGGGCACAACGCACGGAGCCACTTGCGAATGGGGCTACAACATCGCGGAAAACCCGGTGAGTGTTCACGATCTGCATGCCACAATGATGCACCTGTTGGGTGTCGATCATGAGCGGTTGACCTACAAATACCAGGGTCGACGTTTCCGACTGACCGATGTTTCCGGTGAAGTGGTCCGACCTGTGCTGGCGTGATTTCGATATCATCAGCCACGACGCTGTCTGGCTGATAGCCAGTGTTTGGAGACGACCGCCAAATATCGCGGCGTCGTTCTCCCCGTTTCGATTCCCGCGTTCTCCAACTTCTTCGAGTTCATTCATGCCCCGTGTCGTTCTCGCGATGAGCGGTGGAGTCGACAGCTCCGCTGCCGCTGTCTTGCTGCGCGAGCAGGGGTACGAGGTGATTGGGCTCTTCATGCGATCGGGAGCCGCTGAAGAGCAGGTCTGTGCCACGGGTTCGACCGACCTGCCGATTGTGGCCTCGGCGCCACATCGTCAGGGATGCTGTTCCGCGAGTGACGCCGCCGACGCCCGACGCGTGGCTGATCAGCTCGACATTCCGTTTCACGCACTCAATTTCCAAGATGCCTTCGGACGCATCAAAGACTACTTTTCAGACGAGTATCTCGCCGGCCGGACGCCGAATCCGTGCGTGATGTGCAACAACTGGCTGAAGTTCGGCAAGTTGTGGGAGTTCGCGAAGCAGATTGGAGCCGAGAAAATCGCCAGCGGACACTACGCCCAGGTTTCGGCCGTTGATGCGAGTGAAACTCCCGCATTGTGGCGGGGACTCGATCCCGACAAGGATCAATCGTACGTGCTGTTTGGCATCTCGCGGGAGATTTTGCCCCATGTTCTATTTCCCGTAGGCGGACACACGAAACCGCAGATCCGGGCGTTGGCGGAACGGGCGGGGCTGCGGGTGGCGAACAAGCCCGACAGTCAGGAGATCTGCTTTGTGCCGGACCAGGATTACGCGGGGTTCATCCGCCGATATCGCGGCGAGCAGGAGACGGCGGGGGAACTGGTCGACACGTCGGGGAAAGTGGTTGGTCGGCACGATGGGTTTGAAAAATTCACCATCGGGCAACGGCGCGGACTGGGGGTCGCGTTTGGGGGAGGGCCACGGTATGTCGTGGAGGTCGATGCCAAAACGAAGCGGGTTGTCATCGGTGTGAAGGAAGATCTGGCGCGAGAAAGTTTGACGGCCGATCGCTTGAACTGGCTGGTGACCGGATTGCCCGAGACGTTCGCGTGTCGCGCCCAGATCCGGTATTCGCACGAGGCGACGCCGGCATTCGTGGAACGCGCGGGCGAAGACCGGATCGAGGTTCGGTTTGAGGAACCCCAATTTGGCGTCGCTCCCGGGCAGGCGGTGGTGTTGTATGAAGGAGACCGGGTTCTGGGTGGGGGGTGGATTTCCACTACACACCGTAACGGCGACGGCAGAAGGTAGCTCCGTCGATCAGCGAACGCCCGCTTCATCAAAAAAATGACGCGCGGCTCGGCCGCTGATTTCTGTTCGCTGCAACAATTCGTTCGCGATCATTTCAACCGCCCGCCAGACCTCGTCGCGATCGAGCAGGTTTTCGATCTTGTCAAGCAGCCGACGTTCCAGACGCTCGGCTTTCCGATCGCTCCCGGCCCGCAGAAGCGCGAGTTTTCGCACATCCCGCAAGTCCTGGGCTGCCGCTCGCCAGCAGTACTCCCCCGAGTGCCGTGCCTCAGCCGCTGGCCCTCCCAGCAGAATCAGCATTTCCGTTTCCAGCGTGTCCTGCTTGGGACCGAACGATCCTTTGCGAACTTCGCAATGCCCCAGCCTCTGGCGGTTGGGAAGAATGCTGACTTTGCCCACGGGGCGGCCGTGCAGCAACGCCACGACGGCATGCCCGGCTTCATGAAACGCGGTGGCGGATTGATCGGCGTGAACTGTCATGGAATCGAATTCGCGTGGAGCGCAAATACTCGCTCAGTGGAACCAGTAGGAATAGATCCGCCCGTTCCGCACGGTGAACCGTAGCGACACCGGCTTCCCGACGTGCGCCTCGGTTGCGCCTTCTTCCCATTCGATCGCGCCGCGTGGTTGATCTCCCGCCAGTGGTTTCGAAGTGGCGATACTCGAACCGGCGGCGTCGAGCAACTCGGCCCGCAACTCGCCTTCGCGCGCGTTCACATTCACGAACAGACGCCCCGTCGGCAGAACGAAACGCCTCGTGGTCACGCGGCCCGGCTCACTCCCCGCCCCGAGTGACGCGAAGCCGTCACGTCGCAGGACGGCCAGGCAGATTCCCCCCGCGTCTCGATCGCGACCCGGGACCGGCACGGTCTCTCCGGTGGGGTAGGTTCCCTTGTAATCGAAGTTGCTCCGATACTTGAGACCCGTGTAGTAGAACCACAATTCGTCCTCTCGCACGACCGGAGCCGACGGACTGATCAGTTGCGTCAGGTCATACGCGCCCGAATCGACATGCGACGGCCCGATGAAGGTCTGCCGATCTCCCAGCCGCTGCCACGTTTTCAAATCGCGACTCATCGCCAGTTGAATGAGATGAAAGCCATCGGTGTTCGGGTAGTTCGGAACCTTGCCCGTGGCGTGAAACATCGCGGGAGTCCCCAGATAGACTCCTTCGTACCAGAAGACTCCCATGTTGTAGACATCGACTTTGTACACATCGGGACTGTGGTAGCGCAGCGGCTCCAATGACTTATCTGCGATCCGGGATTCGATATTCCGTTTCCCCAATTCCTGGTCGCGGTCGTCGGCATGAAACACCAGCCCCAGGTCATTCCAGGTGCGAAAATCCCGGCTTGTGGCGAGCGCCACCGCCCGTCCGTTGGGGCCTCCCCGCTTCACGGTGTGGATAAACTGTCCATCATCGGGATGGTAACTGAAATTCCCTTCGTCCGAACTGGTGATCGCGGGAAGATCCAGTTTGGTCCATTGAAACCCATCGGGAGAGACCGCGAAGCCGTCATTCAGTAATGGCGCTTTGAATCGCCGCGCGGGATCGGTTTCTTTCGGATCAATCACCGCCATGTCAATTCGGCGATTCGGATTCGGGAGCGGCTGCCAGTTCAGTCCATCCCGGCTTTCCCACAGCATCTGATCGATCGTAATGACCCACAACAGATATCGCTGGTGGGCTTCGTCCCACACCGGGGCGGTGCGGGTTTGAACCGCCTTTTTCGGATCGGGACTCCGAAGCACCGCGCCTCGCTTTTCCGGTGTGTGGAACACCCGCTGCAGCCCCGTCACGTTGGCGATCCCGTGGTCATCCAGAAACAACTGACGACGGTCTGGTGTGACCGTGAATTCGCTCGAATCGGTCGGCGATTCCTGGCTGGGCGTCCTCTCGTCGGCGAACGCCGTTCCAACCAACAGGAGGAATACGCCGACGATTCGCACGAATCCGGTACTCACTAATGTCTCGTTCATGGATGGTGTCACGGACCTGAGGCTCCTGGGAAACTCGTTTATAGGCGAGACGCTCCGCGGCTCGCCTCAGCGCACCGCAGGTGCTGGTCGGAAGCGTCGACTGACGACCAATTCCTCGTGAGACCCGGTCGAGGTACGCGACGACGAGCGCTCCTGAGAAACGACTGCGGCAGAGGCGACGAGTGAAGTGTAGCGTGGATTTGAATCCACGCGATCCTCCGTCAATCTTTCCATACGATAATCGGCCGCCTCAAAACGCGGTCCCCTGGCGGACCGACCATTCGTGGAATCCGAACTGTGACAGTGGAGGGACGCCGATCGTGGTGGCCAATGCTCCGGTCGCTCCCGTAAAAATAAAGGCAGATCGCGAGGCACTCCCCACGGCGGCGTAGTATTGGGAACGCAAGGGGGACTGTGCCGCGGTACTACTGTCCAAGGTCGAATCCATGTATCTTTTGAGTTCATCGCGGTGCAGCGGCCGTTGCCTCCCAAACGGGATGCCAGCCAGTAGCCGGGGGTCGGAGCGCAACGCAGACCCCCGGGAAACTCCGTGTCAGGAACAGCGTCCTGGAGGGATTCCAGAATCGTGTTCGGTTGTTTCGCTCGCGATTCTCAAACTCCCGCCGTAAGTCCTGCGCGAGAACGATTCTATCGCCTGCTGCGAATCGCTAACGCTCATGCGGGAGTCTCCCACCCAACCACGTTTCTAGCATCCCTTCAGGATGCACGCTATTTTTCACAGTTATCCGGGGGTCTCCGCCGCGCTCCGACCCCCGGCTACTCTATTGCATCCCTGCCGGGATGCGACCGGCGGCTGCGCCGCGCTGGTGGCAAAGCTGTCCATCGTCGAAATAGAGTATGAACAGCTATGAAGTCGCACCATGATTCAGCCCACGCGCCACTAGGAATTCACAGTCAGCGGCTGTCGGTTCCTTTCGCAGCCAATCCACCAGTCGATCGGCTTCTTCCTCATCGCGACAAACCACCGAAACGGTCGGTCCCCAGGAAGTCTGCGCGACTCCCGAATAGCCCTCCTCCCGGAGTCGCCCGGCGAGTGCTTCCATCTGAGGATGTGCGAACACCCCGCCTTGAACAGGTGAAAAGAAACGTCCCACAAGTGTCCCGAATTCCCAGAGCGCGACCGCGAATCGATCGCAGTCGCACTCGATTGCCGCGGGAATCAACTCTCGAACGGCCAGATTGCAAAGGCGGTCGGTCGTCGCTTCGGGCATCGCCAGCAGGTTTTTGAACGCCGCCACTTCTTGCGTACCCGAAATCCCCGGCTTTCCCTGGGGGCGTATCAAAACAAATCGCCATTCCTCCGGGATCGCGACCCGCGCGACGAGCGGGCTGATCGTGTCTGTGGTGCGTTTGCCCGCTTCCAGCAGCAGCCCCCCCTGGTCGAAACCATGCACGCCGATCGCCGACCGTTTGCCTCGGCCCGCGCGTCGGGCCAGCTCGGTCGCCGGAACCTGTTCCTCTCCCGCGACTCTCGCCACAACACAAGCGACCGCCAGTCCCAATTGCGTTCCCGAACCGAAGCCGGAATGCGCCGGAGGAGCCTGCCGGAGTTCCAGTCGCAACGGAACACCCGGCTGGGTCGCATTGCCGTGGTCGCGGCACTTCTGCAGTAATCCGGTCAGTCGCGAGATCCACTCTGGCGGGGCGTCGATCTGATCGTGTTCCGCGACTTTGGCGAACAGTTCGAATCCGGGGCGATCGATCATCGCCCCCAATCCTCCAAACTGCCGGCCGACCCCGTCGCCGTAACTCAGCAATCCAAAATGCAGCCGGGCTCCGGTTCGAACCGTGAACGCATCATCCAACCGCCGTCCCCACACCACATCACCCTGTCCATTTGTCAGCAACTCGCCGCGTTCAATCGCCAGACTGTCGGCTACTCGGGAAGTGGCTTCCCGTGGGTTTCCGGTGCCAGCCAGATCACCAAGAGACCAACGATATACACCAGGCTCATCGTGCTGCAAGCGGCGGGGTAGCCACCGGCAACATGGACCCCCACCACGTTGACTCCATTCGGAAACATCCCAGTGAGTACGCCCGCCTGCAAGGCACCGATCGCAGCGAGAATTCGACCAAAGTTGAATCCGAAACCTTGGCCGGTTGCTCGGACCGCGGTTCCAAACAATTCCGGCAGGTAGAGCGGAAGCCAGCCATAGAATGACGCGGTCGTGGCCCCCAGCAGGAACACGGAAAACAGGAACATATTGTCGTACGCCGAGTTGCCGATGTAGAACCACAACGACGCGGCCAGCGACGAAAGGCACAGGAAAAAGTAGGTGATACGGCGACCGAACCGGTCCCCCGCGAGGGCGGCGAGAATGGTTCCCACACACGCGCCGGTCGCCGACCAAATTTGCGTCCATTCCCGGGCCGTGCTGCCGACCTGACTGGTCGTGAGCTTGGCGGCCCAAGCCGACGCCCATTGGGCCGAGGCCCAGGTTCCCAGCAAGGCGATGCCGGCCAGCATCGCCGCCAGCAACATGCGATTCAAAATCGGTCGCCAAGCAGCGGCATTTCCTCCCGCCAGAGTCGATCGCTGCACGTAACGGACTACGGGGTAGGTGTATCCCACCGTCGCGATGAGCAGGCCAAACACAATCGACCCGACCCGGACTGCATTCAGGTTTTGCCCGATCATCGACCCGGGGGAAGTCACACTCCAGTCTTGTGACCACACCAGAATGATCAATGCCGGCCCGACAGCACCAATCAAAACCCCCAGCAGATCACCAGCACGCCAGTTCGACGTCGCACCGCGATCTTGCTCGTGCTGCCATTTCTCCGATTCGGGCACAAACAATCGAAAAAAGAACGTGAGCAGTGCGGGGGTGGTTCCCAGAATCATCAACAGCCGCCAACCCTTAAAGGCGACCAGAGACGCGACCGTCTCCGGCGACAGTCCGGCATTTGTCAGTGTCTGCCCGACACCGGTCAGGATCGACATCAGACCCAAACCGACAAACCCCACGAGCATGTAGCCGACATTGGCCGCAGCACCAATCAGACCGGCCATCAGTCCGCGGGAGCGATTGGGCCAGACTTCCATCACCAGCGCCACACCGAGCGCCCATTCGCCACCCATTCCCAGCGAGGCGATGAACCGCAGGATCGCCAATTGCAGGGGCGTCTGGGCAAAGCCACAACAGCCGGTGAAGATCGCGTAGGTCAAGACCGACAACGACATCGCGCGAACCCGACCGATGCGGTCTCCCAGCCAGCCAAACAGTACGCCGCCGGTCGCCGCTCCGACCAGAAACATCGCGATCACGATCCCAAAGTAAAGCCCGATCGTCCCTTCCTGTTGCGGGGTGGGGGTCGTGCCGAACTGCAACAGATCCTGAATGGCCGACCGCCCGACCATTGAAAACAACCCCATCTCGGCCCCGTCAAACAGCCAGCCCAACAGGGCGGCGACCAAGGCCATCCAGCGACCAAAGGCCGAGATCCCCGTGGACGGAGTACCCGGAACGGCGGACGGGTTCGGAAGGGGTGCGGTTGTCATGCGGGTTTTTCCGTCAGCTTGGGTTCAACGTCGAACAATCGCGATACGGTCTCGGCCGGCGGTGGCGTGGTACTCAGGCTGATCACAACTCCCGCGATCAACGAAACGGCCAGCCCCCAAATCAGGGGATCGACTCCCAGCAGAAAATACGGTCGGAACGCAGAGGCGGCTCCGATGTTCTGTTCGCCAAAACCTTGCGAGCCCAGAATGTACAGCATCACCATCGTCCCGGCTCCGCCCAGCATCGAGGCGATCATCCCGGCGACTGTCGCCCGTCTCCAAAATGCCAGCATGATCGCCGGGATGCAGAATGTCGCCGCGGCCCCCGTTCCGCTGAACACCACAATCACCTGCAAGTATGCCACCGGGCGAATATTCGCCAGAATCGCGATCACCCCCACGCCGATCATCACCATGTACGACATCCGCCGCAGCGTTTGTTGCGGGGCGTGGGGATTGATGAAGCGCTGGTAGACGTCGCGCACCAGGCCGGAAGCGATCACCACCAGATACGAACTGACCGTCGCCATGACGGCACCGAACGGCGCCGCCAGAATCAGGCCGGCGATCAGTGAACCCCCCGGGAGATCCTTCGTCGTAAAGATCGATAGCTCGGGAATAATCGAATCGGTCTTGCCGGCCGGCAGATCGATGAGTGCCCGACCGCAGATGCAAATCACCACCAGCGGCAGATAGATCATCAGGTTGTAGCCCGCCAGCAGGTAAATCGACCTGCGGATCACTCCGGTCGACTTCCCCGCCATAATCCGGACCATGCCGGCCGGCGACCCAACCCCCGAATAGACCCAGACCCAGAAGAACGAAAACGCGAGGCTCACGGGGAGAAATTGCCGCCCCATTCCGGTGGGATCATAACCTGGACCATAGGCGTAGGTCGGCCCGAGTTTCGCCACAGCCGCCGTCGTCGCCGCTTCAGGACCACCCGTAGCGCTGACCACCAGAACCAGAAGCAGCATCACTCCGACCAGCATCATCACGCTCTGGAACAGGTCGGTCCAGACCGCCGCCAGGAAACCTCCCAACAACGTGTAACTGACCACCGTCAGTGTGAAGACCCCCAGTCCAATCAGGTAATGCCAATCGAGTTGCTCGGCGGCCCCGACGATCGCGACCGCATGCTGTTTGACTCCCTCTTCGGACAGAACTTTCGACAGTTCCGCGCGCAGATCCTTTTCGGAATCAAATCCCTTGTCGTCGAGTGCCACCAGCTTCTCGACGGTCTCGGCGGGGACTCCGCGATCCTTCAGCGATTCCCGCGCGTTGGTTGTCAGCTTGAAGGCGGGAAGGTCTTCCGAAAGCCCTCGGGAATCTGACCCCGGCCACGAATGCTTCATGACGACGGCCCCCGCTTTGAACTGCGCCACCATCATGAACGACATGTAGAACATGATCAGAAGCGAAGCGAGCAGGCCGAGCATGGGGCTGTCGAACCGCGACCGAAACAGGTCGGGAACGGTGATCGCCCCAGTTCGACGGGAGAGATGGGCCATGCGTTTCCCCAGAATGCCGAACCCGGTGATCGGCACCACCATATAGCCACAGATCCACAACGCGACGACCCAGCCGTGGGAATACACCAGCGACGGAAACCCCATGAAGGTTCCGCCGGATTGTACGGTGGCGGTGAGGGCGAGCGCCCAAGCACCCAGCCCCCGGTTCCCCAGGAAAAACCCCTTCATGAAGCTGCTTTTTTGCATCGCCTTATTGGCGAGCCAGCCGATCCACATCGAGGCGACAATGAAAACCACAAGCGCCGCCAGCGTTCCAAAGTCGGAAGGCTGAGTCGTCTTGACAGCGAACAGCGGGAGCGAGATCAAATGGTTCATCGGGTCAACCCCCCAGTCCGAGTTCGTCTTCCTGCTCGGGCAGTTCTTCGCCCAGATCTTCATCACACATGAAGGTCGCCCCGAACCACAGCGAGATCGCGCTGCAGACCACCCACGGAGTCAACACCCCCCAGAAAACCCAGTCCGGAAATCCGAGAACGAATTTCAAATCCTCGGCGGACCGGCCATAACCAAACTGGGAACAGTACCCGATGGTGTAGGTCAGGGCGGCCAGCCAGATGCCAAACACCACCCACGCCTCTCGGCGGGCACTGCGAACTGCAGGATCTTCGTTTGAGGTAGTCATGATGCGGCATCCTAACCAAGACTCGAACCGTTGTGTACCGACCCATCGAAAAGAACGCATGTCAGAACTGGTGTTTGCCAATTCCGGGGGATTGCTAGAATCCCCGCCCTCACTGTTCCATCGGGAAAGCACTATGAGAATTCGCAGCCGACTGCTGACGGTCGTGGCTGGCTGGACCGCCGCCGTGGTGTTTCGGGCCTTGGCCCGCACGATGAAATTCGAATTCGTCGCCGACGAACCGGGTCTCGACCCTTCCGGCACCACGCAGCATCCGTACATCTACGCGTTGTGGCACGACCAGATCCTTCCGCCTCTCGCAAGGCACGCGCTCACCCAGCCCCCGGCGGCGGCGCTTGTCAGCAAACACCAGGATGGATCGTACCTCACCGAATTCATGCAGCGGAGCGGCATTCGTGCCGTCCGCGGCTCGACCGCACGCGGCGGCGACCAGGCGTTGCGGGAACTACTCCACGTGCCCGACAACTGCAACATTTTTATCACTCCCGACGGACCGCGCGGGCCACACCATCAGTTGAAATCGGGAGTGGTCTATCTGGCGTCGCGGTCGGGCCGACCGATCATTCCGGTCGTCAGCGCGGTCCCGAAGTCGCGCTACTGGAACGGCAGTTGGACGGGACTCGTGATCCCGAACCTGTTCTCCACCTGCTATTTCCGAATCGGCCGCCCATACGTCGTTCCCGCGAATGCCACCCGCGAAGAACTGGACCACCACCTCGCGAATCTGCAGCGCGAAATGGAACGGCTCGAAGCCGATATCAATCAGATCCTCTCCACCTGCGGGCACGCCACGATCATGAAGTTCGAACCGAAAGCCCACCCCAAGCCGCAAAAACGCAAAGCCGCGTAAAGCTGTGCGATTTCGGCGAACCGTCAACACGAAAAGGGAGTGCGGGTTTCAACCCACACTCCCTCGCCCAAACGTCATCACCACACGGGGTAAAGCAGTCGGGCGACGTCAACGATCCGGGCGGTCAGATCTTCGCTGAGAACCCGTCCACGATCTCAACAAAGTATTTGTCTTTTTCAACGTCTTTTCCGAATTCTCGATTAGTCGCCGACCGGAATTCCGTCAATTCGCCAGCACGCGTTCCCGGTTCACATTCAGCCGCAAAACCTGAACCCGATCGCGGCGACTGGTCACCGCGGCGGGTGCCACGGCCACCGTCCACTCCCTGGCCGCCGGCTCCAGTTCGGCCCGCACCACCCGACCGTAGTACATCGGCAAGCGCAAGACGCCATCGGTGCCGCTGGTATAGACTTCGTCTCCCACGGCGATCGGTTCGGTCACGTGCTTCAAGAGGCAACCGCTGGCACCATCGCCAACCAGTGTCCCCTCCGCGATCACTTCCAATCCGCGTTCGGTCCGTCTCGCGACACGAGCCCGCCCACTGAAGTCGGCGTCGGTGACACGTCGAACCGTGCTGGTATGTCGTCCCACGTCGGCGATTTTCCCGACCACCACACGTCCGGCGTAGATCGCGTCTCCCGAATGAATCTCGCCCGATTCCCCCTGATCGATCAGGGACAGTTCACTTTGCAAAACGATTGCCGACTCCGTCAGACCAGCCGCGGAACCGACCGAGAGCAACCCTTTTTCCCGAACCAGAGTCGAAACCCCTTCCCCCAGCCAGTTCGCCTCGATCAATTCAGGAATCAACAACGGTTTCGACGGAGTCGCCTTGGGGCGGCGACCGTACTCCTCGGCGATCGCCACGCGTTCCCGCAGGTCCGCCAGTTCCAACTCGAGTTGACGGTTGCGGGTCGCCAGTGCCGTTCGGGAGTCATCAGGTGATTCGTCGGAATCGTCCGCTGACGGCGGCCGTCGAGCGCTCCAGGAATTCTCAATCGACGCCACACAGATTCGCACGACGTTCTGGGCGGGAGCCAGAGTGTCGCGGACCAGCGACCGTATTTTGCCGACCAGGTCGACCGGGGCCAGATTGAGCGCGCAAGCGCCAAATATCAACCCGACCGCGAGTGCGAGGGGAAAACGCGTCGAGACCGGTTGGGGATCACGCCCCACGTCACGCCGCATCGTGAACTCCTTCGAGACTGTCACGCCATTCCACCAGGTGGTCCAGGCAGATCGACGCTCCCCGCGCCACAGTGGTCAACGGCTGGGAATCGACCCGCACCGGAACATTGAGCTGTTCCGATAGAAACTGATCGAGCCCCCGCAACAACGCCCCCCCACCCGACAGGACGACGCCGTTGTCGACCAGGTCGGCCACCAGTTCGGGATCGCACTGCTCGATCACCTGTTTGAGGCAGTTGAGAATCGCCCCGAGCGGCTCACGCAGTGCTTCGCGAATCTCTTCACTGGTGATGATCGCCTTGCGCGGGACACCGCTGGCCGTGTCCCGCCCCCGGACCTCGGCGGTCAACTCCTGATCGAGCGGTGCGACGCTCCCGATTTCGAGTTTGAGCTGCTCGGCCGTGGGGAGACCGATTTTGAGCGCGAAGTTCTGTTTGAGGTATTCGACAATCGCGTCGTCCATCTCGTCGCCGGCGATGCGAATGGAACGGGAAGCGACCGCATCCCCCAGGCTGAACACGGCGGCGTCGGTCGTCCCGCCACCAATGTCACACACCATGCTGGCGAGTGGCTCGCTGATTGGCAGCCCCGCTCCAATCGCGGCGGCGAAGGACTCGGGGATCAGATAAACCTCGCCCGCGCCCGCCCGCTCGGCACTGTTGAACACGGCCCGTTTTTCGACCGGTGTGATGCTTCCCGGGACCGCGATCACCAATCGTGGCCGAAAACCACCCCGGCTCTGCGAAGCCTTTCGCAAAAAGTACCGGAGCATCGATTCGCACAATTCGAAATCGGTGATCACGCCATCCTGCAAGGGCCGAACGGCGGTGATCGAATCGGGGGTCCGACCGAGCATCTGCCGCGCGAGTTTGCCCACCGCGGAACCACGCCCCAGCACCTTACGCGACCCGCGCGCCAGCACCACAACCGACGGCTCGTTAAGGACGATACCCCGCCCCTGGACGGCAATCAGGGTATTGGCTGTACCCAAATCAACGGCCAAATCGGGGCAAATCCACCGGCGGAAGGAGCGGAGCATCCGTGCTGAGTCCGACGCAAAGCGTTGAAAAGACGAGAGTTAGAGGACGCGTTGTAACAGGTGACACGGGACGGACTCAAGACGAACTTGGAGTGCGGGGCCTTGTCCCCGCCTTCCCTTCATCCTCCCTCGACTTCCAGCAGGCAAAAACGACTCTCGACCGAAATTTTTGATAGACGCACGATCTGGCGTTGAGTTGCGTTGGGCCGAACGTCTCGGCAGGAAGTCCACCCTGCCCGCTGCGAGATAGTGTGAGGCAGAACGAAAGGCGGGATCGAGATCCCGGACTCCATGGAGTCGTTCGTTTCACGATCGGCATCGAGAACGACGTTGGTATACTCTGCGGCACACAGGACGACGCTTCCCACTTGGGTCGGACATTCGCACCTCGACCCGATGAAATGCCGTTCCCGTTCGACTCCCTGAAAACTTCGCCCCGGAACGAATGATCTCGCATATGTATCGACTCACCACGGTTTGGATTCTTCTGATCCACTCATCGCTTTCCGCGGTGTCGCTGGCCGCCGATCCTGTGGTCGTCGACCTGTGGCCGGGAAAAGTGCCCGGCGATGTCGGCATCCCGGGGACCGAAAACAGCCGAATCTATCAATCCCCGATCCTGGGGGGGCCAACGAAACTGATCACCAATGTCACCCAGCCGACCCTGACGATCTATTCGCCACCCGAGGGGAAGAATACCGGGACCGCGATGCTGATTTGCCCGGGAGGTGGTTATCATGACCTGTTCTGGGAACTGGAGGGGGAAGAGGTCGCCGAGTGGCTCAATTCGCGCGGCATGACCGGCGTCATTTTGAAGTACCGTTGTCCCCGCCGACCGGGCGATATCAAAGGCGAACCCCCATTGGGGCCACTCATCGACGCGCAACGGGCGGTCAGCGTCCTCCGCAGCCGGGCGAAGGAATGGGGTATTGATCCAAACAAGATTGGCATGGTGGGCTTTTCCGCGGGTGGCCACCTGGTGATCGCGACCGCCACCCGCTTCGAAAAACGCGAATACGAACCCGTCGATCACCACGACGATACGAGCTGTCGGCCCGATTTTGGTGTCGCCTGCTATTCCGGCTATTTGAAGGCGAAGGACAAGGACGAAATCGCTCCGGGAATTCGTATCCCGGCCAAGACGCCCCCGATTTTCCTGGCGCACGCGTCTGACGACAGTGAAAAAGTCGGCGGTTCGATCTCCGAACACAGCGCGATCATGTACATCGCGCTCAAGCGGGCCGGCGTCCCCGCAGAACTGCACATTTACGCCAGTGGCAACCACGATTTTGGCGTCCGACAGAACGACAAGCTCCCGTCCTCGTGGCCGAATCTGTGCATCCGCTGGCTGGAGAGTTATGAATTGTATCGTGGCCGTGAGGCGCGACGGTAAGGATCCGCCTCGGTGACCGTTAACCCCCGTCTGCCCCGCTGATCACTCACCGCGGGTTCGACAGGACACCCTCGACATTGTCCAGCGAAAACGGCCCCTCCATGACCGAACGCCCCGGGCGCTCTGGATCGCGGCACACCAGCACGAGTTCTCCATGCAGGCTCTCCCGCGCATCGGGGTAGCCGGTCATGCAGCGTCCATCATCCAGCCGAACGGTGATCTCGCCGGTTTCGTCGATGCCGGTCAGTTCCGGACTCACAAGTTCGGGAAATCGGCTCCACGCCCAGAACCAGAGTGTCTTGTTCGGGTCCACCTTGCCGGCGACATCGGTCCATTCCTGCTCCGCCTGCAGCAACTCCTTGCGGGAGGCCGATTGGCACCAGGGTTTTAGGATCTGATCGATCCATGCGCGTCGCGAAGCGGCGAGTTCTTGAAAAGTCTTCATCGTGCCGGAATTGTAATGAAGTTCGAATTGTGACGCATATCGTGGGCCGCTTGACTGTCGCTTTCCACCGGTTACGCTGGCCCGAGACACCCCCTGTGCCCATGTTCCCGCGATCCGTCGCAGAGTCCACGCATGTCCAATTTTGAGCCGTTCATTCCGCTTTCGAATCTGGAACAGAAGTTCGAAGCCTGGCGGGTTCGTATCGGACTGGTACTGGCCCCCGTGGTGTTTTTCGCGGTTTTGTGGATGCCGTGGTCTGCCTCGGCCCCAGTGGCTTCGGCCCCTTCCGCTTCGGAGGGAGCGGCTTCGACACTGGCGGCGCTCAAGCCCGAAGCGCACCGACTCGCGGCGATCATGACGACCGTCGTATTGTTGTGGGTGACCGAGGCGCTGCCAATGCCAGTGACCGCGCTCTTGGGGGCGGCGGCGTGCGTTCTGCTGCGGGTCGCGGAGCCGAAAGAGGTCTTTTCGCCATTCGCCGACCAGTTGATGTTTCTGTTCATCGGGTCATTCATCCTGGCACGCGGGATTTTTCTACATGGCCTCGATCGCCGACTGGCGTTTGGAGTGATGTCGTGGAGCTGGGTCGGGGCGCGGCCGGGGCGGATCCTGTTCGCGTTTGGCGCGGTGACGGCGTTCATCTCGGCGTGGATCTCCAACACAGCGACCACGGCGATGATGCTGGCGATTGGAGTGTCCATTCTCCGGTTTCTGTTTGAGTCTCCGGAAACTCAGGGAAAGATCGACCGCCGATATGCCACGGGACTGGCGTTGATGACCTCGTTTTCCGCTTCCATTGGCGGGTTGGCGACGCCGATCGGTACGCCACCCAACGTGATCGGCCTGCGATTCATTCGCGATTCGCTGGGAGTGGAGATTCCGTTTTTAAACTGGATGCTGATTGGCGTTCCCGTAGTGATCGTGCTGTATCTGTTCCTGTTCGCGTACCTGAATTTCTTTTGTCCGGCTGGGATGAAAGAGCTACCCGGAAGTCGCGAACTGCTCCAGCGAAATCGGGCCGAGTTGGGGCCTTGGACTCGCGGCCAGATTTCCACCGTGATCGCGTTCGGAACGACGGTACTGCTGTGGGTTTTCCCGGGAATCGTCGCGCTGATTTGGGGCGAGACAAGTTCGACCTACGAAGCGGTACGAAAGAGTCTGCCCGAGGGTGTGGCGGCGATTCTGGGAGCCGTGCTGCTGTTTTTGTTGCCGGGGAAGCCCGGGGAAAACGCGATCGGCTGGAAGGAAGCGGCGCAGATCGACTGGGGTGTGGTTCTGCTCTATGGCGGCGGATTCGCGCTCGGGGAATTGTCGAACAAGACCGGACTCGCCGACGCGGTGGGACGGGGAATGGCGACCTGGCTCCCCGTGAGCGGAGAATTCGGATTGTTGCTGGGGGGGACGCTGGTGGCCGCCCTGGTGTCGGAAGCGACTTCGAATACGGCGTCCGCGAACATTGTGGTATTGCTGGTGATCAAGATGGCACAGGCGGCGGGGGTCGATCCCGTGGCACCGGCACTGGGGGCGACGTTCGGGGCCAGCCTGGGGTTCATGTTGCCGGTTTCGACGCCGTGTAATGCGATTGTCTACGGGACAGGCTACGTGCCGTTGACCCGAATGATCCGCTACGGATTACTGCTCGATGTGGTCGGCGTGGGAGTGATCGTTGTGATGATCCAACTGCTGTTGCCGTTAATTCGATCCTGACCACAAAAAACTGGGCACAAAGAAAACAAGCAGCCGGGAGAACAATCTTATGGTGGGGCAGGGACCATAAGCGTCCAGCATCCGGCTGCTTGCGACCGGATTATAGGCGCGTCGAGTTGGCGGTGTCAACGAAAACGCAGAGATTTTTTTTGATCCGTTTGCCCTTCCCCGAACAGCCCGTCCCGGCTAGAATCTTCGCTACGGAACAATCCGGCACGGGGACGGTCTTTTTACAGAGCCGTACAGGAAGTGCGGGTTTTGTCGAGCCCCCCAAGCAATTCCGGCCGCCACGAACTGGCCGAAGCTGGACCGGGAGGGGCAGGCCGTGATGGTGGTTTTTTCGATCTGGATTTTTCCAGGCCGGGGAGAAGCCGATGCGGTTCAATGGCGGGGTCTGGCTCGGAGTGTTCCCCGGAGCAAGTCTCTGGGTGAATGGCGACCGGTCGATGTGAGTTGACCAGTTTCCGGCGATTGCCCTGAGTGAACTGGTGTGTGATTTCCGGTTGAACTGACCGAAGCCGGCGTGGAAGCCGGTGGTGAGTCAGACGAACCTACTCTTTTTGTTACGGCTTCACGTCCATGAGCGAACTGGCGAAACTGCGGAACATCGGGATCTCGGCCCACATTGACTCGGGCAAGACCACGTTGACCGAGCGGATCCTGTTCTATTCCGGCCGAATTCACCGCATGAACGAGGTGAAAGGGGGAGGCGACGGCGCGGTTATGGATCACATGGATCTCGAAAAGGAACGAGGGATCACGATTACCTCGGCCTGTACCCGGGTTGCGTGGGGCGACCACCCGATTAACATCATCGACACCCCGGGACACGTGGACTTCACCGTCGAAGTGGAACGCTCACTGCGCGTTCTCGACGGGGCGATTCTGGTACTGTGTGCCGTCGGTGGTGTTCAAAGCCAGTCGCTGACGGTCGACCGCCAGATGAAACGGTATCAAATTCCCCGGATCGCGTTCATCAATAAGATGGACCGCATCGGCGCAAATCCGAAGAACGTCATCAAGCAAGTCAAAGACAAGCTGGGGGTCACCCCGCTGCCGTTGCAGATCCCGATGGGTGCCGAGTCGCGATTCCAGGGAGTGATCGACCTCATCAACATGCAGGCGATCTTCTACGACGGAGAGAAGGGCGAGGACATTCGCGTCGAAGCGATTCCCGAGGAATACGTCGACGAAGCGAAGGCGGCTCGGGCAGAGATGCTCGAAACTCTGTCACTCTTCAGTGACGAGCTGATGGCCGCCCTGCTCGAAGAAAAGGAACTTCCCGCCGACCATATCGTGCGGCTGATTCGTCAGGCGACCATCGCCCAGCACCTGACCCCCGTCATGATGGGAACCGCGTACAAAAACAAGGGTGTTCAGACGCTGCTCGACGCGATTGTGGCGTACTTGCCCAGTCCGCTCGACCGTCAGGTTCGCGCGACCGACTTGACCCAGCCCGCCGTTGTTCCCGCAGGGGCTCCCGAGGGAACCCGTGCGGAGCCGGTGAAGGTCGAACTGAAGCCCGATCCCAAGCTGCCGCTCGTGTTCATGGCGTTCAAGATCGTCGAAGAGACGTTTGGCCAGTTGACCTTCATCCGCATCTACCAGGGGAAGTTCTCCAAGGGGGATACGGTTCTCAACAGCCGAACGAATCAGAAGACCCGTGTCGGTCGCCTCTTGCGACTGCACGCCGACCAGAAGGAAGATCTCGATTCGGCGGAAGCGGGAGACATTGTGGCGGCGGTCGGGTTGAACTGTGCGTCGGGTGATACTTTCTGCGGCGACGGATCCTCGGTCACACTGGAAAGCATCTTCGTCCCCGAAGCGGTGATCAAGTTGAAGATCAATCCCCTCAAGCGGGATGGTGCCGACCGGTTGGCGAAGGCGCTGGAACGCTTCCGCCGCGAAGATCCGACATTCCGCGTCAGCACCGACGAAGAGACCGGCCAGACGCTGATCGCCGGCATGGGTCAGTTGCACCTGGAAATTTACGTCGAGCGCATCAAGCGTGAGTACAAAGTGGAATGCGAAGTCGGCGCGCCGCGCGTGGCGTACCGAGAAGCTCCCACCAAAGAGATCGAATTCAATTACAAGCACAAGAAGCAGACGGGTGGTTCGGGTCAGTACGCTCACGTCGTGGGCAAGTTGGTTCCCCTCCCGGAAGATGCCCCCGTCGCCTACGAATTCGAAAATGCCGTGACCGGTGGACGTATTCCCAAGGAATACATCGCCCCGGTCGACAAGGGTTTCCAGCGTGCCCTGGTGAAGGGACCGTTGTGTGAATGCGAAGTGGTCGGCGTGAAAGCGGTCCTCGAAGACGGCAGCTACCACGACGTGGACTCGTCGGAAATGGCGTTCAACATTTGCGGGTTTGACTGCATGCGGGAAACGTTGCGGAAGGCGGGAATGTGCCTTCTGGAACCGATCATGAACCTCGAAGTCGAGGCACCTTCGGAATACCAGGGGTCAATCACCGGACACCTCTCCAGCAAACGCGGCATGATCACCTCCAGCGATACGATGGGAGGCATGGTGGTGCTGCGAGCCGAGATTCCCCTGGCGACGATGTTCGACTATGCGAACGAACTGCGCTCGATGACTCAGGGGAAGGGTGGCTTCACCATGGAATTCAACCGTTACAAGCAGGTTCCCAAGGGGATTCAAGACGAAATCGTCGAGAAACGCCGCAAGGAAATCGAAGACGAAAAGAAGAAGTAACACCTGCGAATCGGGTGTGATCTTTCACGGCGGACGGCTCGCTACTGTGGCGAGCCGTCCGTTTTGCGTTTTTACTGTTCGGTTCCGGTTTCGCCGTCTTGATTGGACCAGTTGGAAATCTAAGGGCAAAATCACCGGCCCCATCCGCCTTGAGCGGATGGGGAGAAAGATCGGCGGCTAGCCCCAAACCATTGTGCGCAGTCCAGACCCCATCCACCTTGTGTGGATTGGTGAATCAGATCTTCGCTCTGTCTGGCACCCACGGCGTCGGTAGCCAAGTCAACGGGGCCGCGGTGGAATCATCGACGATTTGTTGCGTTTCTCGAGGAATGAATGCGCTTCGCCACACGTGCTGCGATCGGCAACCGATCGGGAAATGCCTCTTACCCTGCCAACTCTGTCCGACACAGCGAGGATCTCATTCACCAATTCACCCGAGGTGGATGGGGTCTTGTTCGTGGGTGGGTGGCACTTTTTGCTGTCGATCTGATTCACCATCCGGGCGAGCCGGATGGGGTCTTGGGCGGACGTTCGACGACGTATTGTTGAACGTCCCGCCGCGCAACCCGCAGCCATGACGCGGTCTGGTATTATCAAAATCGCCCGAGTCCCTGCTCCCCCCTCGACTTTCGCCCGAGGCCACGATGCCCCAACCCATGTACAACCCTTCGGCAGTGGAAGGCGCATTTCAACTGCGGTATTCCTGGACGGGATGGCCGTCGAAAGGGCATTTTCCATTGTCGACGAATACGGCGATCGAACAGTGCAAGAGCGATTGGGAGACTGACGGTTTGCGGGTACTCGAATTCCAGATCGAACCGGCCCGGCTTCAATTGCTGTTCAGTGTGACGACTGGAATCTCGCCCGTGTTTCTGGCGGGCCGCGCCAAGGGAAGACTCGATCATGCGTTTCGTTCTGCCCGAGAATCATTTGAATTCAGTCGCAAGATCGCAGTCCGCAGCGTTGGTGATGCGACGACAGCGCAGATTGACGTCTATATCGCGACGCAGGTTCCTCGTGAACACTTTGTCGACGAGCGCTATGCCGGCTCGCTGGCTGGACTGCAATACGTCAATCCGCAAGTCGATTTGTCAGCCCCAACGGAATCGGCTCGTGGTCGTTATTGGTGCAACCTGCATCTGGTTCTTGTGACGAATCAGCGCTACCGATTCGTCGAAGTCGCCACTCTGGAAGCGATGCGAGATGCGTGTCTCCGAGTCGCGGAGAAGAAGGAACATGGCCTGTCGCGCGTCGCCATCATGCCCGATCACCTTCACCTCGCCCTTCGCTCGAAAATCGACGAACCGCCAATTGATGTTGTCTTTGCCTATCAAAACGACCTCGCCCACATGCTGAAACTCGGGCGCATCTGGTCCGACAGTTACTATGTCGGAACATTCGGAGAGTACGGCATGGGGGCAATCCGACAGCGCGTCGACGACGGTTGATTACGGTCCGCCGCTCACACGTCATGGTCAGGTCGCGACCCGAACCGGTTTGGAGCCTGAGCATGGTGTCACCGGCCCCGTCCGGCTCGGAGTCTGAGGTTGGCAGAAGGGCCTACGGGTCGCGGACGGCGTCTGAGGCAGTGGGCGAACGACGGCCCCATCCGCCTTGAGCGGATGGGGAGAAAGATCGACGGCTAGCCACAAACCAAAGTGCGCAGCTCAGACCCCATCCACCTTGTGTGGATTGGTGAATCAGATCCGCGCTCTGTCGGGCACGCAAGATGTTGCTTACCACGTCGACGGGGCCGCGACGGAATCATCGACGATGTGGTACGCTTTTCCGACAATCAGATTCGCCTCCTGTGCGACGATGTGCGACCGACCGCTTCGCGATCTTGAAAGGTCTCATACCCAGCCGCTTCTGTCCGACAGAGCGAGGATCTGATTCACCATCCACACGAGGTGGATGGGGTCTTGTTCGGCGGTGGGTGGAACTTTTTAGCTGCCGATCTGATTCACCATCCGGGCGAGCCGGATGGGGTCTTGGGCGGGTCGGGAAGGTCTGGGGCGGGTGATGGCGGATGCCGAAGCGGTGGCTTTTCGGAATTTTCGCGACGTGATTGCACGACCACAGGATCAAGTCGTAAACCTTCGTGATGATCTCGAGTTCGCTTGTTTTCGGCTCCAGTTTCTTCATGCGCCAACAACCTCGAAAATCCCCAAAACGTTCGCGCGCCGGCTGACGCCGACGCATTCGGAAGCGAAGTTGTTCTTAACTCGAACGCTGAAAAGGGGTAAAGAAGTTAAAGGGATCAGCGGTAAGTTCTCGACGGACGGAACGAAACTGAGTCGTAATCGTTGTCCGGCGCGAAGTAGATGCGGTACGACGAACGGACGAACGACGACGTAGTGCCGATCGTCCCGCCACGCAACACGCGGCGAAGAAGCACATCAACATTCGCCGATTCGTCAGTCAGCGTTGGCACAGGGCCGGACTGCCGAGGATAACCGAACCCCGCATCGTGGCACCACTCATTGGCGTTCCCGAGCATGTCGAACAGGCCCGCGTCGTTAGGAAGTTTCACTCCGACGGCGTGAGTCAATCTCCCCGAATTGGGCAAATACCACGCGTACTGCTCCAGGCGGATCTCGGAAAGTCCATAATATCGCGACGTCGCCGAACCGGCGCGACACGCGTATTCCCATTCGGCTTCCGTCGGCAGTCGGTAACCGTTGCGGTCGAGAAACCCCTCTTCCAATTCGACGGCCAGTCCACCGCGCACCTCACGAATCTTGTAGCAGCGTGCCAGTCCTTCCTGATCGCTCAGCCAGTTGCAGTACCGCGCCGCTTCAAACCACGTGAATCGCGTCTGCGGTGAGTCGGGTGACTTCACAAATTGACTCGGCTTGTCGTCGGCACCAGTCGCTTGGACGAAGACCAGGAATTGTTCGCGAGACACTTCGGTCGTCGCCAGCGCGAAGGGCCGCTCGATCAGCCGCCGATGACGGGTCTCGTTGGACTCGCGCTGCGGTTCACTTTCGGGTGAGCCCATCCAGAATTCTCCCGGTGCGAACACCGTGAAGGTCTGGCGCTGTGGACTGACGAACCAGCCCCTGTCGGTCGGCTGAACCGGGACCGCGGGACGGGTTTTCGAAGTCGACAGCCGCAGTTTCACCTCAGCGATATCGGCCTGCTTGTTCCAGGTTCGCAGGAGGGATTCCACCGCACCATGCACGCCCGCGTCGGGGTCGGTTTCGTAGAGTTCGAGCAACCGCAGGTCGGTGACTACCTGGTCGCGGTCGGCTGGGGCGATCGTAGCGGAATAGCCGCCGAGCGCCAGTAGTAGTGCCCGGCGGATCGAAGCATCGGTCCGATCGGACGGATCCGACCGATTCGTCCGATGCTGCATCTCCTTCAACCGCGCCGCCAACTCGCCCCAGTCGACATTGTACGTCGCCAGATCATGCAGAATCTCGGTCCGCCGTCTAGGATCTTGCGTGGCCGGCTGCGTCCAGTCCGGGTGAAACGCCAGACGCGGCCAGACAACGTCGCTGCGGCCGAGCCGGGCTAGGGCGACGGTGGCGTGCGATTGGCGTGAGGCGAGCACGTCTTTCGCGTCTTCGGTCAGCGCGGGGCGGCGCAGTTCGACCTGAATTTGCATTGGCCTCCCCGGTTCGCCAGCGACATCCTTCACGCGAACGGGGCGATAGCCTCGACGAATTTGTTCGCCGACATCTGCCATCAGCCCCTGCGCCATTGCGGTGCTCTGGGACGTGTATTCGAACCCCAAATTCGCATCCGGTTGCGCACTTGTCACTTCGCCGTCTCCAAACACTAGCTCGACCCGTGGCAAGCCCAGTCGCACAGCCAGCGTCAATCCACCGTCGCGTTGAAAGTGTTCGACACGCAATGTATGCACGCCCGCATCGAGAGCAACGTTGACGAGCGTGGGCTTGCGATCATTTCGTTCCCATCGGTCGATCATCACTTTTCCGTCGAGAGTGACTCGCACGCCGTCATCCGCGACAGCCCAGAGCTGGTGCGAGCCCGATTCGACGGTCAACGTCGTTTCGGCCGTAATGATGACATTCTGTAACTGCGCGGTCTGTTCCGCCGGAAGTGTGATCTCCAATTGCGGAAACTCTCGCTCGAAAAAGGGTTCCGCAGACTTCGTCTGGGCAACGTCCGGCAGAACCGTCTTGTCTTCCGCTGGTTCAAATCGAAAGAACTTGAGACTCCACGTTGCCGAAAGCGCCGTCGGTGCGGTGGCAGGACCAAGTCTCGCTTTTTCGTTCGCGCCGTTGGTTCGGTCCGCACGCTTCTCCGCCGACGGTCCCCAGAGAACACAGATCTGCCGGCCAGCGGGCGGAACGGAATCGACCAGCATTGGACGGAGCCCCGCTGGCTGATGAACTGCGTCAAGATCCAGAGCCACTTTTCCTTCAATCGGTCCGGCAATTTTCCAATTCGCTCCATCGCGATTCCAAACCACCGCCGCCAGCACATCATCGCCGCGCGGCCACGTCACCAGACTGATCGGCCGATAACCGCTCGGCCGCAACGATTCACACAGCTCCACCAGTTCGCCGACCGGCAACGTCAGACACATCGCGAAGCGTTCGTCGATCAGGCCATCTGCCGCCAGAATGCGGTCGCGGGCGGTCGCAGGGACCGATCGCCAGGCGGTGTCAAGCGGCGAATCGTCCCACTGCGGTTCAAGAGTCTTCGCCAGTTCCTGTTCGAACCGCGCGATGGCTGCCGGTTTGTTCTGCTCGGCGACCGGCAGCAATTTCTCAAACGTCGCGGGATCCGCCGCGATCATCGCTTCGGCGATCAAGGCCCCATCGTCCGCCGCGAACAGCGCCAGCGTTTCCGCCGCCGACTGCCGTGCTTGCGATCCCGCGAGGCTCGTTTCAAACAGTTGTTCCAGCGGCTGTTGCAGCACCTTTCGGGCCGGTTCCAGAGACTTCCGCCACGGGACCAGCTCGGCAGCGGGCAGGCTGACCAGCCGCTCGACGACTTGCGATGCGAGTTGCGACCAGCGGGCGTCGGTCGGCGCGTACGTCGCCAAAGCGCACGCCGCCTGGAATCTCGAAGCCGCAGGAGCCTCGGTTTCGGTCGCCGCCGTCCACAACGGTTCCAGGATGGCCGCTTTGTGGTTCTTTTCGAGCAGGTCGCGAATCACGACAAACGTCTCTGGTTTCGCAGTGAGCAGCGCTGTTCGCAACGGTTCCACTTGACTGGCGTCGGCTTGCGACTCCAACAGCGCCAGCCGCAGTGGGATGATCGCGGTCGCGTCGTCAGTCGCCAGCGCCTGGTCGAGCCTCGACTGCAGAACCGGTCGTGCCCAGTCGCGATACTGGTCGGAACTCAATTGGGCGATGACACCGGGAAGCTGCGTCGGGTCAGCCGTGATCGTCTGAGTGACAAACGACTGGGCCTGGTCGCGGTCGCGCCGCTGGTTCACGCGATGGTTGAGGAAGAGACCGCCGACAGTGAGCAGCAGGCAGCCGGCAACTGCCAACAGGGCACGTGTCCCATGCACGACCGCCGCCCGCGCCAACAGTTTGCGCTCAGGTCCGCTCCGTTTGCCGGCGACCGTGTGCCGACGAATCGTCAGATGTTCGGCGACTGTCGGCAGGTTGCGATTGAATGGCTTGGCGTTCCAGAGCGCGGTCCGCTCGGCGAGCAGTAATCGGGCGCGGCCGGCGCGCGTGGCGCGGTCTTCACGGGTGATCCAGTCGCGCAGGCTGGGGACGAGGTAGTCGTGGGTGAGCTGGAAGTAGCCACGCGAAAAAACCCGGGGGCTGACGCCCAATGCCACTTACTTTGGCACCGTGGACGGAGGTTCGCTGTCGTTTTTCTTGCGGAGAGCTTTCATGAATTTCGTGGACTTCTGTCGCCGGGTGTGCGCCTTTCTCGGGTAGTCGCGGGTCTGTTTCCGCTGGGGATGTTTTTTCTTCGCGGCCACGGCGAGGGCTTCGTCGTAGCGTTTCAACCATTCGGCGAGACTGCACGACGGTTTCAGGAGCAGGCGGTGTTTCAGCGTCGTCCACACCCCCTTGAATCTCAAGCGACGCGGCTGGACTCCGGCGAGTTTCGCCGCTTGACGCCGAAATTGCATCGCCAGGTTGTACGCCACAATCGATGTGTACAGCTCCTTCTGGAACATCTCCACGCTCTTGGCCCGAATGTTCTCCACATCCATTGTCACCTTGAGGTCGCGAATATCGAACTCCACGTCATACCGACGCTGGTAGGCGGTGGCCGCCGTGGGGCCGTCCCAATCCAGATTGCTCACCAAGTACAGTGACTTATCGCCGGGAATGCGCACTTCGTGTACCAGGACGTCAAGCGAGGCATGCGCGGGCAATTCGGGATAGCTGCGGCGATCCTTAACGCTGGGAGTCCATTGCCAACGATACGTCTCGTGCGTCGGGCCTTTGTCGATCAATTCGGCATAGCGACGCAGCGCTTTGAAACGCACGCCGGTTAAGCGAAACAAGAAGCTGTGACCACAGCGGGCGGAATGATAGGAAACGCTGTAGATCCCAAAACCGCTGTCGGCCAGAACGATCGAACGGGGCGGCAATTGCTCGAGGATCCGCCGGGCCTGGACGGCTTCGCTGGCGTTGTTCTCGCCGTACATCGGATCGATTTGCGGCAGCATGGCACAGCCGCTTTGGAGTTCGCTGGCGATCATCAACTGGGCGACCGGCCAGACGGACACGCCATGTTGATTCGGGGCCGGCGGATACGCTTTCCGCAACGCTGCGGTCGGCGGCAGCGTGATCGTCGTGCCGTCGATGAGGAACGCGCGTCGACCCTCGCAAAACGGTTCACTGATCTGGCCCAGGTACTGGCAGACCCGCTGGGAGAACCCCAGGATGAACTCCAGCGGCAGGCGTTTGCGAGCCCGGGCATAGGCCCCGGAATTCTCCGACAGAGTGCGCTCTCGCACGCGTTTGTTGTTGGGCAACAGATCGCGCGCATCGCCGACAATGTGTGACACGATCTCATCGAGTGTCTGACCGCCGCCCAGACGCTGCAAAATCAGCATCCACAGCGTGACACCCCGCGTGTACACCATCTGGCTCGTCGAACCTTCGGAGAAATCGAGACCAAGGTCTCGCGGCGAGGTCTCCATCACCGAGCGAAACAACTGAGCGACCGAATCGAGTTCGTCGGCCGACCGATCGTCGGCGCTGGCGGGACTGTGCGGCATGGCGCCTCCTTGCAAAAATGGCAGGTTTTCCAGACAAATGGAAGACCTGTCACTCAGGCGCAAAAATCATGCCAATCGTTGGGGGTGGCGGAAAAATTCTTGAAGTAAGTGGCATTGGGCTGACGCCGCCCGGTTCGCCTGGATTGGCGGTTTCGCTTTCTGTGGGTGTGATGAGTCGCAGGTCGCGGTCGAGGAGTTGCAGGAGTTGTGTGAATTCTGTGGGGCGGTTGGTGTAGCCGGCGGCCGTTTGCAGCGATTCGCTGTCGCGCTGGTTTCCCTTGATGTCGGTTTCCGAGTTGGGCAGCAGCGTGCGCAGAACTTCGATGGCCGCCGTGCGGTGCTTCCGCACTAGCGGGTCGGCGGTTCGGGCGTTGAAGGTTTCGTCTAGGAACGCGACACCCACTCCCCGGGCTCCGCCAATGTCGCGCAGCACGGCCGGCGTCCAGGGGGCGCGCCCTTTTAACATCTCGGCAAACAGCGACAACTGGACGCAGACGATTTTGTTGTCTTCCGCCAGGTCGGCGAGCGCCAGGTTTAGAAACTGGTCGGCCGGGCTGCCGGAATGAATCTCGCCCGCCGGCAGGGTGTCGAACGCCCGCCCAAAGGCGGTCAAGACCCTGCGGGCATGGGGCAGGGCGAACAGTGGGACCGCGAGCGAATTGTGGCGGGGGACCGGTTCGACTTCGAGCGCCTGAAAGAAGAGTGTCGCGGCCATCCAGAAATCGTCGCGCACCAGCACCAGAGCTTGCAGCCGTTTGCCGTCGCAGTGCCGCAGCGCCCGCACCAGTTCACCCGCCTCGTCGCCCCGATGGGCGTGCAGCCACTGTTCGAACTGGTCGAGTACGATCAGCAGTTTTTGCCCCGGAGGAAGAAACTCATTCCGCCGAATGGCGCTGAGCGCTGCGACCAAATCGTATTCCGGCGGAATCTGGGGGCAATGTTTCCGGAGTCCGCGTGCCAACCGCACTTCTGTCTGGTCGGAGGTCGCTTCGAGATAGACGACGCAAATTGAATCGGCGAGCCGGGGGAGCAGGCCCGATTTCACCAACGACGACTTGCCGCAACCCGACGGTCCGTACAGCAGGCCAACGGGAAAACTCTGGTCGGCGTCGAACGATTCGATGCGGGTCTTCCAGAAGCGCAGACTCTCGGGCAGACCATGCCGGTCGTAGGGACCGGAAAGCAGTGCGAGAAAGTAGTCGGCGTCGTGTTCGTCGAATGATCGCAATCCCTTGGGGACGATCTTGGGCGGGGCCCCTACTGACGAAGTCCCGGGTGTGGCTTCGATTCGCGTGGAGGGTGAGGGGCGCGTGGAGAGGAACGGCTCGACGTCGGGGGATCGGCCCGGGGAGACTCCCGAAGGGGCCGTCGCGGGACTTGCGGCACTGGGCGCCACGGATTCCGCCCCCGCCGCCAGACGCAAGTCTTCCGCCAGATCGTGGGCGGTCGAATACCGGTCGGTCGCACGTTTTGAGAGCGCCTTCAAACAGATCCGTTCGAGTTCTTTGGGAATCGACGCGTCCCATTGGCGCGGGGGCTTCGGTTCCTGGGTCGTGACGAGTTTCAGCAGTTCATCCAGGTTTTGCGCTTCGAACGGACGTCGCCCGGTGAGCATTTCGTACAGCATGACACCCAGGCTGTAGATGTCGGCCCGCCCGTCGACGCGATGCCCTTCGCCGCTGGCCTGTTCGGGACACATATACGCGGGAGTCCCCATGGTCCTTGCGCCGCGGTGGAGGTCGCGCTCGTGAATCGCCAGTCCGAAGTCGGCCACCCACGGTTTCCCTGCGGCGTCGAGCAGCACGTTTTCGGGCTTCACGTCACGGTGGACGACTCCCTGGGTGTGGGCGTAGTACAGCGCGTCGGCAAGAGTCGCCACCAGTTGCGCAGATTCATGGAACGACGCTTTTCCGGACTTGATTCGCGCTCTGAGCGAGGTTCCTGGAATGAACTCGAACACGATGAAAATCGGGAAGTCGGCTGTCTCGCCGACGTGGAGCACCGGGACGATATGCGGGTGATTGAGCCGGGCGACGTTTTGAGCTTCTTTCAGATACGCCTGCAGGTCGCCGGGACGGAGGAGCAGATCGGGGCGGGGGACTTTGATCGCGCGGGGGCGATTGAGTTTGCAGTCGAACGCGCGATAGACCCGTCCGAAACTCCCTTCGCCCAGAATCGCATCGATACGAAACCCGCCGATTTCCTCGGGTATGGGATCGGACGACGTGGGGGCGGTCGCCGGCTCGGCGGCGAAAAATGCCTCGGGATCGATGATCTGTGTCCCGTCGCCCGTGGGAACCGTTGCGGAGCGTTTTTCTGCAGGGGCGGGGTTGGGATCGGGCATATTGTGACTTTCGGGTGAAAGTGCCGCGGTGCGCGTGGGTTTTAAACCCACGCTACGGGAACGCCGTGGCGAGGATTCTATACTCCAGGCGGCCGGAAATGCGACATTGCACTCGTGCGGGAAGGAGTGTAGAGAAAGCCGGATGGCGGCTTGTGTTGGCGACGGCCCCATCCGCCTTGAGCGGATGTTTTGATTGACAGAGCGAGGATCTCATTCACCAATCCACACGAGGTGGATGGGGTCTTGGTCGATGGTGGGTGGCCCTTTATAGCTGCCGATCTGATTCACCATCCGGGCGAACCGGATGGGGTCTGGGGACCGTGGAACGATGCGTGATTCCACTCGCGGTTCAATCGACTGAAAACCCGATGGTCAAATCGAACACGACGCTTTGTCCCGACTCACTTCTGCACATTTTCACTCGCGCCCGGTTGCACCCGGAACTTCCTCACCGGTCCGTGCGCGGGAAACAGCATCACCTGCGCCGCCGGGTCTTCGTCGGCGTCCAGGTGTTGCACACACTTCCAGGTCGCCTCGGCTCCCAGTCCCGCGTACACCACAACCGAGTACCGCGAATCGAATGGATTGTCCGCCGCGCAGATCACCGCCGAGCTGGCGTCGACCCATGTCGCATTCCGGACCCGGAAGGAATTCTGCGCGAACCGCACGGGGAGCTTTTCCGCGACCTTCGCCGTCACATGATTTGCGGCCGGCCGGCCGATCAACAGCAAATGGTGTGTTTTCAGATCATCGACCGTCACCTCATGATCGGCTCGAATCGGAACCGTTGCATTGCTGAAGCGACGTCCGATCTCCCGCTGCAACAGCCCCGCCGCCTCTTGCTGAGCCGACTTGTCGCGCTCGGTTCCGTAAACGATCAAGGCGCGGTCGGGTTCCGCCTCAAAGCTGAAAATCGTCCAGATATCCGGCGGTGAATTCCCCGGCTGCGTGGTCTGTACTCCCTCGCTCACCAATGTGGCGGCGGCATCTCCCGCGTGCGATCGGCAATGTTCAATGAACTCGACTGTTGACACCGCCTCTCCCGCATGCGCAGTGCCGAAGCGATCCATGAGGTCGTTGAACTTCTCCAGTCCCAGTTGTTCGCGCAACGCGTGCAGCAACAGCACCCCCTTGCCGCTGGCGATTTCGTACCATTCGCTGCGCAGGTGGTTGGGGACGGTGGCCGAGAGGGGCACGTCGGAACCATGCCGGCGCACGGCGGCCCGCCAATGCGACTCGTGCTGAAAGAGTGCCAGATCAATGAGATCGCGGTCCGCCTGCGTGAGATCCTCGCCGTCCGCCTCGGCGGTGAGCGCCTGTTCGAGGGACACGATCTTTTCGTACTCCGAAAAGGCGGCGGCCAACCAGAGGTCCGAGTCGCTTGCTGGCAAGACCGTCCCGCGCCAGGCGGCTGGATGCAGGTAGTCGAATTTGACGCGTGGCTTGTCCGCCGAATGGTCGGCAGGAAACGGCACAATGTCAGCGAGTTTCGTGTCGGAATCCCCCTTGGCCGGCGGATCGATTTTGAGCAGTGTCCAGTCATTGCTGATCAGCGGGCGGATCCCCGGGTAGGCGTCGCGGTCTTGCGGTGCCGGGTCCCAGGTCCGCCCCAGCGGCGGTCCAAACAGCCCCCAGCTCTGCATTTTCTTCGCCAGTGCCGCTGTGGTGAATTTGGCGTCACACGAGGGAAACGCCGCCAGGGGCGGGGTGGTGAACGCTTCGAATCCGAACGCCTCGCCGATTTTTCCTTTGCGATTGGAAAAGAGCCGCAGCCAAGCGGTATCGCGGACATTCGGCCGAATCACCAGATTGGCCGGCTTCCCGCCGAGATCGGGCGTGGTCTCTTTCAATACGTCGAGCGACTGGGAATTGTTGCACCCCCAGTAAAACCCCGGGGTGTTCCCCAACCATTCATTTCGGCTGCTGCGCCACAGTTGCGTCCGCCGGGTTCCCAACTCGAACATCGCGATCTCGTTGGTATTCACGTCGGCGAGCAGCCATTGATTCGTGTACAGGCCGTTGCTGCGGTCGGCCAGATACGCGACCGCCTCGTCAATGGTCGACGCGTACTGCACCGCCTTTCGGATGCGCGAGGCGAGCGCCTGGCCGTCGGCGTCGAATTGAGTCTGGGTAATCGTTGTCTCGGCGATGATCATGCCCGCGGCGTTGATGTAATAATCGAGACCGCTTTGAATTCCGCCCGGCGAGGTCTGGAAGACCATGCGATGTCCCTCGGTCGGCACGATATCAATCCAGACGTTGAAGTGATTGACTTCCCCCAGACTCGACATGGTGATGTGCCCGAGGACCGGGCGGCCGTCGGCGGTCGCCGGTCCGGTCGCCACGAACGCACTGCAGTTCTCGCGGGGCTTTCCCTTGTACAGCGAGTATTGCGGTCGGGGACGTTTCTGCCGTTCCAGTCCGTTTGGCGTCGCCTTCAATCCATCGTCGAGAAAGGCGATCTCGGCACCGGAATTGATGGTGGCGATATCGACCAGGTCGAGTCGGCGGTTATCGTACTTCGCACCGGCGGCCGCGGCCCCGTCGGCGATCCCCTTCATCTCTTCGACAAACTCGGGAGCGTATTTCCGTAGGAACAGGGCGTCGACCAGTCGGCGGCAGTCGCGCCAGGCGACTTCGGGATCCTTATGACTGCGGACCTCGGCCATCACGCCGATGTAGTCGGCGATCTCTCGCGCCAGCAACTGCCCGTGCTGCCAGCCCCGTTCGTAGGGCGTTCCTTCAATATGCAGGACAATCCAGCCATCCTGCGGATAACGCCACGCCGGTCCGCAGCGCCGCACCGCGACCGGTTCGGGAGCATAGTCGGCGTGGCCATCGACATTGGGAACCTGGGCTACCGACAAGGGAACCATCACCATCAGCGAGAACACGGCGGCGACACAAAATGTCCACAGCCCCCGTGCAGGGAAAACGTCGCGAGTGAGTGCGAGGAAGGACATAGGACGCCTGGAAAGAGAATGTGCATCTCCGGGTCTGAAGCGGGTAGAATATACCGCGCCACGCGTCGCGTATCCCACCGTGCGTTTCGAAGGGAACTGACGGAACTGGCGAATTTCGGTGGCCGATTGCATTCCGATGAACAAACCGAAGGGTTTGTCGCATCAATAGCGGGTGTCAGGAATTCGAACAGCCCGTTGAGAAAACCATGAGCGGACTGAGGTGGCCACGAACACTCTGGAACCGCCTGCGGAGGATCGACGATCGTCGGCCAATCCCGGTGCGAGGGCTGATGCTCTTCCTGCTCGCACTGGCGGTCGGGTTGAGCTGGCTGTCATGGGGAATCCTGTACGACAACCGGATGTACCGTCGCCTACTCACAACCAATCAGGAATACGCTGGACTGACGAGTCGCGGCGTTCCGAACTGGTTGCGAAACTGGTTAACGGAACACGATCTGGTTCTGTTTCCGCAAATCGGCGGCCTGATCGCAGTCGGTGAAGATACCGACCCCGAACTCCTGAACTGGATTGTCCGTCTTCCAGGATGCTCCCATGTCTCCCTGTACGGGAGTTCGATCACCAATGAGAACCTGCGGCTGTTGAGCGAGCATTCAACACTTCGTCGGCTTTGGCTCATTCCGAGTGAGTCAGACATGTTGGGACAAAGCGGAACACTCCTTGAATTGGATTTTGGCCCCCTGCGCCGGGCGAAGTCGTTACAGGCACTGTCGATCTCCCGGGTGCGGATTTCGGAACGGGAAATCGCCCAATTGGCACAACTCGATGCATTGACGGACCTGCGGTTGTATCGCGTGGGAATTACCGAGGGTGCAATTCAGCGAATCCACCTGCTGAAGCACCTGAGGACATTGCATTTGGATCCCCTGGACGCCTCGGTGCGAAACGTTGACAATCTCAAAATGCTCCCCGACACCGTCGAAATTCATTTGACTTGCGTTTCTCCCAACGACGAAACTCTGGTTCGCTTAGCCTCGGTAAAACAACTGGTCAAATTGGCGATCGAAGGGGGGCAGGCGACCGATGTGGGGATCGAAGCGTTTGCGCGGCACAGCCAACTGGAACGACTCGACCTCGAACGCCTCGACGGCATCACCGACACCTGCTGTGAGTCGCTTGCCTCGATTCCCAATCTCAAGTTTCTGCTGATCGATGGCGCACCGATTGGCGATACAGGATTGGACTCGCTCGCGGGTGCGACGGGGCTGAAAAGACTGACTTTGCGCCACACCCGGACCACCGAACAGGCAGTAAAACGCTGCCGCGACCAACATCCAAAACTCGAGATCGACTGGTGGTGATTCGGTCGGTGCTAAGAACCCGTTCCAGATGAAACCCGTCATTTCGTAGGATTTTCCGCCGCACAGCCGCCGTCGCATCCTGTCGGTACGCTCGAAGGAGAATTCTGTCGATCAGTGAAACGCCGATTGCAAGCCCATTGGTCTGCGACGTGTGGCGTGGAGGAACTGGTTCTCGCGAAACGGCTGGGGAGAGTCTCGTGGAGTATATTCCACGCTACGAACACTTTCTGCAGATTCCCCTGCACCACATGGCGAGCGCCAAACGAAATCACGGTTTTGATCTTGGACAGGTTTTAAGAACCCGTCCAGGATATCAGTCTTCCCGCACACAAGGCAGCAGCAGTGTCAGACGCAGTCTCAATTGCTCCCGGGTTGCCGGCTTTCCTGTGGATTCACGCTGAGTCTTGAATCCTCCCAGCACAACGGACTTACCCGGTGTGACGGCGACCGTCGTTGACGCTTGCGTCTTTTCTTCGATTCCCAGCTCCCCTTCATTCTGCTCATTGAGATTTCTCAGGGTCGCGTTGATCGTCATCGTGACTTTCGCGGGATCGTCACCGGTCACGAGTTTCCCTCGAACATCCAGTGTGACTCCTTTCGCGTCCGACTTGCCGAAAAACGGGCGGTTGGGTTCGACCAGGAGTTCGACCGACCGCAGGAGCTTCTCTTCGATCGCCTGTCCGTCATCAACCTCCTCTTCAATCCCCCAGACCTCCAGTCGCAGCACATAGGATTCCCGAGTCGCCACATCTTCCAAGCCCAGCGATTCCCGCTCATCCAGCAGAAAATCGAGCAACGGCTGCGATTCGTACAGGACTTGTCCTCCATGTCCGAGTCGCTCAATAACGACAATCTTCGCCGAGCCACCCAGTGCGGTGTACCTTCGGGCAAGTTCCGTCGAGTTCTCCTTCATAGGCACAACGTCGTCGGCGTCGCCATGAATGTGGAGCAGCCGGACATGCCGACGTGCCAGTGGGGTGAGTTGGTCGACCGGATTGAAAGACGCGACACGCTCCGTCAGCTCGGCCAGCGTGAGTCCATAATCCAGCCCCTTGTCCGGAAAGTTGATCACGTTGGCTAACCCCGGCCAGGTTCGGAAATCAGTCGCCGGGCAGATCCCGCCGATTCGTTCAACCGACCCGGGATGCCGCATCGCCCAGCCATAGCCGATCAATCCACCATTGCTCTGAACCAGCAAGCGAGCCCGTGGATCAAGGTCGAATTGTTTTCGAACCAATGCGTAAAACGCCTGACAAGCGTCGGCTCCCTTGGGGCTGCCGCAGGAGGTCCCGACGTTGATCCCGGCGACATGAAAACCCTTCGCCAGATACCGCTCGACATACCAACGATGATGCAGCACACCGTGCCCGTCATGGATTCCGAGCCAGAAGGGGAAGATCCAGATCCAGCGGCGCTGCGGATCGACCGGACCGGTCGGTTCGATCACGTAACCCGGACGCCCCGCGACGTTCAGTGCATTCAGTTTTCCCCCTTTGTATTCTCCCAGGATTTTCTCGGGAATCAGCTTGCGAATGTACTCGGCGTCTGGCTGCGCGGACTTCTTTGGTTCCGTCGGCTCGTCTCCGGAAACGCCCTGTGGCAATGCCGCGAGTCCACAACCGACGATCAAGCCGAATGTGATCGCGATGGACCAGCACGCATTTCCGAAACCTGCAATCAAACGGTGGTTCATGGAGTCTCCACTCACCGCGGCAAGCGGCGACTTAGCAATGGGACGAGAAATGGGATCCTGACTTGTCGACTTCACTTCCCCGTATTCTACGTCATCCGGTTCGACTTGCCCCACAGTCACTTCATCCGCGATGATAGAGTCTCAAATCTCCCCGACAACCGACCTGCCGCTCAATTCCCGCCTCATGTTCCCCCCCGCTGACCTTCACGACGCAGTTTCCCGCCGTCACTTCCTGGGCCGTTCGGCGGGCGGCGTTGGGTTGGCCGCCCTGTCGCAACTGCTGGGGCGAGACTCATCCGTTCAAGCGGGAGTCGCCGGCCTGCCGGGCGTGCCCCATTTCGCCCGCCGAGCGAAGCGAGTCATCTATCTGTTTCAGTCGGGTGGCCCTTCGCAGCTCGAGTTGTTCGACTACAAGCCACAGCTCAAAGAGCTGCATGGCTCGGAACTCCCCGAGTCGATCCGCAAGGGCCAGCGTCTGACCGGTATGACTTCGGGACAGACAAGTTTTCCCGTGATCGCGTCCAAATTCGGGTTTCAGCAGCAAGGCGCGTCCGGCACGTGGGTGAGCGAACTGTTGCCTCACACGGGAAAGATCATTGATGACCTGTGCGTGGTCCGATCAGTCCATACCGAGGCGATCAACCACGACCCGGCGATCACTTTCATTCAGACCGGCTCTCAGCAGCCCGGCCGCCCTTCCATTGGCGCGTGGGCTTCGTACGGTTTGGGGGCCGAGGCGGACGATCTCCCCGCGTTTGTGGTCATGATCTCGCACGGTTCGGGGGCCGACGCCAATCAGGGGTTGCTGGAACGGCTCTGGGGGAGCGGCTTTTTGCCTTCGAGCTACCAGGGAGTCAAGTTGCGCAGTCAGGGGGATCCCGTGCTGTTTCTGTCGGATCCTCCCGGTGTCGACCGTGACCTGCGCCGCCAGATGCTCGACACTCTGGCCGGCCTCAATCGGAATCGGCTCACGCAAACGGGCGACCCGGAAATCGCGACGCGAATCGCCCAGTACGAACTGGCGTTTCGGATGCAGACCTCTGTCCCCGAACTGACCAACGTGGCGAGTGAACCGGAATCGGTATTGAACCTGTACGGGGACGATGTCCGCAAGCCAGGAACGTTCGCGGCGAATTGCCTTCTGGCCCGGCGACTGGTCGAGCGGGGAGTGCGGTTCGTGCAGCTCTACCATCGCGGCTGGGACCAGCATGGCGGCTTGGCGACCAACATGCCGAAGCAGTGTAAAGACGTCGATCAGCCACAGGCCGCGTTGATCGCCGACCTCAAACAGCGGGGAATGCTGGATGACACTCTGGTGATTTGGGGGGGCGAATTCGGGCGGACGGTGTATGGTCAAGGGGGCTTGAAGGACGATTACGGCCGGGACCATCATGGCCGGAATTACTGCATGTGGTTTGCCGGCGGGGGATTCAAGGGGGGAGTGGTCCACGGCGCGACCGACGACTACAGTTACAATATCGTGGAGAATCCGGTCCATATCCACGACGTGCAGGCGACCATCATGGCGTCGCTCGGAATTGATCACACTCGACTCACATTCCGGTTCCAGGGACGCGATTACCGCCTGACCGATGTCCACGGTCAGGTTGTTCGCGAGCTGTTGGCGTAGTGGATTCAGAGTCGCGCCCGTCAGGAAGCGGTAGACAGCCACCGCTTCCTAACGGGCGCGGCTCTGTGCGAAGTCGAGTCGAGACGCCATTTAACCAGTTCGGAATCCGAGTTTGCCGGTTGCCTGGACGGGTGATAGAATTCGGATCGTACTGGGTGGGTTCCGTCGCAGCCGCGCGGGAGTTTCACCCGAAATTGTTTTCCCGGCTCGCCATGCTCAACAGATCTTCGCTCTTTCTGTGGTCATTCCCGTGTGGCCGATATGCGGGAGTGCAGTTGCGGGTCAGTTGGTTCATGCCACTGATTCTGGTCTGGCTGCTGGTCCAGGTGCAGTACCATGTTCCCACCGCGATCCTGGCTGGGGCGTG
>CAMATH010000061.1 GCA_945860955.1 Planctomicrobium piriforme
GATCGGAGCGCTGCCGGCCCCGAAAAAGCCCTCCGCCCCTTTGACTTCTTTATACAGCCGACGAGACCAGTTGACTTCGCCATCCTTCATCCGCAGGCAGTGCAGGTCACCCGCCGCCCCGAACAGATACACCGCATCCTGGTGAATGAGCGGCACGCAGCGCGGCCCGGTGTCCTTGGAGTAGCCCCCCGAAAAGGTGGCAGGGAAGGGTCTCTCCCATCGCTGCTTTCCTGTGGCGGCGTCAAAACACCAGGCGATTTCCTGATTCCCCCGGCGATGAAAAAGCACCCCCGACCCCTGAGAAATCGCCACGCCGGCGAATCCCTCGCCAATCTCCTGGCTCCAGAGCGTTTTCGGCCCACCGCGGGGAAACGCGTCGACCAATGCCTCATCCACCGCCACGCCGGTCCGGTTCGGTCCGAGGATCTGCGGCCAGTCTCCTCCCCGTGCATTCAGCGGTGCGAACAACAGGCCGGAGGCGACCACCCAGCCAATCCACCGCCCCGCAGCGCGGTGGTTCCAACGACAGGTCTCTTGCACTCTGAAATCCTCGCTCCGCGGGGCAAATTCACTTGAGCCGTTTCCGATTATGGGCCAGCCAGCCCGATGGATACAAGTCCGCGCGACTTCCCGAACGCGAATCGGCGGACTAAAGTGGTTGGCGTCGGAGGGGATCTCCGGCCTCGAATGAATGACTTCAGGATCAATGTGCCGTGCCCATGCCCCGCAACCCCACCCGAGCCGTCCGGATTGGCACCATCACCATCGGCGGGGGAAACGCCATCGCCGTTCAGAGCATGTGTGCGACGCACACGACGGACATCGACGCCACGGTCAATCAGATCAACGATCTCCATGCGGCGGGAGCCGATGTGGTCCGGATTGCGGTCGACAGCAAGCGCGATGCCGAGGCGTTGCCCGAAATCCGCAGTCGAACCGAAGCGAATCTGGTGATTGACCTGCAGGAAAACTACCGCATGTCCGAGCTGGTGGCACCGCATGTCAACAAATTGCGGTACAACCCCGGGCATCTGTACCACCACGAGCGGGAGAAGCCGTGGCAGGACAAAGTGAAATATCTGGCGGATGTCGCGTTTCGAAACGACTGCGCGTTGCGGGTGGGGGTGAATTGCGGTTCGGTCGATCCGGCACAGGCGGAAAAGTTTGGCGAAGACGATTCGATTTCCCCGATGCTGGAGAGCGCGTTCGAGCATTGCGCGCTGCTTGATTCGATTGGTTTTCTGCGATACTGCGTGTCGCTCAAGGATTCCGATCCATCGAAGGTGATTGAAGTGAATCGGCGGTTCGCGGCGCAGCGTCCCGACGTGCCGCTGCATTTGGGAGTCACCGAAGCGGGGCTGCCCCCCGATGGAGTGATAAAAACCCGCGTGGCGTTCGAGCAATTGATCAGCCAGGGTATTGGCGACACGATTCGGGTGTCGCTGACGGTGCCGAACGCCCGGAAACGGGAAGAGATCGAGGCGGGGCGACAGATATTGGCCGACCTGGCGGCGGGCCGGACGCGCAGCGTGGTGCGGTTCAATCCGCAGTCGCTAAATATCATCAGTTGCCCGAGTTGTTCCCGAGTCGAGAACGAGGCGTTCATCGATCTGGCGCAGCAGGTCAAGGAGATGACCGCGTACGCCAAGGATTATGCGATTACGATCGCCGTCATGGGGTGTCGGGTGAATGGACCGGGGGAAACCGACGATGCCGACCTGGGTTTGTGGTGCGCCCCGCAGCACGTCAACCTCAAGCGGGGTGCGGAGGAACTTGGGGTGTTTCCTTACGACACCATCCTGGATCGGCTGAAACTCGAACTCGACGCGTTGATTGAACGCCGGAAATCGTAAGGGGTTGCAGAGAATTGCGAAGTTTTTTTGAAGGTCCCCGCTAGTCAGGAAGGTGACTAAAGACTATAAATGGTTTCCACACAAACGAATCATCGTCCGTAGATGCAGCCCCAGTGTTGCTCGCCATCTCCCGATGGTTGTCGGTTTCGCGTCGATCGATCTGCTCCAGCATTTCGAGACATCGTACGCGAGAACGCGACGGATCGGTTCGGGTTCCCGGCACATCGTGATGCCGTTGGAACTGCTCTTTCCGACACTCGTCCCTTCGAAATCGCAAGGACGCTGCCGTGCCCAATCTTGAATCCCCTGTATTCCTGGAATCTCTTTCACGCCTGATCGCGCGATGGGGTTCTGATCCTGATTTTCGAGTGGTCGCAAGACAACTAGCGCAAATCGTGCTTGATGCGACGGAAGACGTGGTACCGGGAGGAGGAGGGCAGGCAACTGGCGGGGAGGGGGTCCCAGCCAGTCCGTTACGAAGAATTCGGGCCGCCGCCACGGCGGCAAGGGCGACGTCGACTGGCGAAGTTGGTCCGGGTGCGGTGACTTTTCCCGAAGAATCTCCGGCGTCAACCTCTTCTTCACCCGCTCCCATGCGTCCTCATGGGACTGTCGCCGAGTCTGAGCCGTATCGCGGAGTGAATATTGGCGATCTGACACTGGGTCGCGGCCGTTCGTCGATGGGCGAGATGTCTCGTCCGGGGATGCTCGACAAGTTTGTCCCGGTTGATTTCGGATTGATCGAGTCGAGGTGTCGGTTGAAAGCGGAAGGGGCGCGGTGGGCGGTCGCTCGACGTCGGCTGCTGGCGAACAAGGCCGACTTCGCGACGGAAGTCGAACCGCTCGACCGCGACCTGATCGCACGCGCCAAGCTTCTTCCCAATTGCTTTTTGTGGTTGAACCACCCGAACGGTCCGTCCAGCAGCGATGCGACTCGTTACGACGAAGTCGCCGCCTGCTTTGAGACTCTGGCAGAAGCGGTCTCGCTGGTGAAAGCGATCGAAGAGGATCAGGATCGGGATCCGACCGAGTTCGAAGCGGCGCTGAATCTGCTCGCCGAGGCGCAGTCCATGCTGCGGATTTCGGTTGTGAAATTCGACAACTACGCCGACACTGATCAGCGCGATGTGTTCCAGTGGCTGAAGTACACCGCCAACGAACAGCAGATCTTTATCCGTCGCTTCATGCGTCTCGACGATCCGGGCGACCCAGCCATGGCGATCGATTTGCAGAACCGTATCAAGGCTTCGTCGGGGACGATTTCCGAAGCCCGGAGAAAGGTCAAGCAACATAAGAAGCTGTTCAGCAAGTTGAAGCATAAGTGTACTTTGATTCACGATGAGCCAGAGACGGCGGATGACTACTGGCATCTCGTGATTCCAATGGTGGATGAACTGATCGCGGGAGGGATTCCGCCCAGCAATCGCGAGTTGCGTGAAGCTCTCGCCCCGGTGGTCGACTCGATCCCGGACTTGCCCGATCTGCCGAAATCGGTACAGATGGTGTTGCGTGAAATCGACCGCTACCTGGCGACTGTGGCCGATGCCTCGGCCGGAGCGGTGGACGAGCGCCCCAATCCTGTCGTGGCGGAAGTCGCCGGGCTTCTGAAGGGGAAGTCGATGGTCCTGATCGGTGGCGAACGTCGCCAACAAGCCGAGCGGGCGCTGATTGACGCATTCCAGCTTAAAGAGCTGCACTGGATTTCGACTCGCGAGCACGAGTCTCTCGATTGGTTCGAGCCTTTCGTCGCCAAGCCGGATGTGGCTGTGGTGGTATTGGCAATTCGCTGGTCGAGCCACTCTTATGGCGACGTCAAGATCTTCTGCGAACGCCACAACAAGCCATTGGTCCGGCTGCCCGCTGGCTACAACGCGAATCAGGTCGCGTCGCAGATCATGTCGCAGTGCAGCACCAAGCTGCAGGAGTAGTTTCGGTCACGGTCGCGTCCTAGTATCACACAGCGGGTGATCCTTGAGCGACTGACGGAGTGACCTACGGGATGTGAGTTTGGGGGGGAGCGAAACTGCTCCCCCCCTTTTTTTATCAACGGCCCGCTTGGAGGCTATACCCCGCGCGGTCGGAAATCGGACGATTCTGTGCGCAGAGCCGCGCCCGTCAGAAAGCGGAAACCATCAACCGCTTCCTGACGGGCGCGGCTCCGCCAGAAAGTCTCAACACCGGCCGCGCGGAGTATAAGTTGGGTGCCACGGCCAGCGAACGCAGCGAGTGGGCCGTGAAGCCGAACTGCGGAATGTGGTTGTGCAGCTATGAGAGTGCGTACGACTGACGGACAGAATTTGACAGGATGAAGAGGATGAAAGGGATGGAGTTGCGCGCCATTCCTGCTCGCTGGAAAAGTCGCTGAAATCGAAAAACTCCCAATCCACACGATTGACTGTCGCCTCAGCAATCCTGTCCATCCCTTTCATCCTGTCTAAAAATTCAACGGCCCGAGAGCGCAGCGAGTCGACAGTGCGTGTATCAACGGGCATTCCTGTTGAAGTTTGGGCGATCCTAGCCCCGCAGCGGGCCGTTGTTTTCTTCAACATCCCACAGATCAGCAGGAAGCCTTCGTCCCAAAAATCACGAAGGGTTTCCCGCGGTTTCCTTCCGTTTAGAAAAAAGACGATTACATGCCTGTCTGGACAACTATTGTCTGGACTGCTATAATCTCCATATGTCTGTTTCGCATGCGGAGAGTCCCCCCACGTCGCGGTTTGATTCGCCTGAGCAGGAAGCGTTCCTGAACTTGTGGCGGACCTACGACAGGCTGCGCACTTTGGAGGACGAGTTCTTTCGCCCTTACGACCTGACGCCGCAACAGTACAACGTGTTGCGGCTGCTTCAGGCGCAGCATCCGGTGCCGCTGGCGACGCTCGACATCGCGAATCGCCTTGTTTCTCGCGCCCCGGACATCACCCGCATTCTCGACAAGCTTGAGCAGCGGGGTCTTGTCACGCGCGTCCGCTCGGAGGTCGATCGCCGCGCGGTTTTGGTGGGAATCGCGCCCGCCGGTGTGGAGCTGCTCGACGAAATGCGAGAACCGTTGCGATCCTGCCATGAGCGCCAGCTTGGCCACCTTCCTGTCGGGACATTGAAGCAAATCGTCGCTTTGTTGCGGCAGATGAGATCGCCGCACGAAACCACGAACAGTCCCTGGAGTTCCCCGCCCCACGATTAGGCAGCGGCCACGGAAACCGCTGCCTGGCGGGCGCGGCTCGGAAAAAGGTCGCACTTTTCGAAGTGCAGTGAAAGAGCTCCACGCATAGGCTTTTCCGACACGTTCATTGGAACATCCCTCCTTCCAATTTTCAGGACACATTCCATGTCAGTCGCCCCTTCCAGCAACTACGACGTCATCGTTATCGGCGGCGGTCCCTCGGGCACGACAGCGGCCACTCTGATTGCGCAGCAGGGGCACCGGGTCGCGTTGTTTGAACGCGACCACTTCCCCCGGTTTCACATCGGCGAGTCGCTGATTCCCCAGACCTATTGGGTACTAAAGCGGCTCAACATGCTGGACAAGCTCAAGGGCAGCCACTTCATCAAGAAGTACAGCGTGCAGTTCGTCACTGAGAAGGGAAAACTCTCAGAGCCGTTTTATTTCTGTGATCACCGGCCGCACGAATCGTCGCAGACGTGGCAGGTTCGTCGCAGTGAGTTTGATCACCTGATGATCGAGAACGCCCGCGAACACGGGGTCACAGTGTTCGAAGGGGCGCGCGTGCATGACGTTCTAATGGAGGGGGATCGAGCGACGGGCGTGCGGGTCTCCTCGGGGAAAGATGCCCCCATTCAGGAAGTCCGGGCGAAGGTGGTTGTGGATGCCACCGGGCAGCAGACGATGATCATGGGCAAACTCGGCTTGCGCGAATGGGATCCGATTCTGAAGAAAGCAGCGCTTTGGACTTACTGGCGAGGGGCCTACCGCGATCTGGGGCGTGACGAGGGGGCGACGATTGTGATGCAGACGCAGGGGAAGAACGGCTGGTTCTGGTACATCCCCCTGCATGACGACATTGTCAGCGTCGGGGTCGTGGCGGCGTACGATTATCTCTTCAAGAACCGCGAAACGACCGACTTTGAACAGCTCTATTTCGAAGAGGTCGAACGTTGCCCGGGCCTTCACCCTCGCATCAAGAACGCCGAACGCTGCGACATCTTCCGCGCCCAAAAAGAGTATTCCTACCGCGCCAAGCGGGCGGCGGGAGACGGTTGGGTGATGGTGGGGGACGCGTACGGGTTTTTGGATCCGCTCTACTCTTCAGGAGTGTTGTTGGCACTGGTCTCGGGACAGATGGCGGCGGACGCGGTATCCGAAGGGTTGTCTAAGGGAGATACCTCGGCGGCCCAGCTTGGAAAGTGGGAGCCGGAATATGCCGCCGGCATGGAACGGATGCGACGGCTTGTCTGTGAATTCTATGAAGGACTGAGTTTCGGACGTTTCGTCCGCAAGCATCCACAACACAAGGGGTTGGTGACGGACGTCTTGATTGGCGACATTTTCAAGGAGGACATCGACGTGTTGTGGCCTCTCATCGACGACATGAAGGCGGAGCAAGCGGAACAGGCGGCCCGCGAAGCGGAGTTGGCCGGTACCACGTAGGCGTCGGTCGGGTGGAGACTGCGGGAGGGGCATCAGGCACCCCGGGTGGTTCTCCACATTTTTTCGAACTATTCTCGCCGGGCGGCATCAAACAGCCAATACCAACCCGACCGCCCGGCCCGAGTCGTCCTGATTGATGGATCCGTCCCGCGAAAACTCTCCCCCTGAGTGGTTTGAGCAGTGGATCCATGCGCACTACGAACGAATCCGTCGGGCGGCGTTCGTTCTGTGCGGCCATAGCGCCGATGCCGACGATCTGGCTCAGGAGACGTTTCTGCGGCTGCTTTCCACCCGATCGCAGTTTTCCGGAAAAAGCTCCCCCGAGACTTGGTTGTACGCCATTTTGCTCAATGCGCACCGCCAACGGTGCCGCAGTAACCAGAGGCTGTGGCGTCGCTGGTGCGAATGGTGGAACGGCCACGGATCCAAAGCGGTCTCGGTCCCGCCAGACGCGCAAATCCACAGCCGGGAGTGGGCCGAGTCGATCTGGGGAGCGGTCGCGCAGCTCCCCGTGGCGCAACGGCAGGCGATTGTTCTACGATACGCCGAACAGTTGAGCTATGAAGAGATCGCCGAGGTTCTGGAATGCCCGGTCGGAACCGTTCGTTCCCGTCTGCACGCCGCCACCGCGACGCTGCGCGAGAGACTTCCTCCTGACGTGGTACTTCAACCCGTCGAGCAGGAAACCACCCCGTGTCTGGCACGTTGAGTTCCCCCCAATTCCCATGATGACCCCCGCCTCGAATTCCGATCCCCTGGAACGGTGCCTGATCGACCAAGCCGATCAACTGGCAAAAACGACTTCGACTTCGGCCCCCCGCTCAGCCGCCTGGTTCCTGCGGGAACACCAGAACCGCTCGCGGCGACGCGCATTTCGCCGGGCCGTGACACTGGCCGCTGTCGCAGTCCCGCTGGCTGTCGGTGGATTCGCCCATTGGTTGTCACCGAGTGATCAGGCACCACTTCGGGTAATCACTGGAGATGAGTTGAGTCCCCCCGCACCGCGAGTTTCGCAGGGGCCACAGGTCGATTGGACGCGTCTTGATCCCTCCGCAAACCGAGGAGAATCGATCGACGAATCGAGCCTCGACTGGTTCGCACTTGATCAACTTGGCGACGATTTCGTTCCGGTGGCGATCGAAGTCATACCGGCAGAGGGGCCCGCCCAGTTTGTACTCGGACTTCTGGCCGTCGGCTCGGTTCGCACCGCCAGTCTCGAAGAACTTTCCCCCACGGAGTTCGCCGCCGTCGAATCGTTGTACGGTTCAACGACGCCCGCAGTCTCCACCCCCCCGTTTTAGATCGACAGTCCGTTCGCCGCACGAACAACGGTCGATTCCAGTTTTTGTCTCCACGGAGGATTTCATGTTCGCTGTCCCTTCCGCAATTCACATTCGTCCGCTTCAGGCGAATCGCAGGTTGGAGTTCTTGACCTCAGCGATTGTGCTGCTGACCGCACTCCCTTCGGTTGTATTGGCCGGGGACGCCCGACAGGTCGCCAAACATGTCTCGCCGTTGGTCGCCCTGGTCGAGTGGAATCAATCCGATGAAAAGACGCAGGTCGCCGTTCCTGCGGATCCAAATCCAAACCCCGCGGCAAAGTACTTCACCCCGGTCGCTTCTGAACGGTTCACTGCGTTGCAGTCAACGGCAACCCGGGTGCGATTCACAAGCGGCGTGCTGATCTCGGCGGAGGGCTGGATCGCGACCTTTCTGGGAACCTCCGCCGACCCCGCCAGAGAAAAAGAGATCAAGGTTCGATTCGCTGGCCGGAAGCCCACGTCAGCCCGGATGGTGGTTTTCGACTCGCGAACCGGACTGGCGATCGTCAAAGTCAGTCAACTTCCCCATTACGATATTTCGCTTGGGTCTCTGGTAGGCGAGTTGGAGCTGGAAACGATCAGTGAACTGGAGGTTGGCGAGGAGGTGTTTGTCGTCAACTCGACACAGCAGAATGAGCAGTCGCTCAGTGGCGGAATTGTGTCTGGCCCCAATCGTTCGCTTTCTGGAGTCAGTCGGGTGGCGCTCATTCCGAGCGATGTCCGCGCGGGGGAACTGAGCGCCGGCGGAGCGCTGGTCAGCCCGCACGGTCGACTGCTAGGTATCATCGTTTCCACCACGGGGGCGGATCAACCCGTCACATCGGGGATGAACTTCGCGATTCCCGTTCGATTCGTGACGCAGTGCCTGGAACTGGCCAAATCAGTGCCGGACGGGAAAATGGAAATTCTCTCGGCCCCCTATCTGGGAGTGCAGCTTGACAACCAGGCAATGCCCGGCACTCCGCCCGTGGTGACGAACGTCATAGAGGACTCACCAGCGGCTGCCGCTGGAATTCGTTCACAAGACCGGATCACCATGGTTGGCAAGAAGGCGGTTCTCAGTCCGGCGGAGGTGATTTCCGAGGTTGCCAGCCGGGTTCCCGATGACCGCGTTCAACTGATCATTCAACGGGACGAACAACTGATCGCCCTGGATGTCGAGTTGAAGCCGCTCCCGACGCCGGTAGCGGAGAGTCGCAATTCGAAGGTGGCACCACCACGCTACCGACTGGAACGGATGCCGGTTTTGTGTATCTACGACGCGAATGGAAAAATGGTCCCTCTGCAAACGTGGAATCTCGAAGAAGACTCCGAGCAGAGAACCGCCACTCTAAATGAACAAATCAAACAGTCCCGCGCGAAACTGCGATCGACCGTCGGTTCCATGGCCGATCAAGCCGGCGAAGTTCGGATCGAGCGTTCGGATCTTGATAAACGATTCGACAAACTGAGCGAAGAAGTGGCAGCCCTGCGTGATCAGATTCGTGAATTGACTGAGCAACTGAAAAAAGCCGCGATTCAGAATTAGCAGCTTTTGCCGAACGCGGATGATGTCGCTGTCTTTCTCTGAAAGACTGCCTCGGTGTGCGAACAACGTCACGACAGCGCACTGGGGGCTGCCCCAGAACTCACAACCAAGCCTCGCACCTACGATTTCGACCTGCGGTTCACTCCCTCGCTGGCACCTTGCGGCGTCAGATTCATTTCGCAACGGCCGGCTCGCCTGAGAGTTTGCGCCAGCCCCGAGTGCGTCGTGCGATGAAGATCGCACTGCGGGCCGCGCACTCAGAGAGTGTGGGCTACACTCTCTGAGCGTGACTGCGGTCGCGTTCACGATTCCGGCCCACCACCCTCGGTCAAGCATTTCGATTCGCGTTCTGACGGCACCGCGACACGACGAATCAAGAACCAACCAATGACCGCCGTGATCGCGATGTGAATCAGCAGCGCTTCCATGGAGTGCATCGCCCCCAAGACGATATGCCAAACCAGCCAGGCAAGCAGTAGCCACCGCGCCCAGGATTTCCCTCGAATCAGCGCGAGACCACCGACAACCGCGAGGAGTCGGACAACAATTGCCAGAGTCACTTCGAGATCAAGGGACCGAGTTGCGCCAAATCCCAGTGCTTGGTTCACGATGCCCCCAATACCCACGGCGACGAAGATCGCCCCAATAACCAGCGAAGATCGTGGTGACTTTGTCATGGCACTGGGCGAAACCGAACTGGTGGAAACAGACTGGGAGCGGGGAACGGGAGCGAAGTTTCATTTAGTCGCGATTCGCCGAGTCGCATTACGCCAAAATCCCATCCACCACTTCCCCATGCACATCGGTCAGCCGAAAATCGCGGCCGGCGTGACGGTAGGTGAGTTGGGTGTGGTCGAATCCCAGCAGGTGCAGAATCGTCGCGTGGAAGTCGGGCATCGTCACCTTTTTCTCGGCGACATAGTACCCAAACTCGTCGGTCTGCCCCCACGCCATTCCTCCGCGAACGCCCCCACCCGCCAGCCACATCGAAAACGCATGCGGATGGTGGTCGCGGCCGTCCGTCCCCTGCGCCGCCGGGGTTCGCCCGAACTCTGTGCCGAAGACGACCAGCGTGTCGTTGAACAAGCCCCGCGCCTTCAAATCGCGAAGCAGTGCCGCGATCGGCTGATCGACCTTCTTCGCGTTCGTGGAATGGTTGTTCCGCAGATCGCCGTGCGCGTCCCAGTAGTTTCGCGGATAGCTGAAATTGACCTGCACAAACCGCACCCCCGCTTCCACGCAGCGTCGCGCGAGCAGGCATTGCCGGGCGAACTCGTCGGTCGGTTCCTGGCCCACGCCGTAGGCGGCGTGCGTGGCGGGCGTCTCCCGAGCCAGATCCATGACCACCGGCGCTTCTCGCTGCATCCGGAAACTCATCTCAAACGCCTCGAGTCGGGCGTCGAGCCGCGGATCGTCACCCGTCCGCTCTCGATGCGCCCGATTCCGTCGCGCGAGCAAATCGAGTTGCAGGCGTTGACGGTCGGGAACGTCCCCCGGTGCCAGATTCGAGAGCGCCGCCTGCTGAAATGGTGTCCCGCCATCGCCAATGCGTGTCCCCTGGAAGCTCGCGGGCAGAAAGGCGGACCCGTAATTCTGCGTTCCGCCATGATACAGCGACGGACTCAGGCTGATAAACCCCGGCAGATTCTGGTTTTCGGTCCCCAGACCGTACAGTGTCCAGGCCCCCAGGCTCGGCCGGGCGAAGACTCCCGAACCGGTGTTCAACGTCAAAAGCGCCGGGCCGTGAGACACCTGGTCGCCACCGTTCATCGATCGAATCACGCAGATGTCGTCAATCATGGAGCCGATCTGCGGAAACAGCTCACTCACCTCGACGCCACTCTGGCCATACGGGTTGAATTTCCACGGCGAGGCGAGCAGGTTCCCGGTCGGAGCGAACTCGAATTTCGGCTTGGGGAACGGGAGCGGTTGTCCATTCTTGGCCGCCAGCATCGGCTTGTTGTCGAAGGAGTCGACGTGCGACACCCCACCGTGCATGAACAGAAAGATCACCCGCTTCGCGGTCGGAGTGAAATGCGGCCGTCGAGGAGCGAGCGGCCCCGCCGACAGATCGGGGGTGGCACGTGTCTCGGCACGCGACTCGTCAGCCAGCAGGGCGGCGAACGCCAGGCCGCCAAATCCGCAAGCAGATCGGTTGAGAAATTCGCGTCGGGTGTTGGGGAGTGTCATTCGGGAGATTCCTGATTCGCGGTGAGGTCGACGACAAGGCCGTCGTTCGAACGGATGAGATCATTCGAGAAACGCGAACTCATTCCCGCACAGCAGTGTCTGGCAGTAGCTCTGCCACGCCGCTAGCCGGCGGTCCGCTTCGGGACGCGCCTCGGCTGCCTGCGCTTGCAGGTAGCTCTGGAGGAAATCTCGGGCGTCCTGAAGCTCGTCGGCGGTGGGTGACCGTCCCAACGCCTCGCGGTGGGCTTTCGTGATTCGATCTTCGTCGGAGGCCTTGTCATCCGCCAGCAACCGCGCCGCCCAGTGTTTGGACTGTTCGCGTACCAGTCGGCTGTTGAGCAGGAACAGTGTTTGTGACGGAACCGTCGTCTCGTTGCGAACGGCGGTGACGTTGTTGGGATCCGCCGCGTCGAACAGGGCCAGCACGTCCGGAAGCATGTTGCGGACGACTGGCAGATAAACACTGCGTTTACGGAAGTCGGTGTAGAATGGATGGTCGGCCGCCATGCGATTCGGTCCGAATCCCCGTTTCTCGTCCTGAACCTCCGCCTCTTTCCACAGGATGTCGGCCGATTCGGACGATCCCCCCGCGCGATCCAGTTGCCCGCTCACCGCAAAAATCGAGTCGCGCTGTTCCTCCGCATTCAACCGTCGCCGGGGAAAATGTGAGAGCAGCCGATTGTCGGGATCGGCGTTGAGAGCGGCCGCCGAGGGGGTGTATTGCTGCTGGTAGACACCGGTCAAGACGATGTCACGATGCAACTGCTTGATCGACCATCCCTGCTTCACGAAGCGACCCGCAAGCCAGTCGAGCAGTTCCGGGTGCGACGGTTTTTCCCCGCGAGTCCCCAGATTGTCACTGGTGGCGACCAACCCCTTGCCAAAGTGATGCTGCCAAACGCGATTCACCAGAACCCGGGCCGTCAGCGGGTTCTCCGTTGAGGCGATCCACCGCGCCAGTTCCAGTCGGCCGCTTTGTCCCGGAGTCAGTTTGGGGACCGCTGGCGACAAAACCTGCAAGAATCCCCGGGGAACCGTGCGTCCCAGAGTGAATCGATTGCCGCGCAGGTGAACACGCAAATCTCGGGGAATGGTGTCGCGGGGGGCCATCACCATGTACGGCTTTTCGCCAGGAGAATCAAACAGCGGGTACTCGTACCACATCGACGAATTACGCACTTCGTCCTTGAAATGTTCCGTGCTGCGGAAGATCCCCGCCAGCGCGTAGTAGTCAACCGCGCGAATCGCGTCGAATTTGTGATCGTGGCAACGGGCACAACCGATCGTCAGCCCCAGAAACGTCCGCCCCGTCACGTCGATCTGGTCGTCGACGACATCAATCCGCGACTGTTCTTTATCCGTTTCTGCGAGTGCCTTCTGTCCGACCATCAGGAATCCCGTCGCGACCACTCTCCGGATGCGTGTCGACAAATCGTCGCTGGGGGGCAACAGATCCCCCGCAAGCTGTTCAACGACGAATTGATCGTACGGCAGATCCCGATTCAACGCATCGATCACGTAATTCCGGTACCGCCAGGCAAAGCGCATGACGGCGTTCGCGTCGTTGGCGGTACTCTCGGCGTAACGAACCACATCCAGCCAGTGACGTCCCCAATGTTCTCCATAGTGTGGCGAGTCAAGCAGTCGGTCGACAACTTTGGCGAATGCCTGGGGCGAATCGTCCCGTTCGAAGGCGTCATAGTCCGCCGGGGTCGGCGGGAGCCCGGTCAGATCGTAGGTCACCCGCCGCAACAGAGTTCGCTTGTCGGCGGGCGGGGCCGGCGAAAGTCCCGCGGCCTGCATCCCCGAGAACACGAACCGATCGATCGGCGATGTGGCCCATCGGGTCTCGTTCACTTGAGGTGGCTCGACAAAACGCACCGGTTGATAGGCCCAGTGCGACTTTTCTTCCGGCGTGAACTTCGCGCGCGTCGCCAGTTCCTGCGAACGCAGCGCGATTCCGTACTTGTCGGCAAGCCAGCTCTCAACGCCGAGGCGCGTCGCATCGGACAGTGCCCGACTGTAGACCAGAGCTTCCCCCACGTCCCCTTGAATCCGACCGGCCCAACTGACCGCGCGTCCCAGGAACGCCCCAACATCCGCGCGGTGCTGAATCTCCGGAACCGTGTCACGCCCTTCCAGCTTTCCTGGTTCCCCGACGCCCGCCAGTTCGCTGTTGAGATAGATTCGGGTCGTGGTGCGGATGGGGCCGGGAGTTTTCACAATCGTCAGAATGACCGGTTGACCATACCACGACTGGAATGACCCGTTGCCCAGCGAGGCGTCGTGGTTCCAGCCGCCGGCGAAATGCAGGGCGTGCTTCTCACCTCGATTGATCTGGATCAGCGCCGCCAGGGGTTTTCCCGGGTCACCTGGAGCGTGTGCCGGGTTGCCCACGCACAAAACACAGTCAAAGGGTGGCCCCACGTCGTGCGGCGTCAGGTTGACAACCACCGTCATGGACAACTCCGCGTCCCCCGTGATCGGAATGGGATTCGCCGGAGACGCAGCCAAGCCGGTTTCCGGATCGAACCGAACCGCTGGACGGCGTTGAATCGCACTCTCTTTCACGAACTTGCCGGGAAGACCGGTGCCATCACTGCGGATTCCCTTGGTCGCGGACACATCCCGACCGTGGCCACTGCGATCGGGCCAGACGAAGACTTTGTCGCCATCCGCAAGTTGCAGGTCGGCGGCGCTGAGCCAGAGCTGCAAGTCCGACGCGATCGACCCGGCATTTGGTTCCAGCGGCGCGACCTCGCCGGCCGCCGCGAGCGCATCGGCGGCGTTCGCCGCGGGAGCGGATGTGGGCCAATAGGCCCCTTGCTGAACCCAGGTCACCAGGTCGGCGATCTGCCCGTCTGACAATTTTCCGCCCGGGGGCATTTTCAAGCCCTCCGTCTGTCGAATGGCGCGAATGAGCAAACTCTCGTCGGGCTTGCCCGCGACCACCACCGGACCGGAGGCCCCTTTCAGCTCTGTCGTCCCCTCGAGTCGCAATGAGCCTTTGGGCTCTTCGCCCGAGTGACACTTCACGCAGCGCAGGATCAGGAGCGGGCGGATCCGCTTTTCGTAATGGTCGACGGCCGCGTCGTCGGCGTACAGCGCGGGAACGACGGCGAGCAGGGCGAGTGCAGTTAGGGCGAATGGGCGCGTCGGTCTAAGGAGGCGGGCTATGACTGAGTTCATGGCGGATCCTGGGGGGACGCGTTGGCAGGGGGCTGACGCCGCCCCGCTCGCCTGGGTGAGATGTTCAAAATTCTCCCTGTCCGGTGGAGAGTCGTCAACGATGGGTCGAAATCGTGTGTGAGTCGTTACAATGAAGACCAGTTAATCTCGCACCGAACTCCAGACCGTTCCTAACGTCGTGGCCGAACCCGCACCGATCCCCTCCCGCGACGAACTCGCTCTCGCCTACCTTGAACAGCTTCCGTACCCCCCGTACCCCGTTCAGGAAGAGGCGCTGTACGCTTGGTTTCAGACCGACGAAGGGGTTCTGGTCTCGGCACCGACGGGGACGGGCAAAACGCTGATCGCCGAGGCGGCCGCTTACGAGGCGCTGCGGACCGGCAGGCGGATGTATTACACCACGCCGCTCATCGCGCTGACGGAACAGAAATTCCGCGAGATGACGGCGGCCGCGGTGAGCTGGGGCTTCACTCCCGATGATGTCGGGCTGGTGACCGGCAACCGCCGGGTCAATCCCGACGCGCCGGTGCTGGTGGTGGTCGCAGAGATTCTATTGAACCGCCTGCTGCAACCCGAGTTGTTTGATTTCACCGACGTCCTGGGCGTGGTGATGGATGAATTCCACAGCTTCTCCGATGTCGAACGGGGAATTGTCTGGGAGTTCTCTCTGTCGCTGTTGCCGAAGCATGTGCGGATGCTGTTGCTGTCGGCGACAGTGGGCAATGCCAAGCAGTTTCTGCAATGGCTGCAGGTCTGTCATGGACGACGGCTGGATCTGGTGCAGAGCAGCGACCGCAAGGTGCCACTCAGTTTTCGCTGGGTGGGGGACCAGGTGCTGAATGACTTGCTTGAAGAAATGGCCGCTGGTGAGGCGGAGATTCGGAAGACTCCCGCGCTGGTCTTCTGCTTCAGCCGGGACGAATGCTGGAACGTGGGAGAAGAACTCAAGGGAAAGGCGATGCTCGCGGAGGGCCAGCAGAAGACGCTGGTCGAAAAACTCGCCAAACATGACTGGTCGAAAGGGGCCGGCCCCAAGCTGAAGCAGATCCTGCAACGCGGCATCGGTGTGCATCACGCGGGGATCCTCCCCCGTTACCGGCGGATTGTCGAAGAGTTGTTTCAACAGCGATTGCTGACGGTCTGTGTCTGCACCGAAACACTCTCGGCGGGAATCAACCTCCCCGCGCGGTCGGTCGTCATGCCGTGTCTGCTCAAGGGGCCACCGGGAAAGCAGAAGGTGATCGACCCCAGTTCGGCTCATCAGATTTTCGGTCGAGCCGGCCGCCCGCAATTTGACGACCAGGGCTTCGTGATGGCGCTGCCGCACGAAGACGACGTGAAAATCCTTCGCTGGAAAGAGAAATACGACTCGATTCCCGAAGACACGAAGGATTCGGGGTTGATGAAGGCGAAAAAGGCGCTCAAGAAGAAGCAGCCCACTCGCAGCCCGAATCGGCAGTACTGGAACGAACAGCAATTCGAAAAATTGCAGACCGCCTCTCCCCGCGACCTGGCGAGCCAGGGGCACCTACCTTGGCGGATGCTGGCGTATATGCTGCAACTCTCACCCGATGTCGACAAACTGAGAACGCTGGTCCGCAAACGGCTGATGGATCCGAAACGCATCGAACACGAAGAGCGTGAACTCAACGCGATGCTGCTGACATTGCACGCGGCGGGGGTCGTGCGATTGGAACCCGAACCGCCGCAACCCAAGAAAGAGGAAGAACTCAAACCGGAAGCCGACGCGACACCGGCCGAGCCGGCCCCCAAACTGACGGCGATGGCGCGGTTGATCGTCGATGCGTTGCAGGCGGAACGGGCCGCCAAGGGAGAGGCCCCCTTGCCGACGATTCTTGGGGCGGAACAACCGATCGCGGCTCCCTACGCTCCCAAATTCGCATATCCGACCGAGCGGCTTCGCGAATTCTTCCTGTTCCGCAGCATCAACCCCGTTTATGCGCTGTTCCTGCTCGACCACATGGCGCTTGCCGACGAGAACGAACGGCTGCAAGCGATGGAGAGCGTGCTGGAACTCCCCAGATCGATCCAGAAGTTCGTACGTGTTCCCGGTGTCGACCTGCTCCCTCCCGGGCCGCTCGCGCGGGAAAAAGTCGACGTCGAAGTGGTCGCGCGGGGCTTGATCGCCGCGGGGGATTTGTACCCCGAGTGGGATCCCGACACGCGCTTTGAAGATCGCAAATGGCCGCCGAAACTGTCCGAGAAGTTGCGACTGCTGTTTGAGTCGGAGTATCCCAACGTCCATGGCGTTCACGTCACTCCGGTTTGGGTGGCCCCTGACGTGTTGCAGTTCGAAGGGAATTTCTTCAACTACATCAGCGGCCGCGATCTGGCGAAGCACGAAGGCTTGATCTTCCGGCACCTGTTGCGCTTGGCGCTGTTGCTGGGAGAGTTCGCACAGGCGACTCCCCCGGGCGTACCGGCGGACGAGTGGCAGGCGTGGCTGCGGAGTGTTTCCGACCGGCTGACGGCCTGCTGCAACACCGTGGACCCGACCAGCACCGAGCAGACGCTGACGCACTTCGCCGACAGCGATTTCGTGCCACGGGAATTGATCGGGAAGGGAACTGCCGCGCCCGTTTTCGAGCCGGCCACCGAAGGTGAGGTTGAGTTGGAGTTCGGAGCGGGGATTGATGATGCCGAATAGTCGGGGAGGACTTTTTCCAATGAACGCCGGTCACAATCTCAAATTCGCGGCGGGACTCCTGGCGCTCATCGTGGTGGTGTTCGGACTGGAATCAATTCCCAGCCTGGATCTGGCCTCCCACGGACTGGTCCCGCGAACGCTGCGGGGGATTCCGGGAATTGTGTCCATGCCGTTACTGCATGCGAACCTGGGACACCTCTTGGCGAACCTTGGATCACTGGTGGTGCTGTTGGGCTTTCTGCTGCTGTTCCACTCGAAAAACGCGATCGGTGTCATCGTGGAAGTGATTCTGCTGGGGGGGATTCTGCTGTGGCTGTTTGGGCGGACCGCGAACCATATTGGAGCCAGCGGTCTCGTCTACGGTGTCGCGCTGTTTTTGATCTCTTCGGGCCTGTCGCAACGGAGAATTCTCCAGGTCATCGCCGCGGTCGTGGTGATGGTGATGTACGGCGGCTCGCTCGTTTGGGGGCTGCTGCCGCTCGACTCCGGCGTGTCGTGGGACGGACACCTGGCGGGAGCCGTCGCGGGGACGATCATTGGAATTTATGGCGAGAGTCAGGGAAAGTCGGACGGAAAAAAGTCAATTACTGGCCCGTGATATGGCGCGCCTTGGAGTGCGGGGCCTTGTTCCCGCCATTCCTTCATCCTCCCTCGACGTCCGGCAGCCACAATCATTTTCCGGCCTGCCGCGTCGCGATTTCGTTTGACGGGTGTTGACCGGCGCGGCAAAAACGCCGTCACCCGAATCGGGCAAATACTCGTCGAACCTAATCCACTCATCCTACGAAACACGAGTGCTGTTCAACTCATGCGTTGTCCTGCGGCCATTCCAGCGGCCACCGCCATCTGTCCTGCGGCCAGGCCGCCATCGCTCGGCGGAATGCGGCCCGGAAGTCCCACTTCTCTCGCGTCGTGCCGCAATCCCTCGGCCAACAGCTCAGTGAAGATTCGATTCTGAAAACACCCACCACCGAAAACCACAGGCAACCCCGGAATGCGACGACAGACCGCGACGCAAACGTTGGCCAGTCCCCGGTGAAATTTCGCCGCCATCACCGAGGGTGACACTCCCTTCGCAATGTCACCAACCACCTCTCGAATCATCGGTCGCCAGTCAACCTGGAGCGGTTCCCCGTCGTCGATCAAAAATCCGTATTGGTCGACGTTTTCCCAATCGCACGCCGCCTCGAGCAGCATGGCGGGGGCACCATCGAAGTCGGCCTGACGCAGTCCGAGGACCATCGCGGCCACGCCATCAAACAGCCGCCCGGCACTCGACGTCCAGGGCGCGATCCCCTCCTGTCCCGCCGACCGTGCCGCGTTCTCGACGAGTGATCGCAACTTTTGCCAGGTCGGCGGCAGCAGCCGCGAACACCACACTTCCAACTCTGTGACGGTCAGGCTCTGCACCATCAACGCCAGTGCCACTCGCCACGGTTCGCGGATCGCCAACTCCCCCCCGGGCAACTGGAACGGACGCAAATGAGCCACCCGCTGATAGCTCGACGAAGTCGCGCGCAGAAACTCCCCGCCCCAGATCGTGCCATGGGGTCCATACCCCGTCCCGTCAAAGGCGATTCCCAAGACCTCGCGATCGAGCCAGCCCTGTTCCAGCATGCCTGCCACGACATGCGCATGATGATGCTGAACGGCAACGACACCACCAGATTGTGACTCTCCCCAAACCGTTGAGAAATAGTCCGGATGCTGGTCGATGATCCAGGCTGGCTCTGCGACGTGATACAGTTTCCGCGTTGCGGCGATGCCGCGAACGAACCGCTCCCGTTGTCGCAGTCCGTCGAGATCGCCGATATGCGGTCCCAGCGCCACCTGCCGACCGTTCGATACGGCGATCGCGTTTTTCTGGTGTCCGCCGAGTGCGATTGCGACCGGGGGCGACTCCAATGAAAGCCGCAGTGGTGCCAATCCCCGTGCGAGTCGCAAAGTCACTATGCGGCCAGCCATGGGCCGGACGACACTGTCATCGATTGGGTGCGAGATCGGACGATTGTGGTGCAGGAAGAGGTCGGCAATCTGTCGCAGCTCAACCAGTGCCTCCTCAACCTCGACCGCCAAAGGTTCTCCTTCCCGATTCCCACTGGTGACAACGAGCGGAAAATTCACCGCGCGAAAAATCAACCAGTGAAGCGGGCTGCTGGGGAGCATCAATCCCACTTCCTTCAGTCCGGGGTGGATACCCTCGGCGAGTCCATTCCCGCTCCGCGCCCGGACGATCACAATAGGATTTGCCGCGCTCTGGAGCGCGACCCGCGAGCTCTTGTCCAGCCACGCAACGCGCTCGGCGGTCGGGAAATCAACGACCATCACCGCCAGCGGCTTCGCGCGGCGTCCTTTGCGATCGCGCAATCGCCGCACCACGTCGGCCCGTGTCGCGTCGCACAGCAGTTGATAACCGCCGATACCGCGGAGCGCAACGATCTGGCCGGCGTTGAGTGATTGGACTACCTGTTGAATCGCCGACCTCGGATCCCCGGTCGGCCGTCCCGCCGCGTCCGTACACCAAAGCGAGGGACCGCACTGAGGACAGGTAATGGTCTGCGCATGGAATCGGCGGTTGGTCGGGTCGCGATATTCCGCTTCGCAGTCGGCACACGGTGGAAACCATTGAAGGGTGGTTCGCTCGCGATCGAACGGCAAGTCGTGCAAGAGTGAATACCGGGGTCCACATGTCGCACACGTGGTGAAGGGATAGCCCCTCCTGGGGCCAGCCTCGGCCACATCCGTGAGGCACTTCCGGCACACGACGACATCGGTCGGAACCTCGACGGAGATCAAGTCACCCGGAGTTGAGTCGAGGATTTCAAATTTGCGGTCAGTGTGGTTGCCTGAATGGCCGCCGATTTCAGCCGGAAGGTTTTGGAGGGTCATGGGTGGCCCGCGACGTTCACCGTGATGGTTGCCGCTCTGCTCGCTTTCGCTTTGTTCGAGTCCCGCCCGACCAAGATATTCCTGGAGTCGCTGTTCGAACCTCTGAACGGCCTCAACCGGACCATGAACGGCAAGATCGACTCCCAACCCGGAATTCGCGACGTGTCCACCGACACGGCAATCGACCGCGAGCCGGGCGATCGCCGGGCGCAGCCCGACTCCCTGCACCGCTCCGTTCAGACGGAACTGCCGGGAAGTTGTCGGTTGGTCAGGCTGGGGCGGCTCATCGTTCGACATATCTTCCGATCATCTCGTCGGGTCAAGAACCCGTCCAGGATTAAAACGATCTCATTGGGGACGTGTTTGCGCCCGACTAACGGATCGATTTCGCCTGAGGTGAAGTCCTGGTAATCGCCGGCGATGGCGAGACTGGTGATTTCGGCGGATTTGTTTGAGCTCGAATTGTGGATCTTCAATTGCAGTTCGGTCGGTTCACCGGTCGCGTGGGAACCGAAGTCGAATTCGGCCGGACCGAGCGTGAGGTCTGAATTCGGTGGTGGGGGTGGGAACGGGTGTTTCGTCCAGCCATATTAATCCCAACTCGCGTCGGCACAGGCTACCAGAGGCATTGCCGCCAAACGGAGTCGAAATGCCTCAACAGTCCACGAACACGTGATTGACTGATTCCCTACATACGTTTTAAACGGAAGACCGCGACACGCGTGTGCGACCTGTCAAGCGATCCGCTCGGATGTCTGGTGCGCCTGCTGGAAGTCGATGTCGGATGAAGGAAGGCGGGGACAAGGCCCCGCAGTCCATGGCGGTCAGGGCTGGGAGTTCACCGAGAACTTGTACACCGTTGTCTGTGTGTACCTTTCGCCGGGTCGCAGCACGGTGGTGGGGAATTCCGGTCGATTTGGCGAGTCGGGATAGTGCTGTGTCTCGAGGCACAACGCGCCATGTTTTTTGTGACCGCCGTTTTCGGGTGCGCCATCCAAAAAGTTCGCGGAGTAGAACTGCACTGCCGGCTCCGTCGTGAACACTTCCATCAGCCGCCCCGATTCGGGATCCTCCACTCGGGCCGCCAGCGTCAGCGCACCTGCCTTGGGTTTGCGCAGCACATAGCAATGATCGTAGCCCCCAGGGGGATCAAACGCCTTGTGCGTTTCCTCGATGCGTGAGCCAATCGCGTGCGTCTTGGAAAAATCCATAAACGTCCCCGCTGTCGCGGTCTTTTTCCCCGTCGGGATCATCCCCTCCCCGACCGAGAGGAATTCATCCGACTCCAGCCGCAGAGTGTGCTTCAACACATCTTTTCCCGAATTCGCGCCGGCCAAGTTCCAGTAGGCGTGATTCGTCAGATTCAAGACCGTGGGCTGTTTGGTCGTTGCCGCGTACTCGATCTTCACTTCGCTCTCGTCGGTCAGCCAATACGTGACGACCGTCGTCAACTCCCCCGGGTAGCCTTCATCGCCATCGGGACTGACGTGGGTGAATTTCACGCCGGTCGCTCCGGCGGCGGTCACTTCCTCACTCGCCCACACCTGCCGGTCGAACCCCTTCTTTCCGCCGTGCAGGTGTTCCGCACCGTTGTTTGTCGCCAGTTTGAACTCTTTACCATCCAGCACGAACCGACCCTTGCCAATTCGATTCGCGAATCGCCCGGTCGTGCAGCCGAAATACGCGGTATGCGCGATGTATTTCTCCGCCGAGTCGAAGCCCAGGTTCACATTCTCCAACCGACCCGCGCGGTCCGGGACGTGGACTGCGACGATGCGGGCTCCGTAATCGGTCACCTGCAACGACACTCCATTTTTGTTGACAAAGGTGAACAGGTGAGTCTCAAGATTGTCGGGAACTTTTCCGAACGATTGCTTCTTCACGCGGGAACCTTTCGAGGCAGTTGGGGTTTGGTCGGCGCAGACCAAATGGGTGGCCGGAACGGCGAGCGCCAAGCCGAAAACCAGGAACAAACAAAACCGCCAGCCAACAGTTCGTTGGCGCGGGAACAATCGAATGGGAATTGCGGTTGTCATGGCCGGGATGATATCGGCCGTCCGAAAATCGGGCAAACATGGCAGGCATCGCGACGGTCGGATACGATTCAGTCCGCGCGGAATTCCCACTCTGTGTCGCATGGAGGATCAACCCGATGGATCGAAGGTCACTGATGATTGCCGCCGCCGGCTTACCGCTGGGGCTGTGTCTGAATTCCCAGTTGGCGAACGGTACTTTGGCCCAAGCCGACGAGTCATTGAGTTCCGCACAATTGCGCGTCATTGGCGTGTTGACCGCCGCGACCACGCAGGATGTATTTCTGCTCCTTGATCTGGCGGCGGCCAGTCTCGCGAAAGAGGGGCTGTCAGCCGATCGCGTGCGGACGTTGTCGAAAGCGATGGTTCGTCAGCTCGACGGGGTCATCGGTCAATTGCGAAAAATGGAGGATATCAATTTGGCCAAAGACGACGCCGCGTTCGTCGATTCCGCGATGCAGGTTTGTCGGTCACTTCAGGACGACGCGCGGGCGCTGGGGCGATACGCCGACAAGCAGACGAGTGCCGACCAGAAGACGTTTGAGAGAACGCATCAAAAGGCCGAACAATCGCTGCGCGAACTTCTGGAGGAGAAGTCGGTGCTGTCTGAGGGTGAGTGAACCCGGGGTGGCTTGGGGCCTGCCTCACCAACAATGTGTGGAAGCGGTTGTGAGACATCCGGAGCGTTCGCGCCCACCAAGAAACGGCAAATGGCTGAAATGAAGTCGGAGAAGGCGTTCGCGGAGGGGCTGGGCAGGATTCGAACGCCCTGTGACGGCGAGTCTGGACGAAAAACGTAAGTCAAACCGAGTCTTGGCCAGCCAACCGCGCGAGGTCGCGAAAAACCGGCCGATTCGCGGCGGACCAAAACGACAGCACCCAAGTCGAATGGGGTCGGGACTTCGCACAACTATGGCCGGCCCATCACCGGACGGTGATGAAATCGTTGTGGTTGAACAGCACATGAACCAGGTTCTCCCGAGCCCGCTGATGCGGGTTGTCGGATGCCGGGACATGGGCGGCGACCCCTGCGGTGAATTTCGTCAGCCCTTCCGGCTGACTGTACTTTTGCGTCTGGGCCGTCAAAAACGCTTCACATTCGGTCCGTTCGCTCGCATTTGGAGATCGCGCCAGGATCTGTTCAAACGCGTTGGTGATGAATGCGGCGACGTTCGCAGTTTCATTCGCAGGACCAGCCTGTTCTGTCAGCCGCGCCGCCAGCCGCCTCGACTCGGCAATCGCGAGCGAACTGTTCGCGAGGGCCAGGGCCTGTTGAGGAACGATGCTCTCGCTCCGCCGATAACAATCGACCACATTCGGCCGGTCGAATGTGTCGAGGAACGTCATCTTTTTCTCTTTGCTGTTGCGGAAGTAGAGACTTCGCCTAGGAGTCTGGAGGCCGGCGTTTTCGTCGAGTTCGGGACCGCCGCGCGTCAGGTCGAGGTTGCCCGAAGCGACCAGCGTCGCGTCCCGCACCGCCTCGGCTTCGAGCCGACGAGGATTCGTCCGCCACAGGTAGAGGTTTTCGGGATCGCGCGATTTGTTGGAATCGTCGGCGGTCTTGGCCTGGGACTGCTGCTGATACGCCTGGCTCGTGACGATCAGCCGATGGATCGGTTTCATCTTCCAGTCGTGGTCCATCAACTCGACCGCCAGCCAGTCGAGCAGTTCGGGATGGGTGGGGGCTTTGCCATTCAAGCCAAAGTCAAATACCGTCGGAACCAGGGGCGAACCGAGGTGCCGCAGCCAGATGTGATTGATCGCCACCCGCGCAGTGAGCGGATTCGACTTGTTGGCGATCCATTGTGCGAGCGCTAAACGCCGGCCGGAACTGGTCGCCGGGTAGACCGCGCCGAATTTCGTATAGGCTTCGCCCGGTTGCCGGGACGCTTCCAGCGCCTCCTGCCGCGCCTTGGTCGCCATCGCGATCGCCATTTCCGCAACGGTGATCGGAGGGACATTTCCGGGGGTCCGCTTCGCCTCGGCGAGTTTCCGTTCCGCATCCGCGAGCTGCTGTTCGGCGAGTCGCAGATTGTATTCTTTTTCAGCCAGCGCGGCGGTGGCGGCCAGTTCTTTGGTTTGCGGGGAGGGAGGATTGGCGAACATCGCCTTATCCGCGGCGATTCGTGCCTGAACCCACAGTCGATTCGCCAAAGCAGTCGCCAGGACGCGGTCGGCGAAGGCCACCTGTCGTTCCGCGACGACAACCGCTTGTTGCAATTGAGCTTCGTTCTTGGGGACGGGCGCTTCGCCGATTTTGGAAACCAAGGCGAAATCGGCCGGGACGTTGGTCACTTCAACACGGGAAAATTCCGCCGACGCGTCGAACGTGAACAACCCAAAACGTCCGGTGGTCGGTCGGTCGGCGGGCAATTCGTAGGCGACCAGCAGGGCACCGTCGACCGAGACATTGACGAGTCGGCCAGCGACCGCGACCTGCAGGTCGTATTCCCGTCCGACTTCGATGGGGAGCGCCTTCATCCCGGTGGCGGGATATGCGTCCTGTCCTTTCACGTGGTGAAAAATCTGCACCTTCCCTGAAACGCTAACATAAACGCCCTGGAAATTCTGCGAATCGACATAGTCAAAACAGATTCCGACCGACTTGTACATCTGGCCGCCGGTCGACTTCAGTTTGACGCGAATCACGCAATCAGTCGGGTGCGGGGGAATCGCCAGCAGGCCGGTCCAGGCATTTTGAATTGTCTGTTGTCGCAACTTCCCGTCGGCCCACGTCCATTCGCCAGAATCGACCTTCCAGGCATCGTCTTTTTTAGCGCTGAAATCGTCGAGAAACGCGACGGTGGGAGGCTTCTTTTCGGGGGTCGCTCCCTGGCTGGCGACAAAGTCAGCGAGCGTCTTTCGGGCTTCCTGCAATCGAGCCTCTCCCTCATTCCGCTTGAGGAGGGCATTCTCAAAGTCTCGCTGCGCCAGTTGTTGTGCTTCGGTCTGTTGAAAGTCTCGAATCCCTGGATAGTACGCCTGCGGAGACAACGCGACCGGCTCGACTTTCAGGTCACTCGCGCGAAACACTCCCGGCACGCCGGCGGCCAACGGCTGGTCTGTGACCGGCTGTTTGTCGTCACCCCGCCGAAACAGGAACGTGGGGGTGTCGGCTTTCGCGTCATAGACCCGTACCAGGCCATCCTTCGCCAAATCGGTCTGGTCCGGAACCCGATCGGTCCGCACATCGTGCGACTCAAAGAACGCCCGGAACTGGTAATACTCGGGCTGGGTGATCGGGTCGTACATGTGGTCATGACAACGGGCGCAATTCAGCGTCGTTCCCAGGAACGCCTTGGAGGTGTGTTCGATCGTCGCGTCGAGCCAGACGTTGCGGTTGAACGAAAACCAGTTCCGCACCAGGAAACCAGTCGCCCGGACCGTTTGCGGATCCTCCGGAGCGAGTTCGTCCCCCGCCAGCATCTCGCGGACCATTTGGTCGTAGCCTCTGTCGGCGTTGAGCGATTCCACAATCCAGTCGCGCCACCGCCAGATGTGGGGCTTGCTTTCCCGCACTTCCGCCCCGTATCCGTCCCAGTCGCTGTACCGCCAGACATCCATCCAGTGCCGGCCCCAGCGTTCACCATACTGTGGGCTGTCCAGCAGCCGATCGACCACCTTTTCGTAGGCGTCGGCCGAGTTGTCTGCGAGAAAGGACCGCAGTTCGTCGGCTGTTGGGGGGAGTCCCACCAAGTCGAGATAGACCCGCCGGAGCAACACGTTTTTGGCCGCCTGCGGACTCGCTTTGAGCCCCTGGGCCGAATGGCCGGCGGCGATGTAGGCATCGATCGGATTCTGCGACCAGGCCGGATCGGAAGCCGGTGGGGGATTTCCTCGAACGGGGGGCTGATACGCCCAGTGCTTGGACGGATCGACCGGCACCACCTCGCTGGGGGACTTGGCCCCCGTTTCAATCCAGCGTTTGATCAGGCCAATTTGTTCGGCCGTCAACGGCTCTCCCTCGGGTGGCATCTGCGGAACACCGTTCGCCCCCTGGATCGCGTCGAGCAGTAGGCTCTCCTGGAGATTGCCAGGAACAACCGCCGGCCCGCCGATTCCCCCTTTTTTCGCCAGAGCCGCGGTATCGAGCCGCAACTCGTTCCGTTGTTTCAACGTTCCATGACAGGAATAGCACCGGCGTGACAGGATCGGCTTGATATCCTGGGTGTAGTCGACATCCTCTTCGGCCCACGCCCCCAGTGGAAACGAGCCGAGCAGCACCAGCAGCGCTGGTAAAAGGGAGCGGAACATTACCTTGGGTCTCCAGCCGGGATCGGTGGCGCGGAACATCACGTGTTGCATCAGCGTGATTTTATGGCGATTGCGGTCGGGACGCCAGCGGGATGGAATGTGACGAACTTGAAACAATCGAGACACGTTGTCTCTGCGTCAGACTGTATGGTACACTACCGTTCCACCCGAGGGTGACTCAGTTCGTGTTCTGCCGGCCCTGTTGAGGGTTGGGATCCGCTGGTGTCCTCCGCGACGGAAACCACTGCATGACAGGCTCACCTGGACTCCGCCAAGAAGTCCTCGACGTCCTCGCACAACTTCGCGGCCGGATCCGCAGGTATGTGTTTCTGGAGGGCTTCGCTCTCGTTGTTTGCATCGTCGGGCTGGCGTTCTGGGTCTCTCTGATTCTCGACTACGGGCTGGAATTGCCTCAAGGAGCCCGCCGGGTTCTGCTGGTTCTAGCAGCCATCGTCACCGCCGCGGCGGCGATCTGGTACATCGGCCTGCGGGTCGTCCGGGGGTTTCGCAATCGGGCGCTGGCGCTGGTTTTGGAACGGCGTTTTCCCGAACTCAACGAGCGTTTGATCACGGCGGTCGACCTCGCGGAAGGGGAACACACGGGACCGCCACTGACGGCGACAATGCTGGCGCAAACGACCAAAGAGGCGACCGACCTGTTGCACAAACTGTCGCTGGGCGAAGTCTTCAACTCTTGGCCGTTGTTGCGGGCCGCCGGGCTGGCGTTGTTGCTCCTCGCGTCGATGGGAGGGTTCTACGCTGTCGCCGGTGACGTGTTTGAGACTTGGTACCAGCGCAATCTGCACTTTTCAGACATCACGTATCATCGCGATACGGAACTGCGGGTGTACGTTTTGGCCGACCCGGGAGAGCGTCCCGTGGACTTTCAGAACGGTGTCTACAAGCATCCACGAGGAGCCGACTTGGCGCTGGCGGTCGATGTGCTGCCCGAAAAAGTCGTCCCGCGCGAGGTTCATTATCAATATCGGGGAGTCGAAACCGCGGGGGCCGGCGACGGTTACATGACTCGGGTCGGGGATGGAACCTTTCGCCAGAAGCTCGCCGGACTCAAAGATTCGGTGCGGCTCCACGTCCGCGGCGGCGACTTCCGCACCCGACAGCCGCTGTTGGTGCAGGTGGTTGACCCGCCGCAGATCGACCGCGTCATGTTACAGTGCCTGTACCCCGATTATATGGGGAAGAACGAACGCGATACCGACGGCAAGACCGTGATGCGGGCGAAAGTGGACGTTCTGGGGGCACAGGTTTCGCTGCCCGCCGGGACCGACTTTGTCCTCGAAGCCAAGGTGAACAAGCCGTTGGTGGGGGTCCGACTGCAGACCGAGCAATTCGAGCTGTTGTTGACGCGGGACGGGGCGCAGTTGAAAGTCGGGTCGACCGGCGACGACAGTTCTCCCAAGTTCGACATCGCGGTGACGGAACCCCCCCTGGGAGAAGATGGTTCGGTCATTAGAATCCCGTTCGTTCTCTCACCAAAGCCGGCCCCGGCGATTGTCGACGACGCCGGCAAACCACTGTGGCCGATCCCCTTGCCCGCCGATGCCGCCCTGCGATTTCGGCTGCACGACGAAGATGACATTAAGAGTTCAGAACCGGTGCGGCTGAATGTCACCGCGATTCTCGATCAACCGCCGCAGGTCGACGTGCGTCTGAAAGGGATCGGCACATCGATCACCCGTCAGGCGACGATTCCGCTGGTCGGACAGATTCGCGATGCGGAAGAGGGGAGCCAGGTGTATGGCATGATCGACGATTACGGCGTTGTCGAGTCGCGATTTGACTATCGGATCGAAGGCGGAGCCGCCGCTCCGACCGAGGAATTCAAAACGCGACCGTTTAACAGTCCCGCCAATGGTCGGATGGAAGTTCCGGTTACCGAACGATTCTCCGTTCTTGATCTCGATGTGGCCGTCGGTCAGAAACTCACGCTGAAAGTGGTCGCCCGCGATGGGGATACACTCACGGGACCGCACTCGTCTTCCAGCACGGCGTACAACTTTCAAATTGTCTCCGACGACGAATTGATCGCACTGGTCGCGGTCAAGGAGTTGAACATCCGTCGGCGTTTTGAACAGATTCTGGAAGAGGTCAAAAACAACCGGAAGGATCTCTTGCTACATCGGACCCGACTCGAAGAAGCGAAGCCGTTGCGTGCGAAGGCCGACGGTCAGCGGACCAAGGAAGAGGCCGAGCGACTGGCGGTGCTGGAGACGGGGGCACTGACTTCGGTCGACCGGGGTGTTTCGGGGATCCGCAAGAATCACAACGAGACACAGTCGATTGAAGAGGAATTTCGAGATGTGCGGGACGAACTCGACAACAATTCGATTCCCGACGTGCGTCCCATGCTCGAGCGGATCGAGAATGGCATCGTGAAACCGCTGCATGAGATCAACACCATCGATTACAACGATTGCGATGATTTGTTGATCAAACTGCGGGAAGCGCTGGAGCAGCAGGCGGATCCATTTCCTCCGTTCGAGGCGGCCGCCGACCAGCTCGGCAAGACGATTGAACGTTTGGAAGCGGTGTTGGCCCAGATGCTGAAGAACGAAGACTACAACAAAGTGTTGGAGATGCTGCGGAGTGTGATCCGTGGCCAGGAAGACCTGAAGAAGCAGACCGAAATCGAACGCAAGAAGAAGCTCATTGAGGGATTGAAGTAGTTCGTCCCTCGCCGACTTTCCGGGAGTCCAGTCGATGTCGAATATGTCACGCGCGATCTTGGTACGACTGTCGTTGGCGGTCGGTTTGTTCTGTTTGGTCGGATGGACCGGCTCCTCACTTCGGGGTGACGACGCCCCGGCGAAGGGGGCACCGGCACAGGAAACTCTGCCGAAGGAGGCCCCGGCCGCAGAGGGGGCCGCGTCGGACGCAGCTCCTGGTGCCCCGGGAGAAGCGGCACCTGTCGCTGGATTGTCTTCGTCTCAAGAGTCGCTGCAACGACAGTACAAACGGTTCGAAGAGGGGCTTTACCGGATCGCCGAGGGACTGAGGAAGAGCGATCCCGAACGAGCCGACCTGCTGTTGCGGGCGATTGGCAAAAGCAAAGAGGAACGGATTGGTACTCAAATGAGCGAACTGGCCACGCTGTTGCGGGGCCAGAAGCTGGGGGATGCAATCGAGCGGCAGGAAGATCTGATCGGCAATCTGCAGACCATTCTCGATCTCTTGCTGAGTGAAGACCGGCAGAAGGAATTGAAGGACGAACAAAAGCGGATCAAGGCGTACCTTGAAGAAGTCAACAAACTGATCGGCAAGGAAAAGGGGAACCGCGCCGATAACGAACGGGGCGTTCCGCTCGACGATGTCGAGGCCCAGCAGAAGAAGATCCAGGACCAGACCGACGCCCTGCAACGGAAGATCAACAAAGACGACGAGGCCAAAGCCGCCAAGTCGCAATCCAAGTCCGGTGATAGCGGAGCGAAGTCCCCGAACGGCAAGCCGACCGACCCGATGCCCGGCGACAAGTCGGGTGAAAAGAACGGCGACAAATCCGGCGACAAGCCGGGAGAAGATAAACCGGGGGATAAGTCCGGGGACAAAAATGGAGACAAGTCGGGCGACAAATCCGGTGAAAAGAAGGAAGGGGACACGCCCGCGGAGAAGTCCGGTGAAAAGTCGGGAGAGAAGAAAGAGGGAGACAAGCCCGGCGACAAATCACGTGACAAGCCCGGTGACAAGTCGGGGGAAGCAAAGCCCGGTGAACCCAAAGAGGGGGAAGGAAAACCGAGCGAAGGAAAGCCCAGTGAGGGAGAGCCTCAGGAGGGTAAGCCGCAATCCGGTCAACCGCAGCCTGGGCAGCCTCAGCAGGGTCAACCGGGTCAAAGCGGCCCGAAAACTCCCGGCCGAGAGGAACTCGAACGGGCCAAGGAAGCGATGGAACGGGCAATCGAGAACCTGAAGAAGAACAAACGTCACGACGCCTCGGACGATCAGGACGACGCGCTGGCGGAACTGCAACGGGCCAAAGATAAGCTCGAAGAAATCCTGCGGCAGTTGCGCGAAGAAGAAAAAGAACGCTTCCTCGCGATGCTGGAGGCCCGCTTCCAGCGGATGTTGACGATGCAACTGCTGGTCTACGATGGAACGATCAAGTTGTCGCGAACGTCGGCTGCGGACCGAGCCGAGAAGCACTCGGCGCGGGCTTTGCAACTGGCGCGGCAGGAAGACGAAATCGCTTTGGAGGCAACGAAGGCGGTTACGCTGCTGCGTGAGGAGGGAACCGCCGTCGCGTTTCCTGAAGCGGTCGAGATGATGCGGGACGACATGCGACACGTCTCCCGGCGGTTGGAAAAGACCGATGTGGGAGAAGTGACGCAAGCGGTCGAAAAGGACATCATCGACGCGCTCGAAGAAATGATCGACGCTCTTCAAAAGGAGATGGAGAAGAGCAAAAAGAAGGACAAGCAACAGCAGCAGCAACAGGATCAGCAGCAACAGGATCCCGAACTGGTTGACAAGCTCGCTGAACTCAAAATGCTGCGAACGCTGCAACTGCGAATCAACAATCGCACCCGAAGACTGGGTCGTGAAGTCGACGGAGAGCAGGCGAAGCAGGCTGAAGTGGTCGACCAGCTCCAGGAGCTGGCCGAGCGCCAGGCGCGTGTTCAGAAAGCGACCTACGACATCGCGACCGGTCGTAACAAGTAACGAACGCGTTCTCGATTGCTGCGCACTGTGGCCTAATTGTGACACGTAACACAACCACCAAATTCCGCCTCGCGTCCCTGCGATCCCCTGGGGGGAATGACTTTATGACCGCGACACGATTTTCGAACCAGACGCTGACGTTCCTGACGGTCGCCCTCGCGATGCTGCTGGCGGCCAACGCTCAGGGATTCGCGGAGGAGACGGTTCAGGAAGGGACACCGCCAGCCGCTGCCCCGGCCGACCCGGCGGCACCGGCTGCCCCCGCCCCCCCGGTGCTGGTCGCGCCACCGTCGGCCGAGACGGTCCGGGGAAAAATCACCGCTTGGCTGGCCCAGCGCGGTACGACGGACGCCGGTCTGGTCGAGAAGATCGCCCAACTTTGGACGCTGGGTGATGAGCAGCGAACTCCGGAAGAACTCTTCGAACTGGCGATCGCCACACTGTCTGAAGTCGACGCCGACACGAAGGCGTTTGTCGACGCCTGTGGCCTGACTGCCCCGCCATTGCTCCCGCCCGAACCGAAGCTGCTGGAGCGAGTGACCGAGGGACCGTTCTACACAGCGAACCTGGGTCTGTTCTACGCCAAGTATCTGGTCCATCGGCAGATGTTCGACGAAGCGCTCGCCCTGCTGGAGACGCTGCCCGCCACCGAGGTGGTCGACCCGGCAGCGCTCTTGTTTTCGAAAGCGGTCTGCCAGCACCACCTGCTGCAAAAAGCTCCTGGCCTGGCGACAATCGAACAGCTCTTGAAGAACACCACCGGTGTGCCGATGCGGTACGCCACTTTGGCGTCGCTCATGCAGTACGATCTCGAGTCGCTGCAAGACAAATCGCTGGATGAAGTCGCGAAGCGCATGTTTGACGTGGAACGTCGGCTGAAGCTCGCCCGCACGGGAGAAAAAGTTCAGAAGCGCGAAGAAGAGGTGATCACCACGCTGGATGAGATCATCAAGAAGATCGAGGAACAGCAAGGCGGTGGCGGAGGTTCCGGGGGAAACAGTAATAAGTCATCGGCCCCCGCGCAGGACAGCGTGATCAAGGGTTCGACCGCGCCCGGCAACGTCGATCCCAAGAAATTCAAGAATACGGGGGAGTGGGGAGATCTCCCGCCGAAGGAGCGGAGCAAGGCCAAAGAGGACATCGCACGCAAGTTCGGGGCGCACTACGCCGAGGCGGTGGAGAAATTCAACGTAAAACAAGCGGGTCGTCCCGCGCGGAAAGACAAGTAGCCCCCCATGTTTCAAGCGCTGCTGCTGTCGCTGGCGTTCGCCGCCCTTCCGCCCGCGGAGGTGGAAACCATCGTGGGGGATCGACTTGTCGGCGAACTCGTGGAGTTGAACGACGAGTCGCTGGTTTTGAAGGTCGGAACCGAATCGCGCACGATCAAAAGTTCGCTCGTCCTGGAGATTCGGCAGCCTGTTCCGGTGGTGCCCCTGCCCCCCGGCCCGCGGGTGGAGTTGCTGGATGGTTCCCGCCTGTCGTGCAAAGAGGTGACGGTCGGACGGGACCGGGCGCGGCTCACGCTCCATTCGGGTGCGGAAACCCAACTCCCCACAAACCGGGTCGCCTCGATTCGCTTGGGCGAGTCATCGCCTGCTCTCGACGACGCGTGGAACTCGCTCAAAGATCGTGAATCCAAAAACGATCTCCTGGTGGTTCGCAAAGACGATGTGTTGGACTTTCTGCCGGGCGTCGCGGGGGAATTCGGAGAGAAGATCACTTTTTTGGTCGACGGCGAAGAATTGCCAGTGTCGCGCGACCGCGTTTATGGTGTGGTCTACCGCAAACGCAACATCGCCGCCGCGAAGGTGACTTGCCAGCTCCGCTTGGCGACGGGAGACTCGCTGCAGGCACTGGGAGCGACGCTCGCTGACGGGGAATACAAAATCCGACTGGCAGGGAACGTGGAATTGAAAATTCCCGCCGACCAGGTGGCGGCTCTCGACTTCAGCGCGGGAAAAGTGCGTTACCTGTCTCAAATGGAGCCGCGCGACAAAAAGCTGGTTCCTCTGTTCGACCTGCCCCGCGACGTCGAGCGGGATCGGAGCGTTCTGGGTTCGCCTTTGACTCTTGGGGGAAAGGTGTATTCGCGCGGTTTGGGGATCTTTCCTCAAACGCGGTTGAAATACCGGATCGGGGGGGAGTTCGCGCGATTTCGCGCGGTGGCGGGGATTGACGACGCGGCCCCGCGACTGAAGACTTCGGTCCATCTAACAATTTCCGGCGACGGGAAACCGCTCTATGACGCCGAGATCGTGCCGGCGGACGCACCCCGGACAATTGATCTCGATGTCACGGGTGTGCGTGAACTCGATTTGCTGGTCGACTTTGGAGAAGACCAGCTCAACATCGGCGACTTCCTCGATCTGGCGGATGCCAAGCTGACGAAATGACCACCTTGTTTTTGGAATCACCGATGCGTCCCCTCCGCGTTGTGGCTTGGGCTCTGCTGACACTGGCCGTGGCCTGGGGAGAGTCGCAGGGGGCCGACGACGCAGTTCTGGCGGCACAAAAAGCGCGCGTTGACGTTGTCAACAAGTGTGCCCCGTCAGTAGTCGCGATTTTTGGGCCCGGTGGCGGCGGTGGTGGTTCGGGAGTGTTGATCACGCGTGACGGGTATGCGCTCACGAATTTCCACGTGACGAGTGGTGCCGGCGACTTCATGAAGTGCGGCCTTAACGACGGCGTGCTCTACGACGCGGTGATTGTCGGGATCGATCCGACGGGGGATGTCGCCCTGGTGAAGCTCTTCGGCCGGGACGATTTTCCCGTCGCCACACTGGGTGACAGCGACCAGCTCGCCGCTGGCGACCCCGCGTTCGCCATGGGGAATCCGTTTCTGCTTGCGACCGATTTTTCTCCCACGGTGACATTCGGGATTGTCAGTGGCGTTCATCGGTACCAAGGTCCCGCAGGCACGTTTCTGGAATACACCGACTGCATTCAGGTCGACGCGTCGATCAATCCGGGAAACTCCGGGGGACCGCTGTTCAATTCCGATGGTGAACTGGTTGGAATCAATGGTCGCGGTTCGTTCGAAAAGCGCGGCCGGGTGAACTCGGGAGCGGGTTATGCGATCTCCATCAACCAGATCAAGAATTTTCTCGATCACCTCCGCGGTGGATTGATTGTCGATCACGCCACTCTGGGGGCGGCGGTCGTTTCCAAGGAGGACGGTGCCGTCATCGTGTCGAACATTCTCGACGCCAGCGAGGCGTTCCGTCGCGGACTGCGCGCCGACGATGAAATCGCTTCCTTCGCCGGTCGCCCGATTCGCAGCGTCAATCAGTTCAAAAACATCCTGGGGATTTATCCCAAAGGGTGGAAGCTGGCGCTCGTCTATCGCCGAGAGGGACGTAAGAGCGAGATTTTGGTTCGGTTGCGCGGTCTGCATCGGCAATCGGAATTGACGTTAACCCCACCCGACCGCCCCGCCGACCAGCCCGGTCCCGACGACAAAGACAAGGGGAAAAAGAAGCCGGGGGGACCACGGCCGAATGCCAAGCCGCCGCAGAAACCGAAGCCGAAGCCTCCCGAACAATACGCCAAATTCCTGGTGGAGCGTCCGGGATTCGCCAATTACTACTTCAACCAGATTGAACGCGCGCGGGTGCTGGGGCGGCTCTCGGCGTGGGGCGATTTTAAAGGGGTCGCCGGCGCGTGGAAGCTGAAGACCCACGCCATCGCGGCCGACGTATCGGCCGACTTCACTATCGCCGACAACCTCGTCGGTCTGGTTCTCGACGGCGGCAAACAGGCATTCGCTCAGGAGACGACCGCCGAGGCGAAGTATGAGGACGAGCCTCCCGGAACGGGGGGGCTGTTGCTGGCGCTGTCGCATCTCCGTTGGCTCCTGGTTCACGGTCCGGAAGGATTCAGCGAGTGCTATTACGCGGGAAGTGAGCCCCTGGACGGGACCGGACCGTTGGTCGATGTCGTTTATGCCGAGCGCTATTCGGCCCGGACCCGCTTCCTGTTCGATAAGGGGACCGGAGCGCTTGTCGGGAGTGACACCGAACGGGACGATGACGTCGATCCGTGTGAACTGAGGTTCGAAGGGTTGATGAACGTTGGTGAGCGCCGGCTTCCCCAGCAAATCACCGTTCATCATGGGGACCGCGAATACGGACGGTTCCAACTCAAGGAAGCGGCTTTGGCCACACCCTGATTTTTTCTCGCGACCGACCCCATCCACCTGATCAGATCCTTGAGTTCCTTCCCGAACCGAAACATGACCGCTGAACGGCACTTCAACTTCCACACGATGCTGCGGATCGGACTGGTCATCGCCACTTCGGTGGCCGGTTCGATGACAGCCGTCGCCCAACAGGCGGCAGCGCCCGAAGAGGCTCCCGAAAACGCGAAAGCCAATAATCCGGTGGCCACGCGCAGCAACCGGGTGATCGAGCAGTCCTCAAGGCGGGTGGTAAAGATCTTCGGCGCGGGGCGCATGAAGAATCTGTTCGCCTACAGTTCCGGTTTTCTCGTGACTCCCCAGGGTCATATCGTGACCACATGGAGCCACGTTCTCGACGAGCAGGAAGTGACGGTCGTTTTGCACGATGGCCGGCGGTTCAGTGGAAAAATCGTCGGTGCCGAGCCGCAACTCGATTTGGCGGTCTTGAAGATCGACGCCGACGATTTACCTTACTTCGACCTCGAAGAGGCGGTGACGCCGGCAGTGGGGGCGCGGGTGCTGTCGTTCAGCAATATGTTCAAGGTGGCCGCCGGCGATGAACCGGTTTCGGTGATGCATGGGGTGGTCGCCGCCCGGACCCGTCTGGTCGCACGGCGGGGCGTGTTTGATTCCGCATACAGTGGTCCGGTGTTGGTGATCGATGCGATCACCAACAACCCGGGTTCGGGGGGAGGGGTCATTACGACGCGCGACGGGGCGCTCGCTGGCATGATCGGCAAAGAGTTGCGCAATGCCCAAAGCAACACCTGGATGAACTATGCGATTCCGATCGCCGAGCTGAAAGTTCCGATTCAAGACATCATTTCCGGCCGGTTCACCCCAAAGACGAATCCGCTGGAGTCGGCCACCGCGCAAGCCCGGTTTCTGCCGATCGATTTTGGACTGGTGATGGTTCCGGATGTGATCTTCCGGACCCCCGCGTTCGTTGACGCGGTGATCCCCAACACCTCGGCTGCCGACGCCAAGTTGCGTGCCAACGATCTGGTCCTGTTTGTGAATGATCAGCTCATTCAGTCGGTCCGAATGTTGAACGAGGAATTGGGGCGACTGGAGCCGGGCGAGATTCTGAAACTGGTTGTCCGTAGAGACAACGTCCTCGTCCCGGTCGAGTTGCCGATTCCGAACGAGGCGCGTAAGCCGCGGAAACGGGCAAACGATCCGGACGACGAAAAATCGGAGTGATGGTTCGCGAGCCAGCAGCGGCCGAGATGTTTCTGGGCCAACGCCTGTTGTTCATCACTGAGCGATTCGCTCCCGATGTGGGGGGAGTCGCGCGGAGCGCGGCCCGAACGGCGGCGGAGATCGCCCGCTTGGGTGTTGAGGTCGAGGTTCTCGCCTGGACGCGCGGCCTGCCGGCGGGACAGCTCGAAACCCGTGTCATCCGCGATGCGACCGCGTCCGCGACCGGAGTCGTGGTCCACCGCCTGGGGTTGTTTGCGAATCTCGACTACTCGTTGCAGCATACGCTGACGCTGGTCGAAGCGATCCATCGCCAGCATCCGTACGACGCCGTCTGGGGGCACTATCTGTTTCCCGCGGGCTTCCTCGGTGTGCTGTTCGCGGGCACAGTCGGGATCCCCGCGACCGTCAGCGCGCGGGGCAATGATGTCGACATGCTGATGTTTCCTCCTGGGGACTTCGCGCGACTCACCTGGACGCTGGAACGGGCCGACTGCGTTACCGCCGTTTCGGAAGATCTGGCTCGCAAGGTCCGTCTCCTCGCGGGAAAAAGTCGGCCGGTCGTGGTCGTTCCGAACAGTGTGGACTTCGAACTGTTCCACCCGTCCCCCCCCGACCCCGCGCTGCGGTTCGCATTGGGGATTTTGCCTGAGGAAGCGGTATTGTGCTTCAGTGGCGAACTTCGGCACAAAAAGGGCCTGATTCCGATGCTGCAGGCGTTTCGGGAAGTCCGCGCCGTTCGACCGGCGTGCCTGTTGGTGATTGGGGAGGTCCGCACCCGCGATCAGGCGCTGCTCGCGTCGTTCGCGGCGGAGGATCCGGGCGCCCGCGCGCGGATTCTCATCACAGGCCATCTGGAGGATCCCCGGGAGGTCGCCCGCCACTTGCACCTGTGCGATCTCTTCCTGCAGCCCTCCATGTGGGACGGGCTTCCCAACGCGGTCCTGGAAGCGATGGCGTGTGGCAAGATCGTGGTCGCCAGTGAAGCGGGAGGATTGCCCGAAGTGATCGAGCAGGGCAAGACCGGTTTCATGGTCCCCCGCATGGAACTCGATCGCCTGAGTTTCGTGCTGCTGATGGGACTGTCACTGCCAAGGGAACCACGTGAGGCGATGGAGCGCGCCGCCCGGGAACGGATTCTGAGTCAATTTTCCGGCGAACGGGAGCGGATCGCGCTCCGTCAGACATTGAGCCACTTCTGGGGGCGGGAAGCGACGACTGGCCCCGCACCAGCCGAATAAGGCGCTACGTCAACACGTCGGCGATGGGTGTCCCCGGACAGACGATCTGCGGGCGATTGCCGGCGTCGTTGAGAATCAATCCTGGGGGGACACCCAGACAATGATACACGGTTGAGATCAAATCGACGGGGGGCACGGGATTCACCGTGGGATAGGCGGCGTACCGGTCGGACGCGCCATACACCACGCCCCCCCGCGTTCCTCCTCCCGCGAGAACGCTGGTGAACACGTTGGGCCAATGATCGCGACCGTCGCGCCCCGCGCCGGCGTCGCTGTTCACCTGGCCAATCTTGGGTGTCCGCCCGAATTCTCCGGTCCACAGCACCAGCGTTTCCTCCAGCAACCCCCGTTCCTCCAGATCGTCGAGCAGCGTGGAAAACGCCAGATCCGCCGGGGGCATCAGCCGATCTTTCAGGTCAATGAAATTCCGACTGTGAGTGTCCCAGTAGACCGACACGTTTTTGATCCCGTCGTTCGGCCAGAAGACCGTGACCAGCGGCACCCCATGCTCGATCAGTCGCCGGGCCTGCAAGACCGACTGTCCATGCGGGTTGAGACCATAGCGGGCCCGAATCTCGGGAGACTCGGCTGCCAGGTCAAACGCCCCCTGACTGACGGCCGAATTGATGAGATCGAAACTGCGGCGGTAATGTCGATCCATCACCCCCACGGAACCGGGGGAGTCGGCCCCCCGCAGTTGCCGGTCGATTTCCCGCAACAGCGCTTTGCGATCGTTGAGCCGACTGATGGAAACATCCGCGGGTCGGTCGAATTCCCCCACGCGGTAGCCGGGTTCATTCGGGTTGTCGTCGATGATCAGCGGGTCGAAATTTTGGCCAAGCCAGCCAGCCCACTGTCCCCGGCTCTCTTCAACGAAACGGGGAACATCCCCTGGCAGTTTGGGACGCATCGAGACAAACGGAGGCAAGGGATCGCGGCCGCGCCCCAGCCTCGCAAGAACAGAACCGATGTGGGGCCAGTCGGTGTACTTCGAACCGGTGGGAAGCGGGGGCATCCCGGTGAGCAGGAAGTGCGTCGCCACGGTATGGTCGACATTGTTGTGCGTCATCGAACGGATGATCGCCAGTCGATCGGTCCGCTGCGCCAGCAGCGGGAAATGCTCGCTGATGTGAATATCGGGGACGCGCGTCGCGATGGGGTTGAACTCACCCCGAATCTCCGCCGGCGCGCCGGGTTTGAGATCCCAGGTCTCCTGCTGAGCCGGCCCGCCCCACATGAAGAGCAGGATACACGCCTTCGCCTTGCCAAAACTCCGCGACTCTTGGGCCCGGGCGAGCGCGAGGTCACCAGACGATTGCTCCTGGCCAGCGAGCAGCCTGGGCAATCCCAATCCCAGCAGGCTCAACGAGCCAGCGCGCAGCAGTGCCCGTCGCTCCAGTTGTTGAGCCAGCAGGTGGTTCGAGCAAAACGAAGTGGACATGAGTCGGGAACGAATTGATGGATTGTGGAGGAACGGAATCCAGGTGCCGCGTAATCCCGGAACTACGGACCCGTCACCAGCGTGGACGTGGGATCTGATTCGGTGGCAACGCGGGGCGAGGCTTCTTTTTCTTCCGGGCGAGGCGATCCTGCAATTTTTGCACGCCCCGGGACAGTTTATCCTGTGGTGGAGGGTTCGCGACAGCGGTGGCCCTCTCGGGACACGCGGACTCCCCGTTGCCGGGAACGGGATCGGAAAGGGTCGGCGAGACAGTCACTGTTGGCGATGGCATTTCAACGACCGCCGGGCCCTCGTCGACCATCTCCCCCGAATGCAACACCCGCCCGTCCCGCACCAGACTCCGCAATTGCGGGGAAGGATCGGTCAGCCAGCGGACTTCTCCCGCCACGAGCGCCGCGATGGGATGGCCGTCCAGGTACGCGAGTTTGTTCGAGGCGTTGCTGGTGACGCGATCGTGCTTCGTGAGTATCCCCACCAGATTGAGCGGGTCGACCGCCGAAAGAATCACCAATTCCTGCTTCGGCCCGTCGTCGCGTAATTGGCGCAACAGACGGACGGTGTCTCCCAGGGCGAACTGTTCGCCCGCCACCCCGGTGATAAATCGGCCACCGCGGATCTCACCCCGCGCTTCGAGTCTCCGCAACACCTGCAACAACTCAAACCACCGGGGTGCGCCCGGTTCCCTTTCGAGCAAGTCGCGAAAAACAACACCCCATCGCCGGAGGAGTTGCCACGCCCAGTTTTCAACGATCTCCGTCGCGGTTCGATCCATCGGTGATTTGGAAACGACCTGGCGTTCGGATGTCGTGGAATTCATGTTCGTTCCGCCCGCACTCTGCGAGGAGTTTTCAACTGATCCCCGATTCCGCCACAGCGACCACCGGCCCGCTCCCGACAGCGGCGCGCGACGTCGTGCCAACCGGGGCAGGTTGCGCTGCGCGTCATCGTCGGCGGACCGCGCCGCCACCAGCGCCCGCAGGCCGGCGAATCCGTCTGCGGTCGCCAGTCCGTACGACACCAGTTCCCCCAGCACTTCCGTGAGCTGCGTCGGCAACATCCGCGTCCCCTGCAACAGGTCGCTCGCAAACATCGCTCCCTGAGTGTGCAAAAGAGACAAGACCTCTTGTGCCGGGCTGCTCAGCGTCGTCCCGTCGGTTTCCGTGGCCTGCGCTTGAAGCCAGGTAAGGTCCGACCTCAAGAACAGAGACAGAGGAACCACCCGAGTCAGACTCGCCATGGGTCGGGCGCGATCAGCAGACCGCTTGTGGGGATACAATCGCCCCCAGCTCGCCTCTCCCGCCAGGCAAAGTTCATCCAGCCATTCGCTGCGGTACTTCTCGACACGACCGGGTAACAGATCCCGTTCCCAGGTGATCGCGGGGAGATCCAATCCCTGCAACTGCGCGACCGCTTCGTACACGCCGCTTGAACCCGCGCGGTGTGAACCGGGGAGCAGCGCATGGTGCCGGGTGAGAAACCGTATGAAAATGTCGACAGTCACCGGTTCAATCTGTTTCCGCAGCCCCTCCATCGTCAGTCGATGAATTCGCGCCAGCAGTCGGCGGTGACACCACTCGAGATCGGCAGGTTTCGGAACTTCGGGAACCGGCTCGTGGTCATGGTCGTGGGAACACGACATCGACTCGCCGGAAACCGCCGGTTTCGCGGGAACATCGAGCAACGCGTCTAAACTCCCCTCCATTTTAGAGGCCACCCCACTTCCGTCGCTGGACGATGCGTTTACCGGCGGTACCAGCAGTACTTCAACCGGCAATGCAGGTCGCGCTTCGGCCGGACGGAATCGGCCGCGAAGGACAACCCCTTCTCCCTCCAGCGCCTCGAGTGCCGCGTCGACCTGATGGATGGGAAGCGTCAAGTATGCCCCGATCTCGGCGCTCGTTGTCGGCCCGCACACCTCCAGCAATCCCCGCAGCAGCGTCACCCGGGCTTCGATCTCATCCCAGTCGTGACGGACAGTGTCCGGAACGACGACTGCCGGCTCGGGCTTCCCTTGGGGAAACGCCGCCTGAACCGCGGGGAGCCGCTCGGTGGATACCCAGTACCGCACGCAATCCACCCGCACAAACGTCGTCGCGCGACCCGCCCGCCGCAGGTCGGCGAAAAGTGGCTGCCAGTCGGGAGGGGACTGGCACAAGCCGAGCATTCCCTCGACGGGAACCACCAGGCGACTCAGCAGCACATCATGCAGTTCATCGATCGAGCGCACGAACGGTAGCGCCTCGGAACACACCTGCCGAATGGCTTCGGGATCAAGCCGCCCGAGATCCGATACACTCTCGACTGTCAAAGAGCGACGCGTGGCGACCGCCCGCGTGCGCCGTTCCGCCGCCTCGCCACCATCCAAGAATGCGTACGGGTTGGCGTTCAGCAACTCATAACAGAATGGCGAAGGTTCTCGCGTATCCCGCGCGAGCAACTCAATCTCCCCGCGCTGGATCCGTCCCAATACGACCTTGAGTCCTTCCAGATCGTGTGCTTCCTGCAAACTGTCGTGCATCGACTGCTTGACCAGCGGATGATCGGGCAGCACGTGGTCGCCAGTGATGTTCTCTTGACACCCCGTCAGCTTCGGAAAGACCGAGGTCAACAGATCGTCGGCCCGAAACCGCTGCAGCGCGGGCGGAACCTTTTTGCCGTTCTTGAATCGCGACACCAACAGCGCCCGGGTGACATTCCACCGCCACCGGGTCTGAAACGTCGGGACGTACAACAGCGCCTGCTCCAGCAGTTTGTCGACGTTGTTCGCGTTGAGCATGGGAAACATGCTCTCCAGCGGAAAACTGTGCTGCGGACCGAGCGACAGGATCAGACCGTCGTCGTCGGCGGTCGCCTGCAATTCGAAATCGAAGCTTCGGCAAAACCGCTTCCGCATCGCCAGCCCCCACGCCTTGGCGATCCGCGCCCCGAACGGAGCGTGAATCACCAGTTGCATCCCCCCCGATTCGTCAAAGAACCGTTCGAAGACAATCCGATTTTGCGTCGGCAACAGTCCGATCGCCCCTTTTTGGGCCCGGGCGTATTCGACAGTTTGATGGACCGCCGACTCGGTGGCTCCCGTCTCGGTGGTCAACCATGCCTCCGCGCCGGCGGGGTCTTCGAGGCGCGCTTCCAGGTCGGTGCGCAGTCGCGAGACTTCCTCCGACAGTTCCAAAGTCCGACCGGGAGCTTCGCCGCGCCAGAACGGAATCGTCGGAGGAGCCCCGGCCGCGTCGGCCACCGTCACATCGTTCCCACGGACATGCAGAATCCGCCACGACGTGTTGCCGAGCAGAAAGATCTCGCCCGCCGAACTCTCGCTGGCGAAGTCTTCATCGAGCGTCCCGACCACGGTCTGGTCTGGCTCGGCGACCACGCGGTACGAGGCGATCTCGGGAATCGCCCCGCCGTTCGTCGTCGCGATGAGCCGGGCACCCGGTCGCGCCCGCACGCGTTTGCCAACCTGGTCGTGGTGCAAAAAGACCTTGCCCCGGCCGGTGGACTGCGAGATTCCCTCACTGAGAAACGCGATCGTGTCGTCAAAGTCCGACCGTTTCAGATTGCGATAGGGCCACGCGTTCCGAAACAACTCGAACAGTTTGTCGGTCTCCCATTCACCACAACCGACCTCGGCGACGATCTGCTGGGCGAGAATGTCGAGTGGCGCTTCGGGAATGGGAATGACATCCAGCCGACCCGCTCGAATCGCGCGGATGAGAGCCAGGCACTCGATCAACTCGTCGCGGGTCAGCGCGACCAGTCGGCCTTTGGGGATCAGTCCCAGCGCGTGACCCGATCGGCCGACCCGTTGCAGAAACGTGGCGATGGACCGGGGGGAACCGATCTGAATCACCAGGTCGATGTAACCAATGTCCAATCCCAGTTCGAGCGACGCGGTCGCCACCACGGCCTTCAACTGCCCGTTCTTAAGGCGCTGTTCGGTGTCATGCCGGAGGTTGGCCGCGAGCGAACCGTGGTGACTGCTGACTGCGTCTTCACCCAGCAACTGGGTGAGCTGATGCGTGATCCGCTCAGCCATCCGCCGGGTGTTGACAAAAATGAGCGTGCTGCGATGGGAATTGATCAACTCGCAGATGCGGGCGTTGATCTCAGCCCATTGCTCGTGCATGCAGACGGCACCGAGTTCGCTCGCGGGGATTTCGATGTCGAGATCGAGTTGCCGCTGGTGACCGACGTCGACGATGGCGACGAGGCGGTTGGTGGTTGGTGAGACGGGCGGAAGTTGATGCTGGCGCATCGACGGCTCGGCAGGAGCCTCGCCCTCCCGTGGGGTTGTACCATCCCGTGGGGCCTGACCCTCCCAATGATCCGCGCTCTCCCGTGGGGGCATGCGTTCGCAGCGTGCTACGTGGTCGCGGTTCCAGGCCGCGATTGTCGCTTCGTCTCCCCCCACCAAAAACGCCGCGATCCGTTCCATGGGGCGCTGGGTCGCCGACAAACCAATCCGTTGAACGGGCCGACCGCACAACGCATCGAGGCGTTCGAGCGACAGTGCAAGGTGCGATCCCCGTTTGTCCCGCACCAGTGCATGGATTTCGTCGACGATCACGGTCTCCACACTCGCCAGCCGTTCGCGACCACGAACGCTGGTCAACAGAAGGTAGAGCGATTCCGGCGTGGTCACCAGAATGTGCGGCGGATGTTTGATCAATCGCGCCCGCTCACGCTGTGGCGTGTCTCCAGTGCGCAGTCCGACCCGAATGGGGGGAACGTTGAGCCCCTCGGCGGCCGCCAGTGCCGAGATTTCCGCCAATGGCACTTCGAGATTGCGGTGCATGTCATTCGACAAAGCCCGCAATGGCGAGATGTAGACGACCCGAATCTCTTCCGGAAGTTCCCCCTGCTCACTCTCCTGGAACAGCCGGTCAATCGCCGCCAGAAATGCCGTCAGGGTCTTACCCGATCCCGTCGGGGCGGCGATCAGCGTGTGTTCGCCGTTGTGAATGCGGGGCCAGCCAAACTGCTGTGGTTCGGTGGGACCGCGAAAGCGACCGAGAAACCATCGGCGGATGATCGGATGAAACTGTTCCAAAGCCATGTGGCCGCAATTCCCTGTGCGTGAATCTGTACTCCCGTACTCTATTGTCCCGCGCCGCGTGCGCAGTGTCAAGAATTGGAATTTCAATTGTTCCAGGAATTCGAGCGCAGTACCTGTCCACGATCAAATCCGTGGTTTTGTTTTGGTATCCAAGCGGGTGGTCGGTAAGAATCGCCGCAGGTCTCACAGCACCCTACAAGCCGGCAAGCAGGTCGGCCCAACTCTCGACGTCGAGCAAGCGTGTGGCAATGCCTTCGAGGACGGCCGGTTCGGCGATCGTCGAGATTCTCCTGCGAACCTTCACCGGCGGCTTGCCGAAACGTTTCGTTCCCAGAGATAACAAGATCCGCCGGGCTTCGTCGGCCCGCCCTTCCTCTCTCCCTTCCTCACGTCCTTCCTCACGTCCAACGACCACCCCCTGTATGCGACCCTCCTCGAGAATCGCTTGGTAGGTCACAGATTCTTTCATCGAACGAACTCCCTGCAGCATTTGTCTGGCGAACCTCTCTTCATATTCTAACCCCATCAAGACGTACGTGGCAGTCCAAAGCATGTCGACGTCGGCCCGCTTCGCGTCGCGGTCGAATCGCTTCTCCATCTCGCGAATCAGGCGCGGCAATCTGCTGCGGGCGACCTTCGTCAGCGGCAACAGCGGGAGCGTGCCGATCCCGCCAGCCAGAATGTCCTCGGGAGAGAGTTCCCAGAGGCGGACGACTTCGTACTCGAATTCGAGATACGTCTTGTCACTGGCCAGTTTGCCCTGCAGGTGACCCGTCATGGTCTTTCCATCGGCCTCGCGGCGTAGAAGGATGACCACACTGCGCACCGGCAGTGAATGGCGCACGCCAAGGAGTACGTTGTAGTGCAATATTCTCTGGCTGAGCGTCGCGTCATAGTTCGCCTGAAACTCCACATGCAAAATGTACGGGTTGGGTTCATCGACGCGCAACACCTTATCCGCCGCCGCCGTCACGGTCGACACGTCAGCGTCGACGACTGTCACAGGAACGCGCTGCTTGACCCCTAAGAACAACCCCCAGTCTTGCGGAAAGACTTCCTCCAAGTGCTTGGCAGTGGCGTCATAGGGCTTGGACACGATGCGAGGATTCTACGGCACCGCATGAAGTCGTGCCACAGTTCTCCAATCGTCGGCCGAACATTGTGGACGGCTATTTGCCGCCGCGCGTGATATTCTCACGGCGGCTTCGCCATCCTATTGGAAATCACACCGCTCCACGTTTCACGCTGGCCGCTCGGGAAACCACAGGTCATGTCCGCCGAATCGAATACGAATCCAATTTCCGCCGTCTGGATGCGAAATTCCCGGCTGCCATTATGGAGCAAGCTCGCCTTCACGGCGTTCATGGCGGTTTTGGTCCCGTACTATTGGACCTCGTACGGGCCGACGAATTTTCTCTACTTTTGCGATATCGCACTGTTCTTGACGCTGGGGGCGTTCTGGCTGGAAAAGCCGCTGCTGGCGTCGATGCCGGCGGTGGGCATTCTGGTTCCTCAGGCCTTGTGGATGGCCGACTTTTTGACCAGTCTCGTGGGGTTTCCCCTGGCGGGACTGACGTCGTACATGTTCGACCCGAATCTGTCGCTGACGACGCGGGGACTGAGCTTTTTTCATTTCTGGCTGCCAATCGTGCTGGTGATTCTGGTCTGGCGGTTGGGGTACGACCGCCGGGCGTTCACTGCTTGGACGGTACTCGCCTGGGCCTTGATGCTGATCTGCTACTTTTTCATGCCTGCCCCCCCCGCTTTACCCGCGACCGAGGACGGAGTGCGTCCACCCGTGAATATCAACTACGTCTACGGTCTCAGTAACGACGTGGCGCAAACGTGGATGCCCGCTCCCGCCTGGCTCGCCACGCTGATGATTGGCATCGTCCCGATCTGCTACGTGCCAGCGCACTTGATTCTGGCAAAACTCTTCGGACGACATCCGGACTCAGATTCCACCGCCATGACAGCGAGTTCATGACGTTCCACCAGATTGTGGGAAGTTTTTCGATTTCAGCCACTTGCCCCGAGAGCAGGAATGGCGCGCAACTCCATCCTGTTCATCCCTCTCATCCTCTTCCTCCTGTCAAAAATCGATTGGACGCAACCTGTTGTCTACAATCGTATTGCGACTCACAGCACCACATCGCTTGAACCGCGCCGGCTTGGGCACCGTTCCTGTTCTGAATACGATCCAGGGGGTCAGCAATGAGCCCCGAGTTCAGAACTAGGTGGAATCATGTTTGCGGAAATTTTGCGAGAGGTGGGTGGGCGCGGGTTTGGCGTCATGTTCGGGCTGCTGATTGGTGGCACCTCCACCTGGCTCCTGGCGCGGTTGCGCCGTCGCCGGGAGAGGCAGAGTATTTTGCAGGGAGATGCCCGCGACACTGTCGTCATCTCGCAGCACATTGTCACGACCGAAACCGTTCCTGGCATCGGCGGGGGGCCTCCACAAGTGGTCCCCACCACGCTGCGGATCCGATCATTGGGTCAATCGCAGCTCGATCGGGTTGTCCCCAACGGATACCTCGCGTCGATTCTGCTCGATCGCACGTTTCAGGTCACGCCGAAAAGCACTCTCATTTCAATGGAGGGGGCCGAGGGCTCCTATCTGCTGGAAACCTTGACGAACTTCGTCTGCGACCGGGTGGGGAATGGCGCGTTTAACCACGACTTGTACGTGATGGCACCGTGTTGCGAGCCGGCGGACTTCGCGCATCATCAGCCGATGACGATCATCCTGATCAAAGTCCGCGACCTGTTGCTGTTCGCCGACTGGCCCGCCTGCCGGGACGTGAAAGTCGAACACAGCAGCGACGGTGCCCGCATTCTCACCTTGCGGGAACTGGCCCATCGGTTCCGTCAGGAACAGGCGAAAATCGCCGAGCTGCGAAAAGCGGGTCAACGCACGCGGTACATCGAGACCTCGTATGTTCTCGACCTGGCGCTCGACAATCGGACGGCGGAGATTCCCATCAAAACGGTCCCCTGGGGTCGCTTTGAGGAGGTGTTGAGCGACTTGAATCTGGAGTAGTTTTCGATACCGCTTTCCTTTCGCACGCTCCCGCGATATTGTCTGCCAGATCGCACGGAAACAACCCGCTTCCCGCCTCGTCGAGTGTCGTGCCATGAAGACTCCGCTTCGCATCTGGTTGGTGATCTCGTTCCTTACGCTCGGCTTGACCCCCCTGGCACGGGGGCAGGCCGACCCGCTTCCGTCAACCGTTTCGAGCGGCGCGAAGCTGGTGTCGGTCTACAGTGACCCACGGTTTTTCGAAGGGCCGGTCTGGGACAACGTCACCGGCAAGCTGTATTTCACCGCGTTTGGGGATGAAAAAGCCGACACGCAAATTCTGCGGCTCGACGCTCCAGGCAAAGTGACTGTCTGGGCCGACAAGACCGAAGGGGTCAATGGGATGGCCCTGGGGAACGACGGTCGGCTGATTGGCGCTCAGGCGTTTGGTCACCGTATCGTCAGCTATCAAATCGGCCCGGATGGCCCTCTCGATCCCAAAGTCCTGTTGTTCAACGACAAGCTCCACCAGCCGAACGACGTCGCTCAGGCTCCC
>CAMATH010000062.1 GCA_945860955.1 Planctomicrobium piriforme
AACCGCTTCGATTAACACATAACCCAGGGCTGGTCCAAAGATCAGCAGAAACCCGAGGATATAGGTCGCGAGGAACGCGCCCACAGTCGTTCGAAACCAGGCTGAACAAGTTACCGCCAGCGTCCCCACCTGCACCGCGGTGATGAACAGCATCCAGATTCCCGACCAGAAGAACCCGGGGGTGATTCCCCCCAGGCTGTACGCCAGCGCGAGCAAGGGGAGCGACATGGCCAGGAAGCAGGTCATGGGAACAAGCCGACTGAGCAGTTTCTCGACCACGATCGTCCAGGGATCGAGTCGGGTGAGCAGCAGCAGCATCAGGCTGTCCCGCTCTTTTTCCTGTGTCAGCACGCCACACGTGATGGCCGGCATGAAAAGGTAGATGCCGAAGAACTGTAAGCCCAGCAGGCGTTCGTAAAGTTCCCGCCCTTTTCCCATCAGTGACCAGACATTACCGGTCGAGGTAAAGAGAATCTCTGAGAACAGCGCGTACGCGCCGGCGAACAGCAACAGCGCATACGCGACGCGGATGATATAGGTCCGTCGCCGGGCCGCCTGCTCGAGCAGCTCTTTGGCGAGTAGCGGCAGACTGAACCGAAACGCGGAGATTCGGGCGTTCATGTGGGGGGGATGTCCACAAAAGTCGTGATTTCGGTCGCCAACGGAGGGCCTTCGGAACTCAACGCCTCAGGTGTCTGAACAGGGGGAGGGGCGGTGGTGTGCGAGTCCATCGCCCGTTCCTCGATTCGCTGCGACCAGCCTCGATTGGGGCGATTCCCGTGTTCGTTTGAAACCGTGTCCATCCGACCCAGAAAGCGGTCGGCATTCTCAAGACAAATCCGCCGCAGAAAGAACCACCACCCGCCGTACCAGACGAAGTTGCATGTGGACAAAAACATCAGTCGGACGAAGATCTCAACCGAATTGGGTTGTGCCACCCCGTTATAGAGTCGCGATCGAAAACTTCCTCCCCACAACTCCAGAACTTCGTTGGCCTCGTTCATCACCGGTAGGGTGACCGGGCTGAGTAACGGTACCCACGAAAGCGGCAGATCATTGATCGCGCTGCGACTGAGTAGTTCCAGGGGCAAGAGAATCACCAGGAATGGCAGGGCACACCACCCAATGATGGCGGCGAGCGACGTGATGATCGCCCGTCCCTGATTCCGCACAAGCATTCCGATCAGCACGCACATCCAGGCGATCATCGGAAGGTAAACGATCGCCGAGAGTGCCGCCGTGAACAGGTAGGGAATCACCTGGGGTGGCCAACGCCCCCCCGGCCAGAAGGAACTCGGGAGCCAACCCGCCCGGAAGATCGCACTCACCGTCATCAACAGCGCGAGAGGCACCCAGATGACGTAGATCAACCGCGAAATTCCCTTGAATTTTTGCAACAGGATCTCTTTGCCGGTGATCGGAAGCGTGCTGAGGATATCGAGCGTCTGGTGCGAGCGCTCGCCGGCGATCAGACTCACCGATCGGACCGCGACCGTCACCAGTCCCCCGAACCAGACGACCGGAGTCAACAGCATCGCGATTCCAAAACACCATTCGTGATCCCGAATTAAACCCAGCCAGAGCAACCCCAGCATCGGGAGGACAATCAGCAGGATGACAAACGGAATGTGTCGCGTGCGGCCGATTGAGCGTTTCTCGGTCTCGCGCCAGGCGATCGGATCCTCCACCGGGAGATTCGTCGATTCCCGTCGCCCGATGAGCGTGGGCGACCTGGTCGCCTGATTGACGCGGTCGAGTCCCGACTCAATCCCACGAAACGCCTCGACGAGCGGGTTGAACGGAGCGGCGAAGGCGCGTTTCACCAGAAACATCCGTGCGGCGACCAGAAAAACCACGCAGGTCATCATGGACGGAATGCTGACGATGACAATTCGACCCAGTGACCCGGAAAGTCCCCGCGTCGCAGTGGCGAAAAACTGGATCGCGCCAAAGAACGGAAACAGCAATTGCTCTTCCGATTGAACGATTCCCAGCGATTTCATGGAATTGAAAAACGGCTGCAGCGGAAAGCCCCCTCGGAAGTCATTGAATAACAGGGCGACGATCATGATCATCGCGAACGGCCCAAACAGCATCAGGAAGCCAACGCAGTACGAGCTGATAAACGCCGCCGAAGTGGTCCGAAACCAGCACGAGCAGGCGAGCGCCAACGTGGCGGTCTGCACCATGACCACCAGCAGCATCCACAGCGAACCCCACAGCATGGTGGGGGAGACCCCTCCCAGACTGTACGCCAGCGCCTGGAGCGGCAGGCAGAGCAGCAGCAGCGTTCCCATCGGAATCAACCGACTGAGCAGCTTTTCGATCAAGATTGTCCAGGGGCCGAGCTTTGTCAGAAACAGCAGCATCAGGCTGTCTCGTTCTTTCTCAGACGTGATCACGCCGCACACGAGCGCTGGCATGAAGAAGTAGACGCCCGCGAACTGCAGCGCCGTCATGAACGTGAACAAATCCCGGCCCTGTCCCAGCATTCCCCAGGCGTTGCTGCTGTTCGAAAACCTTTCCGCGAACATCAGCAGTCCGAAAAACTGCAACAGAACCGCATAAAAAACCCGCACGAAGTACGTGCGTTTCCGCGCCGCCTGTTCAATGAGTTCCTTGGCCAGCAGCGGGAGCGAAATTCGCGGGGGACGGGGAATCACGCTGTCTTGCCCTCGGTGAGCTTCATAAAGGCGGTTTCCATGTCCATCGCCTCGGGCTGGAACATTCGGATCCGAGCACCGAATTTCACCAGATGATCGTGCAGATCTTCAATCGAAGTCTGGTCTTCATGCAGGCGGATCGCCAGCCGGTCGACCTGCTCTTCCGCCGATTCGATACCGGGAATCTGGCGGAGCTTGTCGGCGAGTCCCTCCAGCGAGTTGGCGACCTGCACATGCACGATCCGCAGCACGCCCAGTTGCTGGTAGATTTCATTCACCGATCCCTGCGCGACCATCTGCCCCGCCTCGATGATGCCGATGCGGGTACACAATTGCGCCAGTTCGTGCAGGATGTGGCTGGAAATCAGAATCGTCTTGCCCATCTCCTTGAGCGCCTTGAGCAACTCGCGCATTTCGATGCGGGCTCGCGGGTCCAGGCCGCTCGCCGGTTCATCGAGCAACAGCAGATCGGGGTCATGCAGCAGCACCCGCGCCAGTGACAGACGCTGTTTCATCCCGCGCGACAGCCCGTCGACTGGCGAATCGAGTTTGTGTGACAGGTCGGTGAGTGACAGCACGTCGCCGATAATCGTCTTTCGCTGCGAACGCTCGATACGATAGGCGGCGGCGAAGAAGTGCAGGTATTCCTCGACCGTGAGGTCTTCATACACGCCGAAGAAGTCGGGGACGTACCCGATCTTCTCCCGCACGAGTTGCGGGTTGCGCAATACGTCGATGCCGTTGACTTTGACCCGGCCCACAAACTCCCGCAGCAGCGTCGCCAGGACTTTGATGGTCGACGATTTCCCCGCCCCGTTGGGACCGATGAACCCGAAGACCTCCCCTTTGGGGATCTGCAGGTTGATTCCCCGCACCGCGACCAGTTTGCCGTAACGAACCCACAGGTTCTGAACGTCGACCACCAGCATCTTATTTCTCTCCCGTGTAGAGCTTGCGCCACACGATCAGTTCGTCGCCGCGCTCGATGCACAGCACCAGCATCCACTCTTTGTCACTGCTCGAATCGAGCAGCGGCATGTCTTCGAAATCCCCCCCGCCGTGCGGTGCCAGGTGCGAGAGTAAATCGTACAACCCTCCCTGGGAGTTCAAACAAATGTCCCACAGAAACGAGTCGTCACCCGTGATCAAGGAATTGGGGGGATAGTACATGGCCCGTTGCTGATTCACTCCGTCCAGGGTTTTGAACGCGGCGGCCCGGCGCGTCCCCAAGGCGTGGTGCGCCTTTCCAACCAGCACGACCGCCTCTTTGAGATCGGGAATCGCATCGACGGCTTTGTCCAACGGCGCTCGCCCCTCCGCTAGGGCGAGGGTCGTGGGATTGAACTGGGTGGAGTCGTTGAATTGTTCCCAGTCGAACACCAGTTGGAGCGCCGGATCACCGCCGGGGGACTTCTTCGACGTCTCTTCGGTTTCTTTTCCGTCCGCCGCAGGCGATTCCGCCACGGCATGTCTGGGAATGCGGAACACCCGATTCAGCCGGGGAGACCACTGCGGCAGAAACTGCTTCACGACATAGTGCGAAGGCATTCGTCCCGAGAGCATGGGCGCCCCCGATCCGGTGTTGTCGCGGTCGGGCTGGGGATTGGTGAATTGCGAGTACCAGCCATTGGCACCGAATCGGCGGAAGTCTACGGGCGTGAACAGACCGCTAACCACCTCGGTTTCAAAAACCCGTTCCGTACCCGAGACCCGCATCCGGAATTCACTGGTGCGGGCGATCTGGCCGTCACGCCCCAAGTCGGCCACCACGACCCGCTTGTTCGTGTCGGTGTTCCCCATGTACCAGTGTGATAAACGGACGGTCGCCAGCGTGACCCCCAGCGTGACCACGGGAAACAAGGCCCAAGTCCATTTTCTTTGTTTGAGGAAGCCCAGTCCCAAGTAATCGACCGGTCCAATCAAGAGCACGTAGCCCGCCAGCAGGATTCCCACGAGCCACAGGGGTAGCAACCGCATCGTTTGCGGAATCAGCCGTCCCAGCAACTGGTCTCCCGATTGCAATGGCTCGGGGGCCAACTGATTCAAGGGAGGGCGAACGGACCGAAAATAATTCCGGTCGTACGGCAAATTGTTGAGATTCTGCGCATCGGCGAGTGGATCTTTCGGACGGTCCCAGGTTCCGGTCGCCAGGAATCCGTCGAGGTGTTCCGCGCGAAGATTCCAGAGTAACGCCAGCGCGCCTCTCAGGTCGGCGGGATCCTTCACGGGACTCTCCCGCGTCCCCCAAAACAGGGCGACCCGACCCAGTCCGTACCGCGCCAGTCGCGGTTTGGCGTTCTCATCCCGAATCAGTCGGCCACCCGGGTCGACCAGTAAAGCCTCCTGCCCGACTCCCGAGCCGGCCAGCGTGTCGAGAAATCGCAGGTGGTGTTTGTCGATCGCTGGCGCGTCGGGGACCAGGCAGACCGACCCACCCGCGTGGACCCAATCGATGATCGCGTCGAGTTGATCCTCCCGGAGATCAGTCAATCCCTCGCGCATCAGGATTAGTAGATTGAACGCGCAGTAGCCCAACGGTTCGTTGGGAAGATCGCGCGGACGAAAATGGCTCGGGACCGTCGACAGGGTGTTCTCAGTCGCAGTCGCGCCAGCGGCTCCGTTGTAGTGCGTTTCAAAGCGCATCGACTGGATGAACTTCAACGTCGCATCGGGCATTGTCGACTGCCAGGGATCGCAGACGGCAATCGAGAGACCTCGCTCCCATTGCGAGGGGACGCGGAGTTTGAATTCTCCCAAGTTCCCGCGGAAGTCGGGACCAATGAAGCGGAGGATGATCTTCAAGTCCGGATTCGCGTTCCCGCCGTGTTTGGGGTCAATCGACGGCAGCATCATCCGAACCGACTGCCCGCCCGTTGAGAGCGCCATGTCATCGGTCGTCAACTGCCCGAGGACGTCGATTCCATCCACAATGGTCGCTTGCAGATTTCCGCGCAGAATTCCTGTATGCTGCGACTCCAGCCGCCAGACCACCACCACCGGCCCCTGGGTGCGGAACGTTTGCGACGTGGATTCCAAACCCGCAGTTAGAAGTTTCGACTGCGCGAGGCAAGGGGAGCCGGCCCCGCAGAAAAGAGCCAGCAGCGCGATGGATCGGAAAATCCAGAAACGTCCGACAGTGTGATTCATCGGTTCACCAGACACGCCGCTTGAGGGGCAACACCAGAGTGGACGCTGCATAGGTTCAGCCGGGCATTCCCGCGGGACGTTTTTGAAAGTACCACCACTCGATTAACAGCAACGCGAAACCGGCCAAAGCGAACCAGGGCCAAAGCGGGCGATCGGTCTTCAGGGTGACCTGCGAAGCACCCACGCGGGTCTCCTTCATCTGCAGGGCATCGACCGTTGAGAGTTCCGTCTCGGGGGTCGATTGGAGACTGACGCCGGCACTTGCGACCTCTTTCCCTTCGGTGCGGATCGAATACCGTCCGATTTGGGGAGCGGGAACACCTGAGAGTAACCCGTCGACGGTGGTCTTCACATGGGCTTCGACCCCGTCCGGTGCGACCACGTTGTAATCGGTCTCGGGAGTCATGATGCGCCCCGCCAAGAGGCCGGTTGGCTGACTCTTCGCTTCCGAAAGACCGGCCAACTTTCGCGCTTCGTCCAGGGTGTTCTTCACCAGCACGGGAAATCCGACGCGGTAAACCAGAGTCGAGCGTTCGGGGTGAAACAGAATCGAATACAGATCCTTCCCCCCCGCCGCTTTTTGCAGAACCAGGGGACCAGACCGACCCTGCGCCAGAATCTCATAGCCCCGTTCTTCGAACGCCCTGTCTTCGGTCCCTGGCCGCCGTTTGGGTTCGTCACCAAACATCAGATCCTTGAGTGACACGTACTGCAACAGAGGAGCGCTCCGTTGCCAGTCGACCACCTCGGCCACATCGGTCGTGATTTCGATCAGATCTTTCAGATCGGTGGGAACGAAACCCACCAGCACCATCATCCGCGCCTCAAAGTCGGCATGCGACGGCTGATCGGAGATCAAGAGATCGTAGAAGGCGGCGGTTCCCCCACCGTCATCATTCGGGTACAGCAAGACGCCCGGCGTCCCTTGCAGTGCCTGCCGATAGGTCATCAGGCTCAAGGGGCAATACACCACCACGTCGCGTGACGAGGGAAGATCGAGAAATGCCTGGTTGTCGAGAGTCAGCGAGTCGAACGCGTCGGGCTTGATCCGCACTTCCAGCGAGGCGGCGCTGAGGTCAGTGATTGGAAACACCACGCGCTGCGACTTCCCCCCTTCGACGGTCAACAGCTCGGATCCCTCGATCTTGCCGTCACGCCACAACTCCACCGTCGTGGTCATTTGCGAGTTTTCGGTCGCGTCGAGTCGGACAAACACATCCCAGCGTTCCCTTGTCCGCTGCGCGTTCACCGCCGTGATTCCCACGTTGGCCCCGGGGGCCTCGATCTTCTGAAAGTTCAACTGGAACGGTAGGTCGAAATTGACCAGCGGGGGGACGTTGCCATCGGTGAACAGCATTACGGTTTCGATCGGGACGGTCAGCGACAGCGCCTGCGCCATCCGCAGGCCGTCTTCCAGTCGGCTCGACGTATGCTGTACCTGCAACTTGTCAAGCGCGTCGTGCAGCACCCGCTTGTTGTCGGTGAATTCGCAGAGACTGCGAGCGCTGTTGGAAACGCCAATGAGCGATAGCCTCTGCCCGGGCAGCAGGTTGTCGATCAGCTTGGTGACCTCTTCCTTGGCGACCGCCAATCGCGACTCGCCTCCCGCCTTATCGAGCGCCGCCATGCTCGCCGAGCAGTCGATCAGAACGGGAAGGTACTGCGCCCGGTCGGCCCCGCTGGGGAGAAACGGACGCATCGCCGCCAGCACCAGCGAACACAGCAGCAGAATCTGCAACAGCAGCAACAGACTGCGTTTGAATCGCTGAAACGGGGAATTGACCCGCTGGTCATTGATCACCGACCGCCACAAGGCCAGCGACGACACATCAAGCTGCGGACGCTTGAGTTTCAGGAAATAGAAGATGATCAGCGGGATCAGCAGCAGAAACAGCCACGCCGACCACGGTTCCAGAATCCCCGGCCAACTCATCGCACCCACCCCTTTCGGCGAAAGAGGTCGAACAGGACCGATTCAATCGTGTCGGCCGACGAGATCGAAACGAACCGACCCGATCGCTGTCGGCAGATCGTCTCCAGCTCTTCCTCCAGCGCGAGCCGATGGTCCTGGTAGATTCCCAGCAGGTCACCCGCATTCGAGACATCGAGCGCGTAGCCCGATTCGCTGTCGACGAAACGCACATCCCCCGTGACATCGGGATTGATCTCGGTCGGCCCCAGGATCTGGACGGCGAACACCTCCAGTCCCGCGCTGAACAGCATGTTGAACGGTTTTTGCAGGTCGCCAAACGTCAGAAAGTCGGACACGAGCAACACCACCCCCCTTCCACGGTGTCGGGTGAGCATTGAGTCGATGGCGCTCTCGATCGGATAGTCGCCCCCCGCCGGCAGCGTCTCGAGAAACTCAAACATCCGCTTCCGGCTGACCCGTCCGGTGCAGGGGGGCATGAACAGCGGCTCTTTCCCCGGGGTGTTGCAACTGTACATGCTCACCCGCTCGACGTTCATCAGCCCCATGATCCCAAAGGCGGCGGCGAGCTGCTTGGCCCGCTCGAATTTCCCCTCGAACTGCATCGAGGCCGAGGCGTCGACCAGGGCGACGACGTGCAGATCTTCTTCGTGGCGGTAGAGTTTGACGAACGGGCGTTCAAGTCGGGCGAAAATGTTCCAGTCGACGTTTTTCACGTCGTCACCCGCGACGTAATCGCGATAGTCGGCGAACTCGGTGCTGGTTCCCCCTTTGCCCGACTGATGCTCCCCCCGGGTGCGATTCGTCTTGCGCCGCATCGGGTTGATACGCATCCGCTCCAGCCGGGCGAGTACGGCGTTGTCGAGCAACGAGGAGAATCGGGCATTCCCGGCGGATGGGTTCATGTCGCGTCAGGCAGGGGGGATGGAAGTGATTCGCAGGACGGAAACAAATCTTGACGACTCTCCCCTAGGTCGGCGTTTCCGGCAGACTTTTCAGACACTCCTGAATCAGGTCGGCGACACGGATATTCTCTGCCTGGCCGTCGTAGTTCAGCAACACGCGGTGTTGTAGAACTTCGGGGGAAAAGTGCCGAATGTCTTCGAAGGCGACGTGGGCGCGTCCCTCCGCAAGTGCCCGCACTCGTGCCGCGCGAATCAGCGCTTGGGCCGCACGCGGGCTGGCCCCCCAGCGGACAAAGTTCTTGATTCGCTCGCTGGCATATTCGGATGTGGGATGCGTCGCCAGAACGAGCCTGCAGGCATAATCGCGAAGCGGGTCCGCGACCACCACTTTGTCGAGCGTGCTGCGCAATTCGAGAATTCGCGGTCCCGACAACAATTTGTGCAGGTCGATCTGTTTCCGGAGAATCGTGCGGCTGACCACTTCGTTCATTTCCGCCCGGGATAGAAACGGCACTTCGACTTTGAACATGAACCGGTCGAGCTGCGCCTCGGGGAGGGGATAGGTCCCTTCCTGTTCAATCGGATTCTGCGTCGCCAGAACGAAGAACGGCTGCGTCAGTGTGTAACTGGTTCCCCCCGTGGTCACCGACCCTTCCTGCATGGTCTCCAGCAGAGCCGACTGAGTTTTGGGTGACGCGCGGTTGATTTCGTCGGCCAGCAGCAACTGCGTGAAGATCGGGCCGCGACGGAATTCAAAGTGATACCGCCCCGAATCGTCGCTGGTCATGATGTTCGTGCCGATGATGTCGGCGGGCATCAGGTCGGGGGTGAACTGAATGCGGCGGAATTCGAGATCCAGCACCCGCGACAGCGCTTTGACGAGTTCCGTCTTGCCGAGGCCGGGGACACCCTCCAACAGCACGTTGCCTCCACAGAAGATCGCGGTGAGGGCCGCCTCGACCACACGTTGCTGCCCGACGATCACGCGACCAATCGCTTCGCGGGCGTTGGCGAATTCCTGCTTGAATTGAGCCGCTTCGGCTTGCAGGGCGGCGGGATCGGTCGAGATGGGAATCGTACTCATGAGGCGGTACCGGTTGTCGAAAGAGTGGGAGTGTGCCGGGTTGGAAGCGGGCCGTTGTCGAAAGAGATCGCGGAGGAGGCGTTATTTGTCCTGTTGCCGTTTGCGTTTCAGTTCCAACAGCCGGCCAGTGGTCGAATTCGCGTCGCGACTCGGCGCGGAAGTCGGTTGAGCGGGGGAGGTCGCGGGGGTTTGCGTACCCGGAGTGGGTTTGCGTGTCGGCTTTTTCGAGTCGCCACTGGCCATAGACGAGGGAAGCGTCGATTCTCCCCGGCGAGCCGCCAACTGGCTGCCGACCTGCTGTTTGCGTTCCAGCAGAGCGCCCATGGTTTGCGTCGTCACTCCTCGCTTCTTCGTCAGACCGAGCCAGCTTAGGATCGCGCCGAAGTCGATTTGAATCCGCCGCATGCCGACGTCCAGGGGAACGAGACACGCCAGCGCGATCAGGAACCAGTGATCGATCGGTTGCGAACTCCGCTTGGACTCGCGTTCTTTCGGGAAAACGTCGTCGACGGTCATGTCCTTTTCGAGAATCCGCCCCCCGGTCCGCTCGGCGACTTCCTTCAAGTTGAGCGGGTTGGAACGAAATCGCAGATACTCGGGCGAATAGGGGATGATGAACCCGCCAAACGCCCGGTCGTCTTTTCGTTCGACACCAGCCGGCGAGGCGGCGATGTGATAGCGCCCCTTGCCCCACAGGGGGATCGTCGCCTGATACCGCCGCGGGCCGACCTGTTTCAGGGCAATGGTCTGCGTGCGGTCTTGCGGGCCGGCGATCGTCGCACCGATTTCCAGGAACGACTCGTTTTCAGCGAAGTCCTCGACACCAATCACCCCTTCGTTGCCATTCACGTAGGTCCACATCCGCAAATGGCCGGTCTTTTGCACCCGCGAGACTTCGGTCACCATCTGCTGAATGAACGGGTCAAAATGGTCCCAGGATGTCCAGCTCGACGACCAGTTGTTCGACAGGTCGGACGTAAAGGCCGCGGTCTTCCCCAATCCGTACTGCCAGACCGACAGCAGCGGATCGTATTCTGGTCCCTCACCCTCCGAGCCTTCGTCTCCCATCACTTGCAGCACGGTCATCGCCGGGCTCGGCTTGGGGGTGGTGATTACGTACCCGTCGACCGTCGGCATCGCTTCGATCCCCTTGAGGATCTGGTGCGGCATCGCCACCTCGGGCATGACAGTCTTCCGCTGAATCATGCTCCGCTTCAGCGTCTTCGCCTCTTTGATGAAAATCCGGGGCAACTCGTTCGGATCGGAGGGATAGTAGTACCGCCCCCCCGTGGTCATCGCGACCTGCCGTAACAGCCCGATTTCCATCCCCCCATGGGGAAACACCGCCACAGTGGAAACGGAAATCTGGTTGTCGACAAATTTCTGCAGGACGGCCGGTGCAGGGGGCTGGGGATCGCCATCCGAAATGATGATCACGTGCTTGGTCGCGGCATTGCTCTTTTGCAGTTCGGCCAGCGACATTTCCATCGTCCGCGCGAACGACGGCATATCCCCCGGCTGCGCCTGTTCGATCAATCGCGACAGTTTCTGATATTCGGACGCCGGGGTCAGCTTGAAGATCCATTTTTCACCCGCCTCGTAGTCGATCGCCGCGACTTCGTCCTGGCCTCCCAGAACCTTGATCGCTTCCCGCGTGATGCGCTTGGCCCAAGTGTTTCCCTCGGCGAATTCGCAGGTGTGCAGCACCAACACCAGCGCCCCTTTGGGAAGCACTTTCTTCTGCGAGATGTCCATCGTCACCGGGAGGGCGTCTTCGATCACCGTGCGGTGGTAACCGCCGGGACCGAAGCTGTTGTTCCCCCCCACCATGATGAACCCCAGCCCGTAATTGAAGACCGCGTCGCGAGTCGCCTGCATTTGAACCGGGTCGAACGCGTCGGCCGGCACGTTGCAGTAGATGATGCAGTCGTAGGTCAACAATCCCATCGGGTCTCGGGCGAATTCATACGCCGACTGCTGCTCGACAATGTGTTTGCCGTCGTCGAGAGCCCGTGTCAATTCCACTCGGTCGCGCGGCTCTCCCTTGGGGTCATACACAATCAGAATCCGCCCTTCGCCCTCCAGAAAGACCGAGTTGACGACCCGATTGTTCTGCTTGAGGTTGTCTTTTCCCTGCGGAACCTCGATCGTTGCGGAATACTCGTAGTAGCCTGCGGACCGCAGGTGGATCGGGAATGCGAACCGGTTCTTGCCCGCCTGAAAATCGACTTCTTTTTCCGCGATCTGCTTGCCGTTCTCCTCCAGCCGCAGAGTGCCTTTTCCAGCGGTCAATGACGACAGAAGAATCCCCGCTTCATACGTTTCTCCTTGCCGGACGAATTGCGGCAGCTCCAGCCGTTCCAGCCACACTTCGTCGTTGAAATCGTATTGAATGGGGAGAACATCGACCGAAATGCCCCGTGCTTTCAGATCGTCGAGGACACGATTGAGATTTCCTTCGGTCTGGATCCCGTCGCTGAACATCACGATCCGTCCCAGTTTGTCGTCGGGAAGCATCGCGGCGGCCAGCGACAACCCCTGTTCGACGTTGGTGGCGTCCCGGTCGATGAGGGAATTCAGCGTGATCGCCTCATCCATCGGCAACGACTTCCGGGCGGGAAATTCCACCGCCGCGTTCTTGCCAAACGTCACCAGCCCAACCGAGTCCTGCTTCGGCTTCTTGCGCGCCGTATTCGCGATGATCTCCAGCGAGTCGCGCATCATCTTGTTGCCGATCGAGTCGGAAACATCGACCAGGTACATCACCGCCAGTTCTTCACTGCTTTTGACCGAACGCGGCTCGGCAAGCAACATCGCGAACAGTCCGGCCAGTACCAGCCGCACAAACAATGAGGAGGCCGCCCGCCCGCGCACGAGGCCCGAATAGCCGCAGACCGACATCCACCAGATCCACGGTGTGACCAGCAGCAGCAAGAACGCTTTTGGATTCGCGAACAGGACGATGTGCTTCAGTTCCAGCGTCACGACCACGGCGGCGAACAGCGCGAGGAACAGCACGAGCGGAATGGAGTCGGTCCACGAGAGCCCCTTTTTGGGACGTGGGATGACCGACTGGTAGGCCCCTTTGAGGCGGTTCCAGATCTTGTCAGCCAGCGACAGTCGCGTGATCGGGCGGTTCACCGTGTGATCCTCACAATTTCAATTGCACGAGCCGACGATTTCCGGTGTCGGCGACGAAGACGCGCGCGTGCTTGTCGACAGCGAGTCCCCAGGGGGTCTTGAATTGCCCGTCTCCACTGCCGTTGGCTCCGAAGCGCCCCAGCAGCCGGCCCTTGAGGTCCAATCGCGACACCCGCCCCGCACCATACTCGACGACGAACAACTCGTCGGCGGGACTGAGGGCGATGTCGTAGGGGTAATTGAGTTCGGGCGACGCGGCCCCCAGGTCGGCTCCCAGAATCTCCACAAACGCGCCGTCGGTGGAAAAGACCTGGATCCGATTGTTGAACGCGTCGACCACATACAACCGGTCGCCACGACAGACCATGCCGCTGGGACGCTGGAACTGTCCCGGTTCTGTGCCATACCCACCGATCGACAACAGAAAGCGATCGTCGGGAGAGAATTTTTGGATGCGGTCATTGCCGCCATACTCGCAGACGTAGAGGTTTCCCGCGTCGTCGCACGCCGTCGCGACCGGAAAAATGAACTGACCGGCGTCCTTGCCGAACCCGCCCAACCGTCCCACCTCGGTCCCTTCCTGATCAAACAGGATGACTCGGTGGTAATGCGTGTCGGCGACCGCCAGCCGGCCATCCGGCAGGAGACAGATCTTCTCGGGACGGCCGACCGAGTATTCCGGCATCCACCACTGTTTCTTCAACTCACCTTCACCATCGTAAACCAACACCCGGCCGACGTTGTCGAGAATGTACAGATCATCCCCTGCGGCATGGACGGCACGGGGGGCGGGAATGCGGATACCCTCGGACGGGAGCATCCAGTATCCCACCTCGGTAAGAGTTTGATCTGACCCGGCCGTGGCCCCGCCGCAGCCCGATAGCGCGAAACAGAGCGCCAGCAGCAGTCCCAGCACCGAGAACCGGACCCGAACGCCAGCCTGCAACTCCTGCGCGAGGCGACTGATGTAAAATCGGCGGCGTTCCCCTGTCGGTTCGTGCCGGGCATCAAGTTCGTTCAGTCCGCGAGACCGGCGAACCGCGTCGATCACCACGGGACCGTCGCTCACCGCGTCGGCCTGCAGGTCGTGAGGACGGACACAGCGATCGTGTGTCGAGGAGCGCGCGAGCCAGAACGCCGATTCCCGGGCGGGAATCCAGTTCGCTGCCCCCAGGTACCAGGCGAGCGCCTCGGACGGGGGATCGCGTTCCAATTGCTCGGCAGACCCGCTGAACACCACGTTTCCTTCCGCCAGGCCAATGACATGCTGCGCCGAGCGCAACACCAGTTCCGGTTCATGCGTCGAAAACACGAGGGAACCGCCCGCCGGACGCTCGGCGTGCAGCACGTCCCAATAGGGTAGCAAACGTGCCGGCTCGACGTGTACCAACGGCTCGTCGAGAACCAGCACCCGCGCCTGGCTCGCCAGCGCTCGCGCCAGCGACAGACGGGAGCATTCCCCCTGCGACAGAAGATCTGGTCGCACGTCCGATTTGTCTTTCAGGCCAAAGAGTTCCAGCAATCGCTCGGCTTCCCCGGGCGGAGTTCCCGACGGCGTGACCCGCCGCAAATGTGCCACCACCGTTTCAGAAGGCCACAGACCATCCCCCGGCGGTCCCCAGAAGAGTGGCAATTCCCCGGGGGAGACGGCCAGGTGAGAAACGACAGTTCCCGCCGCTGGGCGTTCAAACCCCGCCAGCAGGTTGAGCAACGTAGTCTTCCCCGCCCCCGACGGCCCCAAGATCGCGATCACGCCGGCTGGAATGTCCAGGCATGTCACGTCGAGTCGAGGCTGTCCCCTGCCGGCGACCCGGACCTTATCGAGTTTCCAGAGGATTTTCTTCATCGGCTTCCCCATCGTGCCAGAAATGGACGGATCAACAGAAATCCCGACGCCAGCAGGACCGGAACCAGCACCGTCACAATCGTCATCGCCGACAAGACCGCATTGCGGCCGTAGTGCATCTGAATATAGAGCGTGACGGGAGCCGAGGAAATGCCGGGCGGAGCCAGCAGTTGACCGGTCGCCAGATCCAGATACGCGCTGTACCACAGCAGCCAGACGGCGGCGAATTGTTTCACTCCGGCCATCCGCCAGATCAAATTCCGCCCCGCCGCTCGGCGAGACGCGTCGGTTCCCTGTGTCAGCAGTCTGGCCGCGTGACAGGCCGACGGATCAATCGACTCCCGAACCAAAATCGCCAGACACCCGGCCCGCGGCAACAACAAGAGCGCCTGTGCCAACAGCCAGGGGATCACCGTTCGCGTCGCGAGACCGAATCCCAGGAAGCGGAATGCCACCAGGAGCCAAAGGCTCAGGAGCAACGCGCCGGCGAGTCCGGGGATCATGCTGAGAAACCAGGCGAATCGTTTGATTCCGTATTGCCGAGTGGGAGAACCTTCACACCGGCCCATTCCGCGAAGCACGTCGCACGACGACCGATCAGCAGGACCAACGTCACGGGAGGGCGAGGCTCCTGCCGAGCCGCCACTGGACTCCCGCAGTTCATTATGACGTCCATCGGGCAGCCCTCGACTCTCGCCCGATGCATCAGGATCCGACGGGAATTCCAATGTCCCGGATGATGGCTGACTCAACGACGGCTTCTCTTTACCGTCAGTCGATGGCTGCCCCTTGCACGCGTATTGACTCACGAACCCACATTGGCGGCTCAGCAGGAGCTTCGCCCTCCCGTTGGGCGGTTCCTCGCTAATGCACGTCGCGCTCCCAATCGACTCTCGGGCGTTCGCCGATCGCCGCGAACTCCACCGCACCACCCCAATCACCGCCGCTGTCGCCAAACCCGAAACCAACAATCCGACCGTAATCTCCCGCGCGAGATTCATTCGGGTCGCCGGCTGATTCCACAGCGACTTCACCCCGATGGCAAAATCGGCTCCCACCAGGACCGACGGCGCGACGCAGACGATCCCCAACGCTCCGACCAAAAACAGGCCAAATCCCAATCGTCGCGAGACGGACAACTTTACCGGGATCGGACTGTGCGCCGAATGTCGAATACCAGTTCGCATCGCCAACGCTGCTGGCACCAAAATGAGCAATTGCAACAGGGCCGGGACGATCGCGAGGATCGCCGACCGCTCGAGACTGACCCCGGTCGCCTGGGCATCAATCAGCCAGACCGTCCATGACGGGCGGGCCAGTCGGGCGACGAGTTCGAATTCCTGAAATGCCAGCAAAAACATTACCCCCAGTGCCGGGGCGGCCGCCTGCCCGTTCACTCGAATCCACAAGCGGAATTCGCCGAATGCCCGGCGGAACCATGACGGTTCGCGTGCCAGAGTCAGCCGCCACGCATAAGCCGCGGCTGGCGAAAGCGTTGGTCCCGGTCCAAAACAGGCGACCGCGACTCCCACCGGAACGACGCGCGCCACCAGCAGCAGAAACAGCAGCGCTTCGTTCCAGATCCAGTACTGGGTCGTCAGGTGTGTTCGTATGAAGTCGACGTGATTCCAGGGAGAAATTCGCCAGAAGTCGGCCGCCGACAGGAACAGTGTCCAACCGTTATATGCGTATCCGACAAACATCCCCGGCATCACGAAAGGCAACCACAATAACCCCCACAACGCGGTACTTCGCCAGCCTCGCGCCGTTTGGATGACCGCTCCTCCCATGCGGGCAAACCCCCAGGCGACCAGCGCGACAAAAATCGCCCGGAGCAGCGCCACGCCGCACGCCGCTTCGAAGCTCACGGAACGTACTCCCCCCGCAACCAGTTCAACACGTCGTTTCTGATGGAGATGAGCGGCCGCAAGTCGGCACTTTCGCTTGCCCATGTTCGCAACGGACGCACCTCAGCGGGGAGCTGTGCCTCGTCAACATCACCCAGCGGAATCTGTCGGGAGGCGGAACGGGCGAGCGCGATTTCGGTTTCCGCCGACAACAGGAAGTCGATCAGCGATTGGGCCGCCTCGGTGTGAGCCGAACCTTTTATCATCGCGACCGTGTTGGGAATGCAGATGGTTTTTCCCTCGACGCGTACCGGAAGTCCAGCGACCGGTCGGCCGGCGTCGAGCGCCCCGAAATAGTCGTCTGTATCGGTGAAGCCCAGATCGCACGCCCCTCCCGCGACCAGGTTTTTGGTCATCGCATTTCCGTCCGCGAGTTTCAGTCCGCGGCGCTGCCACTCACGCTGTCGGCTGATCGTCTCTTCCCCGCCCCAAACCGACCACCACAGACAGTACTGCGTCAAAGTGGTGCCGAACATCGGTTTTGCGATCGTCACCCGCGAGAGGTCGGCAGAGTCCAACCGCTCGCGAATCGCCGACTCGTCAGCGGCGAGCGCCTGCGGGTTGACGATATACATCCGCAGCCGGGCGGCGAAGCCTGTCCACAACCCCTCTTCGTCGCGGTATTGCGGGGGAATCCGTCGATGCCCGGTCCCGATGTACGGCTCCAGTAATCCCTCCCGGGCCAGTTCCAGCGTCCCCAGCAGTTCATTGTTCCAAAAAACATCGCACTGCGGCTGGTCCCGCTCGGAAACGATGCGGTTGACCAAACCGAGCGATTTGTTCGCTTCGGTGTCGTAGCGAATGGCCAACGTGATTCCGGTCTCGCGTTCGAAGTCGCGCAAAATCGGCTCAGCGAATTCCGCGTCGTGCGCACAATATACCACCAGAGTCTGCGCATCCATTCGCGGCGAGAGCCACCACAGAACGGCTACCGCCAACACCACCATCGCGATGCCAGCGACCGCCGTGCGAACGGCGGACGTTGATTTCGCCTTTGTCGGGGAATCGTCGGCCAGATCGATCGCGCCCCCCGCGTCCGGCGAATCGCTTCGTGGGGCCGCGTCGGTCGGATCAGGTATGGGGACGGCGACGTCGGGCATGCCAGGGAGAGGTCGTGTGCGGTGGTGTTGAAAGAGCCGATGATACTTTTGGCGGTGGACGTTGGACACTGCCGACGTCGGTTGGGTTACGGGGAATAGAGAGTCGCCGAGAGGTCGATTTCGTCTATTTTAAAGTCTGTCGCATCGTAGCCGTCTTTCTCTGAAAGACTGGCCCGATGTGCTTCCGCCGTCCAAACAACGCACTGGGGGCCGCCCCAAGACTCACAAAGAGATCGAAGAGAGTCCCGGCGAAGAGGCGAAGCCCCGACGGAGGGAAATTTACTTTTTGACGGACGGCTCGCTTGGGATGTTGCGCCAGCCCAGAGTGCGCCGAGTGACGGAGAACGCACAGCGGGCCGCGCACTCGGGGAGTGCGGGCTACATTTCCGCGGAACTTATCGACGAGACGTCGCGTCTGACACTACGGATTCCCGTTCGGGACTGGTATCATCCACACTCCGGATGGTTCAACTGACGCTTGCACCCCGCCGTTCGAAGCCATTTCGCGGAAGGAGCTGCTTTCCATGAGTTCGAAGTCCTGGTTCTTGTGTGTTTCGGCACTGGCCTGTCTGGGGATCGCCGCGATGGAGATGTCTGCCGCCGAGAAGCCCGCGTCCGAGCTTCGGCAGAAGGCGCTGCAGGAGCTGCAGGCGGGAAACTTCCGCGATGCGTGGGGCCATTATCAGGAACTGGTGCTGGGGACCGAGGTTGATCCGCAGCGCATCGATCAGGATGTCGCGGAAGCGGTGCAGTCGGCCCAGAGTCTGGGTGAAGTGGGCAAAGTGGATGAATTCCTCGAGAATGGAATCGCTAAACACGGGGGCAACTGGCGGTTTCTGCGGGCAGTTGCGCGGGTGTATCTCAATTTCGATCACAGCGGGTTTGAAGTCGCGGGCAAATTCCAGCGTGGTCAGAGTCGAGTCCGTGGCAAATGGATGAACGCGACCCGACGCGACCATGGTCGCGCTTTGCAATTGTTGAATCAGGGGTTGCCGCTGGCGCTTCAAGACAACGACAAGCCAGCGGTCGCCGAGTTTCAGTTCCTGTTCGCGCAGATCCTACTGGCGGGGCAGGGGGGGAGCGACGCGTGGCGTTTGCAATTGAAGACCGATTTCGCGTCGATTCCCGACTACGAGCCGGGCTTTTACAACTACGGCGAAGGATCGCGAGGCGCGCCGGTGGATGTCGACGGGAACCCAGTGTTTCACAAATTGCCGGCGAACTGGGATGCCGCCGCGACAGATGGCGAGCGCTGGCGCTATCTGTTGTCGCAAGTCATTGAATCCGACCCGGCAAGGCGGGATGAGGTGGAAGCGACGTTCGCCGACTTCTGTCGCAGCCAGTTCGGTGTTCAGACCATGGCCCAGTTTGGGTTTGGCCCGACCGACGACCACGAAGATGATGCGGATGGCAACGCGGCGGAAAGCGGCCCGTTCGCGCTGAGTTCCCTCACCGACGAGGAGACGATCGCGCGGCTGGCGACGGGAGTGAAGCGGTTTCAGCTTCCGGACGAGTTCAACTACGTCAAACTCTACCGAAACATCGCCGAGCGTGCGAAAGCGAGCCGGTCGACCTGGACTGAGACCGCCCGGGGTCAACGTTGCCAGGAGTATGAAGACCGGCGTCAGTACGATCGCGCCGCGGAGGAATGGAAACTGGCGATCACTGAATATGGGCCCGGTGTGGGGGACCACCGCAAGCAGCGGTTGGAGCAGGTCGTGGGAAACTGGGGGCGGTTCGAAAACGGAGTGGTGCAGCCAGCGGGAAGTGGGGCGACACTCGATTACCGATTCCGCAATGGGACCGAAGTGGTCTTCGAGGCGCGGGAAATCAAGGTGGGCGAACTGCTGGCGGCCGTGAAGAGTTACCTCAAGACCAGTCCGAAGCAGGTCGACTGGCAGAAGACCAATATCCAGGACATCGGGTATCGCCTGGTTGAGCAGAATGAAGCGGCCTTTCTGGGAAAGTCGGTCGCGAGCTGGACGCTGGAACTGAAACCGCGCGCCGGGCACGTCGATGATCGCGTGACGGTCACGACGCCGCTGCAAAAGGCCGGTGCCTACCTGGTCACGGCGAAGATGGCGGGAGGCAACCTCAGTCGGATCATCGTGTGGGTCGCCGACACGGTCATTGCCAAAAAGCAACTGGACGGAAAGAGCTGGTATTACATCGCCGACGCGGTGACCGGACTGCCGATCGAAAAGGCAAATGTCGAGTTTTTCGGCTGGAAACAGGTGCAGGTGGTGCCCAACCGCAATGACTTCAAAGTCGTTGTGGAAAACAAGGCGTTCTTCAGCGACGCGAACGGCCAGATCATTCTGGACCAGAAGAACCTGTCGCCGGAATTTCAATGGCTGGTGATCGCGACGAACCCACAGGGTCGGCTGGCGTACCTGGGCTTCACGAACGTCTGGTACGGGAACACTTACGATCCCGAATACAACGCCAAGAAGGCGCTGTTGATCACCGACCGTCCGGTTTACCGACCCGCGCAATCGGTGAAATTCAAGTTCTGGATTCAGCAGACAAAATACGATCAGCCGACGACCTCGGCGTTCGCCGGCCAGACATTCCGGGTCCACATCAACGATCCCAAAGGGCAGTTGGTCTCGGAGAAGAACTACAAGGCGGACGAATTCGGCGGTTTGTCCGACGAGTATGAGCTTCCCAAAGGGGCGATGTTGGGGACTTATGGAATCTCCGCATTCCTCGGTCAGGAGATGATCGGTGGCGGAAATTTCCGGGTCGAGGAATACAAGAAGCCGGAGTTCGAGGTGACCGTCGACTCTCCGAAAGAGCCGGTGAAATTGGGCGAAAAAGTGTCCGCGACAATCCGGGCGAAGTACTACTTTGGATCGCCGGTGACCAAGGCCAAAGTGAAGTACAAAGTGCTGCGGACCGTCGCTGAGACGCACTGGCATCCCCCGGCTCCGTGGGACTGGTTCTACGGACGCGGCTACTGGTGGTTCACTCCCGATTACAATTGGTACCCGGGTTGGAATTCGTGGGGCTGTATGCGGCCGGCACCGATCTGGTTCCCGAGAGGGGGGACACCGCCTGAAGTTGTGGCCGACGTGGAGGCCGAGATCGGTCCCGATGGAACTCTCGCGGTGGAAATTGACACGCTGCCCGCGAAAGAACTGCACGGGAACCAGGATCATCAATACACAATCACCGCCGAAGTGGTCGACGAATCGCGACGAACGATTGTCGGGACTGGAAACGTACTGGTCGCACGCAAACCATTCCAGGTGTTTGTCTGGCTGGGGCAGGGCTACTTCCAGGTGGGCGACACCATTGACGCGTTCGCGCATGCCCACACACTCGATCGAAAGCCGGTGAGCGGGAAGGGAGAGCTGACGCTCTACAAAGTCACCTATGACAACAAACAGAATCCGGTGGAAACCGCGATTCGCACCTGGGAAGTCGATACCGACGACCAGGGGGATGCGCGGCAAAAGATCGCTGCGACGGAAGCAGGCCAGTATCGACTGTCGTACAGGCTGACCGATTCCAAAGGGAACAAACAGGAGGGAGCCTCGGTTTTCGTGATCCGGGGTCAGAAATTCGATGGCCGGGAGTTCCGATTCAATGATCTGGAACTGGTCACCGACAAACGCGAGTACGCGCCGGGTGAGAAGGTCAACGTCCTGATCAACACGAATCGCGCCGGGGGCGCGGTGCTGCTGTTCCTGCGTCCCACCAATGGCATCTACCTCCCTCCGAAACTGATTCGGCTGCAAGGGAAGAGCGTGGTGGAAGCGGTGGCGGTCGTGCAGAAAGACATGCCGAACTTCTTCATCGAAGCGGTGACCGTTGCGAATGGCAAGCTGCATTCCGAAACCCGCGAAGTGGCCGTTCCGCCGGAAAAACGGGTTTTGAATGTGGAGGTTGTTCCCTCGAGTTCGGAGTACCTGCCGGGCGCGGCAGCCAAGGTGAAAGTGAAACTCACCGATCTGGCGGGAAAACCGTTCGTGGGATCGACCGTGGTGTCGGTCTACGACAAGAGCCTGGAGTATATCTCAGGCGGCGGAAACGTCCCCGAAATCCGCGAGTTCTTCTGGAAGTTCCGGCGGAACCACTATCCGCAGACGGAATCGACATTGCAGCGATCGTTCGGCAACATGCTGAAAAGCGGTGAGATCGGAATGTCGAATCTCGGCGCGTTCGGTGATTTGATCGTCGAACAGATGGAAGGCTTGGGGGGGCCTCCCGGCGGGCCTGGTGGTTTCGGCGGCGGGCGAGCGAGAGGGATGATGATGCGTGGGATGCGTGGTGGTGGGAGCGGACTTGGAGGAGGCGGGGGTGGTCTCATGGAACCGATGGCGGCGGCGATGGAAATGGACGCGGCCCCAGCGTCTGATCGCGCGGGGATGACCGGGCTGGGGGCTGAGGGGGGGCCACCCGCCGACGTCGCGCCGACGGTCCGTTCGGAGTTCGCCGACCTCGCGTTTTGGGCGGCTGCCGTCACGACGGCGGCTGACGGAACCGCCGAGGTCGATTTCAAAATGCCCGAAAATCTCACCGGCTGGAAAGTGAAGGTTTGGGGACTCTCGCACGGTGCCCGGGTGGGGCAGGGGGAGGCGGAAGTTGTCACGCGGAAAAACGTGATCGTCCGCTTGCAGGCACCGCGATTCTTCGTCGAGAAGGACGAAGTCGTGCTGTCGGCGAATGTCCGCAATGAGTTGAAGTCGGCGAAGTCCGTAAAGGTCTCGCTCGATCTGGCCGGCGGGACGCTCGAACCACTGTCTCCTCTCACCGCGACCATCGACATCGCCGCTGGTACCGAGAAACGGGTGGACTGGCGGGTCAAAGTGACGCACGAAGGGGAAGCGGTCGTACGGATGTCGGCGATCACCGACGAGGAATCCGACGCGATGGAGATGAAATTCCCAGTCTACGTTCACGGCATGCTCAAGATGGAGTCGTACAGCGGCGTCGTTCGCCCGACGGACGAGTCGGGCAAGGTGTCTCTGCGCATTCCAGCAGAACGCCGCATCAGCGACACCCGCATTGAGTTTCGGTTCACTCCCACACTCGCGGGGGCGATGGTCGATGCCCTGCCGTATTTGGTGGAATACCCGTACGGTTGCACCGAACAAACGCTAAACCGGTTTGTTCCAACCGTGATCACGCAGCGGATCCTGCAACAAATGCAGCTCAACCTCAAAGAGATTCAGGAGAAGCGGACGAATCTCAACGCGCAGGAGTTGGGAGACGATCGCGAACGGGCTGCGGGATGGAAGCGGTTTGACCGCAATCCGGTCTTCGACGAAGCCGAAGTGACCGCGATGGTGCAGTCGGGAGTGCAGGCACTCACCGAAATGCAGCTTTCGGACGGCGGCTGGGGCTGGTTCAGCGGGTTTGGCGAACACAGTTGGCCACACACGACGGCTGTCGTCGTGCATGGTCTGCAGGTCGCGAAACAGAACGATGTCGCGCTGGTTCCCGGGATTATGGAACGGGGTGTCGAGTGGCTGAATCGCCACCAGGCGCGGCAGGTCGAATTGCTGAAGGAATTCGCCGTCAAGGACTCCAAGAATCCGAAGAAGGAACACGCCGACGATCTCGACGCGCTCGTCTTCATGGTGCTTTCCGATGCCGACGTCGCCGACGCCGACATGCGGGAGTTTCTGTATCGAGATCGGGTCAGACTCTCGGCGTATGGCAAGGCGGTTTACGGACTGGCGCTGCACCAGCAGCAACAGAACGACAAGCTGGCGATGATTCTTCAAAACCTCGATCAGTTCCTGGTCCAGGATGAAGAGAATCAGACGAGTTACCTGAAGCTCCCTGCGGGGACCGCCTGGTGGTACTGGTACGGCAGCGAGGTCGAGGCGAACACCTGGTACCTGAAACTGCTCGCCCGAACCGCACCTCAGGATCCCAAGACCTCGGGACTGGTGAAATACCTGCTCAACAATCGCAAGCACGCCACCTACTGGAGCAGCACCCGCGACACGGCTTACGCGATCGAGGCGCTCGCCGAGTATTGGAAAACGTCGGGTGAAAATCAGCCCGATCAAACGATCGAAGTGTGGTACGACGGCCAAAAGGCGAAGGAAGTCCACGTCGACAAGTCGAATCTGTTCACCTTCGACAATAAGTTCGTGCTGTTTGGCGACGCCGTTGAGACGGGTGCGCGGACCGTGGAATTGCGCAGGAAGGGAAAAGGTCCGGTCTACTACAACGCGTACGTCACCAACTTCACGCTGGAGGATCAGATCACCCGCGCCGGCCTGGAGGTGAAGGTGAACCGCAAGTACTACAAGTTGACGAAGTCGGACAAGCAAGTGGCGGTCGCTGGCTCCCGCGGTCAGGCGGCTTTGCAGAAGGTCGAGAAGTACGACCGGACAGAACTCGAAAACCTGGCGACATTGAAATCGGGGGATCTGGTTGAGATTGAACTCGAGATCGACAGCAAGAACGACTACGAATATCTGCTGTTCGAAGACATGAAGGCTTCGGGTTTCGAACCGGTCGCGGTCCGCTCGGGTTACGGCGGAAACGAGATGGGAGCGTACATGGAATTGCGTGACGAACGGGTGGCGTTTTTCGTCCGCTCGTTGCCCCGTGGCAAGCACAGCGTTTCATACAGGATGCGAGCCGAGATCCCCGGCAAGTTCAGCGCTCTCCCCACACGGGCGAGCGCGATGTACGCTCCCGAGCTCAAGGGGAATTCGGATGAGATCAAGTTGCAGATCGAAGACTGAACCAATAGCGAGCGGCGCGGCGTCAGCCTTCTGAACCGTCGCCAAAGCCCGCGCGGTTGCATAAACTCAAAGTGTCGCATCGTCCGCAACCCGTGGTGGTCGAATGCGGTCTGTGCTGTGTGAACAACCGGCCGGCTGACGCCGGGCCGTTCGCCCGATTCGGCGGCATCACCCCGAAGGTTCAATCATTCGACATGTTCAACCTCCCCGCCGAATTCCTCGATCGTCGTCAGTTCCTCTCGTTCAGCGGTCATGGTCTTGGTGGGGTGGCCCTGTTGTCGCTGCTGGCCCGCGACGGCCTGCTGGCGGGGGGAGTTCCCAGTGAATCAGGCGATCCCCCGCCACATCACAAGCCGCGGGCTCGCCGGGCGATTCACATTTACGCCTGCGGCGGTGTGAGCCAAGTCGACACCTTTGACTACAAACCGGAGCTGCTGCGTCTCCACGGAAAATCGCTGAATGCCGACGAACGGCCGGACGTGTTTTTCGGACAGGTTGGATTACTGCGAAAGCCCGATTGGGAATTCCAGCAGCACGGCGAATGCGGCAAGTGGGTCTCGTCGCTGTTTCCGCATCTGGCCGGGGAAGTCGACAGAATGGCGTTCATCCATTCGATGTTCGCCGAGACCTCGAATCACACGCCGGGGACTTTTCAGGCGAACACCGGCTTTCGCCTGAACGGATTTCCAACCATGGGCGCTTGGCTGTCCTACGGATTGGGAAATGAAACGGAGGATTTACCGACCTATGTGGTGATTCCCGACAATCGCGGACTCCCCGCGGGAGGATCGATCAACTGGTCCAATGGATTTCTGCCGGCGCGGCATCAGGGGGTGGTGGTGAAGAGTCGCGGAACCGCGATCGCCGACCTGAACCCGGCAAAACCGTTGTCGGCGGAAACCGAGCTGGCGAGCCGCAAGTTGCTGGCGGAAGTGAATCGCAAGCACTTCGACGATCGCGGGCACGACGACTTGGCCGCCCGGATTCGCGCCTATGAACTGGCGGCGCGAATGCAATTGGCAGTTCCTGAGGTCGCGGCTCTCGACAAAGAGACGGAGGCGACACAAGAAGCGTACGGTCTCGATCAACCGAAAACTGTCGATTTTGGGAGGAGCTGCCTGATGGCGCGGCGGCTGCTGGAGCGCGGAGTGCGCTTCGTCCAGTTATTCGCCGGCGGGGCGTTCGGTTCCCCGCGGATCAACTGGGACGGTCATGAGAACATGCGGGAGAATCATGGCCAGGAAGCGGGACGCTGCGACCAGCCGTTGGCGGCGCTGTTGAGCGATCTCAACCAACGGGGCATGCTCGACGATACCCTGGTGTTGTTCACGAGTGAGTTCGGTCGAACACCGTTCGCCCAGTCCGCCGATGGCGTTCTGGGAAGCGGACGCGATCACAATCAGGCGGGGTTCACCACCTGGATGTCAGGGGGAGGGGTAAAAGGCGGAGTGTCCTACGGTGCCACGGACGACGTCGGTTACCGCGCGGTCGACAAGCGGACAAGCTGGTACGACTTCCACGCGACGGTGCTGCATCTGTTGGGAATCAACCACGAACGGCTGACGTACTATCACAACGGAATCCGGCGGCGTTTGACGAACGTACATGGCGAGATTCTGCAAGAGATTTTGGTGTAGAACAGAGAAACCGATCCACGGGAGGGTGAACGGCCTCGTGAGCCACCAGTGTGCGACCGCCGGCCGGACACCGTTCGCGGGGCAGGGCTCGGCCGCCAACCGAATTGGAACGGACGAATGGAAATTGACATCGTCGGCCCCCCAGACACGCGTTTTTGCCGACGGAAGCACAACGGCGGCTCGGCAGGAGCCTCGCCCTCCCGTCACGGTTCGTGCCGCCCGGACACGTCATTATTCGTGCGGTGCCACAGCGGTTTTGTTTCTGACGACGACATCATTTCCCTCCCCTCGCGCCCCTTGGCATGTTATCCTGACCATCAACGATTTTTGATTCTCCGTTGAGCCGAACCATGTCCCTTCGCGAACAGCACGCCCTCGCTCTCACCCGCCGGCATTTCCTACAGACTTCGCAGGCTGGGCTGGGGGCGGTGTCTTTGGCCACGTTGCTTGGTCGAACCGCGTCGGCCGATCGCCTCCCGGTCGGGGCCGAGAATCCCCTGTCCCCCAAGAAACCGCCCCTGCCGGCCAAGGCGAAGCGGGTCATCTACATCGAACTCGCCGGTGCCCCCCCACAGCAGGAAATGTTCGACTACAAGCCCACGCTTGTGAAGTTGAACATGCAGCCGTGCCCCGACGAACTGGTGAAAAATCAGCGGTTCGCCTTCATCAAAGGGCATCCGAAACTGCTGGGGACGCCGTATAAGTTCGCTCAGCATGGGCAGGGGGGCACCTGGGTCAGTGAACTGCTCCCCAACATCGCCAGCATCGCAGACGAAATGACCGTCATCCGGTCGATGCACACGGATCAATTCAATCACGCCCCCGCCGATCTGTTCATGTTCACCGGCAACCCCCGGTTCGGCAACGCCTCGATGGGGTCGTGGATCACCTACGGTCTCGGCTCCGAGAGCGCCGACTTGCCAGGCTTCGTCGTGTTGATCAGCGGCGGTTCGGATCCCACCGGGGGCAAAAGCTGCTGGGGCAGCGGGTTTCTTCCCTCGGTCTTCCAGGGGGTGCAGTGTCGCAGCTCGGGGGAGCCGATTCTGTATGTCAACGACCCCAAGGGGATGAGTCGCGATTCGAGACGCCGCAGTCTCGACGCACTCCAGAAACTGAATCAGCAGGAATTCGAACAGTTCGGCGATCCGGAGACCGCGACCCGTATCAGCCAGTACGAACTCGCGTACCGGATGCAGATTGCCGTCCCCGAGGTGATGGACATCTCCCGCGAGCCAAAGCACGTTCTTGAGGCCTATGGTGCCACCCCGGGGCAGGGGGCGTTCGCGAACAATTGCCTATTGGCCCGTCGACTGGTGGAGCAGGGGGTGCGTTACGTGCAGCTCTTCGACTGGGGGTGGGACATCCACGGGACCGGTCCAGGGGATGACATCATGAATGCGCTCCCCAAGAAAACGAAAGACGTCGACCAGCCGATCGCCGCCCTGGTGAAAGACCTCAAACAGCGCGGATTGCTTGACGAAACGTTGATCATCTGTGGTGGTGAGTTTGGTCGAACCAGTATGAACGAAGCCCGGGGCGGCTCGACGTTCCTGGGACGCGACCATCATCCGCACTGTTTCACGTTGTGGATGGCCGGTGGTGGCGTCAAGGGGGGCTTCAACTATGGACAAACCGACGAGTTCGGCTATCAGGTCGCCGAGAACAAGGTCGGCGTCCACGACATCCAGCACACGATTCTGCACCTGCTGGGTCTCGATGCGAAGCGATTCTCTTTCGCATACCAGGGTCTGCAGCAGCGGTTGATTGGCCCGACTGATGAGTCGCGAGTGCTGACCGATATTCTGGCCTGAACCGCCGGGAGTTCAGGACCCTGGCTTGGCCGCCTCGCTGCGGATTTTTGTCGCGACTTCAACGAACTTCTTCGCGGCTTTCGAAGACGCGGCATTCAGCACCACTGGCTCGCCATTGTTGGTGGCGCGCATCATCAGTTTCGGATCTTCAGGGATCTGAAAGGGGATTTTCTTGGACAGGGCCGCCTCGGCCTCGGCCAATGGAATCTCTCCCGGAGTTCCGTAGCGGGTCGCAACCAGTTGAATCCGATCGCGACTGATGCCGCCACTCGCCATGAATTCCAGCATCAACTTCGTGCGACGAACCGACAGAAAATCGAGCCGCAGGGCGCAGAGCAGATGATCGGCCGACTGGGCAGCGGCAAATGACTCTTGTCCCAAGCAGCGGTCGAGGTCGGCGACCAGAAAATCGAAATGATGCCGCAAGAGCGCGACTGCGCGCGCGACCCCCTGGGGACGGACTTCGCCGAACGTGGGAAAACGCGTGGGAGACGCCATCAACTGCAAACCGGACGGATGGGGTGTCAGGCAGCCGCGCAGTACGGTGTAATCCATGCCATCTGTATTCCGGCTGATATCGACCAGCGAATAATTCGGTTTCACATCGAGCAGAGAGGCGAGATCCCCCCCCTCGATTTTCAAATCGACCAGCGCGCAGGTGTTTGGCTTTTGGCCCAGCGCACACGCCAAATTCACCACCAGGGTACTGCAACCCGAACCGCCAGTGGCTGACCAGACGCCAATGAATCGTCCGCGTCCTGTTTGCTCTTCGATCCGGTCCAGGGCATGAGTCACTTCGGAATCGAGTTCGGCCAGATCCAGATACTCGTTGGCTCCTTCGCGAATCGCCCGGAGTACCAGTTTGGTATCGAGCAACGGACCGACAGCCAGGATCCGCTGTGTTGTCAGCGAGCGGACTTGGTGAATCGCTTCCAGTCCGCGCTCCAGAGCTTCGCTCAACAGGACCACGACCACGGTACTGTCCAACCGATCGGATTCCGGCGAACTGACCGGCGCACCCAGCGACCTCGGTTCATCGCGCGCGGCAGGTTGTCGAACGAGTTGCGCCACCGAAACGGCTCCAGCCAACCCCACCTGTTGTGCAGCGGGACATTCAAATCCCCGGTCGAGCAGGATGGCGCGAATTCGCCCACCGATGTCGTCGTCGTCGCAGACCACGAAAAACCGCATTCGTTCCTCAGGAAAAGGGTGACACTTCTGGCTGTCGCCAGGGGGGCCGAAGGTGGTCCTTCCTGTTGACCGCACCAATTCAAGTACAGATGAGAACTACGACTCTGATTCGAGTTTTCGCGGAACCAAAATTGTAGCGAACCGTTTGGAAAACAGACATTCGCCTTGAAATCGTCGCGTCGGGCCGATTTCCGTCGCATTGCGAAGCCGAAAAAACCAAAGTACACTATCTCCTGCGGTGAGTCACCGCAACAGTCCGGAAACAACTTTTGTGGAATCCTACGAATCCATGTCGACTGACTCGCCACCGTCACCCGGAATCCCCGATCCCCCCAACCTCCCGCCGTTAATTTGGGCGGGCGATGTCCCCGCCCCCGAAGCCCCTGCCAGCGTTCGAGCGACCGGGGTTGATCGGGCGTTTTTGTCGGACATGGCGCTGAAAGTCGGCTATACCACCTCTCAATTCACCACCGAAGGGACCGCTCAAAAGCTGCATCTGCCGGTTCCGATCGTGTCGGACCTGCTCGAAGAGCTTCGCAAAGAACAGCAGATCGAGGCGCTCGGTTCTTCGGGGGCGTACGGTTACCGCTACTCGATTTCACAACGCGGACGGGAACGAGCGGCCCGATTGTTTGAAATCTCCGGATACCTGGGACCGGCACCGGTCTCGCTCGAGGCCTACACCGCGATGGTGGAATGGCAAAGCAATCGCAGGCCGCATGTTTCTCCCGAAGCGGTCACCAAAGCGCTCTCGGAACTCCAGCTCACCCCCGAGTCGGTGACCATGGCCGGTCTCGCCGCCGCCGGCGAACGCAGCCTGTTCGTTTATGGTCCTGCGGGGAACGGCAAGACCGCAATTTGCCGGATGCTGCAAAACGTGATGAGCTGGGATATCTGGATTCCCCACTGTTTTGTTGTTGACAATAGCGTGGTCCGGGTTTTCGATCTGGCGAGTCACCCGGTCGCCGATTTCGAAACCGCGCAACCGTGGGCGATTGACCAGCGCTGGATTCGTGTCCGCCCCCCCCTGATTGTCGTCGGCGGGGAATTGACGATCAAAGATCTCGATTTGTCCTATAGCCCGTCGTTGCGCTTCTACGAGGCACCGGTGCATATCAAGTCCAACGGTGGAATCCTGCTGATCGACGACTTCGGCCGACAGCGCGTCGATCCCGTCGATCTGCTGAACCGGTGGATCATTCCCATGGAATACCGGATCGACTACCTGACGCTCAACACGGGGCAGAAGATCTGTGTGCCATTTCGGCAACTGCTGTTGTTCGCCACAAACCTGAATCCATCCGACGTGACCGATCCGGCGTTTCTACGCCGAATGGGCTATCGCCTGCACATGCAGCCCCCGACCCCCACTCGATACTCCGAGATCTTCAATCGGTATATGCAGAAACTCGGGCTGGTGCCTCGTGAGAAATTGATCACCTGGGTACTCGCCCGGTATCGGGACGAGAATCGGGAGTTGCGCTGCTGCGAACCGCGTGACCTGTTGGACCGCGTGCGCGATGTCTGCCGATTCCGCGCAATTCCGATGGAGGTGACTGAGGAATTACTGGATGTCGCCTGGACGGGATATTTCGGGCATCAAGCGGTGGCGCGCGCGAACGATGTCTGAGAGTCGACTTCAGGCCGTCGCGATTGAGACTACGATGTTTCGCCTGGTCTTGTCGTGTTCAGTCGACCGTCTTGTCCATGGATCGCACGCGATTCCGAATGCAACGTCCGCGTCACGCCGCCTCGCGTTGGCGGGCGGCGACAGTTTCCCTCAGTTGCGAAAGTCGGCCGAGTTGAAAGCCGGCCCTCACGATTGCAATCGCCAATTCAGGAGACGCCAGCATCGCCAGTTCGCGTGGACGCCCCGACGCGAGGGGATCGGTCCATCCGTCCACAATCGACGAATTCGACGCGAGACCGTCTGGATTTGCGATTTGAATTCCGGACACCCCCCGGCCGGGATGCAATCCCACCTCGACGAATTCCCCCGTGGCTTCACGCAGATATCCGCAAAGGACGTCCAACGACACCTCGCCAGCGTGCGCGGTTCCAAAATAACAATCGGGAGTCGCCAACTGGTTTCGACGCGCCTGGCCCCGCCAGCGAATCGCGAACAGTCGTTTGATCAACGCCAACACACAACCCAGCGGCCGTCCTTCACGGAGCAACGTTCCCGTCAATCCCGGTTCATTCGCGACACGGACCGCGCGGAGTGTGTAGCGTTCGGCCAAATGGGGCACGATCCGTGAGACCAATGGCAGACATTCGATGTACTGATGGCCGTTCAGGTGTCCCAAGGGAGCGCCGTGATCGAGTAACAACTCAATTTGCGATTCCAGCTCTGCCTCAACCGCCGCGACCAGACTCCGCCGCACTGGCAGCATCGATCGAAAAAACAGCCGAAACACTCCCGGAAAGCGCCCTTCGGAATCGAGCAGTTCGGTCGGGTATCCGGCCGTCAGTGGCCGGCCCTGCGTGAGATTGAGATGCGCTCCCAGATCAAACGGGAGCCAGGGATCGCGCAGCGAACGGCGTAGTGCGTCGCTGGCGAGTACGCGATGTCTGCGGCGCAGATCGAGTTCGTTCCATTGCGCGAGCGCCATGGTGACGGCCGGCGCATTGGCCAGTACCGAGGTGCTGGTCAGCAACCCGTTTTGAAACCCGTCGACAATGCCCCGATTGACTTCAGGGCTCATTCCAAAGTCGTCGGCGTGCAAAACCAGTGATCGGGGCCGCATGGGAAGGACCACGGGTGACGCGTCACGCGAAACGTGTGTTCCCTTGCGATCGGGAAAGGAATTCGACGGGCTCACGCCGCCGGCCTCCGTCGCTGCGCCACCGGAGCCGCCACGGGAGTGGCGACTGGTTCGACAATCGCGGGGGCTGCGGGGATGACGATCTGGTAACCCCCAGTCAACGCTCGCCAGCGCATTTTTAGCACGTCCAGCAGCATCGGCAGCGCGTGCCGGGAGAGCGAAATCGTCGAGGCGTACTCGTTCACCAGGACGACCGGTTGTCGCGAAAAATCCAAGTCGAGCGCGTGAGTCAAATAGACCACTTCGGCGTCAAACGCGAAACCATTGATGACGCCGCGAGAGAAGATCTCTTGCGCCGCCCGCTGGCTGAACACCTTGAGTCCACACTGCGTGTCACCCACCCGTCGCGAGACCAGCACGCGCATGCACTGCCGGAACACCTCGTGCGCCACGCTCCGCAGGAATTTTCGTGGGGCCAGCGCGGTCGATTCTTTGAGATCGCGCGCCCCGAAGACGACGTCGACACCCCGATCGCGAATCTCCTGATAGCCGGCACGAAGGGAGTCGAGATGGTAGGGGAGATCGGCGTCGGTGAACGCGACCACACGCCCGGTCGCTTGGAGCATCCCGTTGCGGACGGCCGACCCTTTCCCACCGTTTTCCTGGCGGATCGCGGAAAAGCGATTTCCGCGACCGTCGACCAGGTCGGCGGTCCCGTCGCGACTTCCGTCATCGACGACCAGTACTCTGTAATCGACCCCCCAATCTGACAAATACTCCGCGAGCCCATCGAGCGTGCGTGGCAGACGCTGAGATTCGTTGTAGGCCGGGACAACCACCGTAAGGTCATGGTCAACCGGCGCGGGACGGCGCGCGGCTGGCGTCATCGGCAATACCGCGGGTTCGTCGTCGGGGGGGGAATGAATCGCCAGGAACTGGCGGGACTCTGGTGGGCGGGAACCGGAGGAACGGTCCGCATCATGCGGGAATCGCGCCATCGTGGCTGGCCTCGGCGAGGGGGAAAGGAAGGGACCGAGTACGTGGCGCGGAAGCTAATTCAATCGGCCGAAATGGTCAACGCCGACTTTTCAAAACGGAAAAAATCGCTTTCCCCCTAGGGGGGCTACTCCGCGGGGGTCAATTCGCGAGAATTCGCTTGGCAAACGCGGAGTACATTCTCACCCAAAATCTGGCGGATCTCTTCCTCGCGATAGCCGCGCTGCACAAGCCCGACCGTCAACAGTGGCCAGTTGGTCCATGCGAGACTCGCCGCACGGGGCCAGACGCCCCCCAGAGCCCCTTCGGGCCAGAGCGCTTCATATCGCGTCCGGGTTCGGCCGCGACTGGGAATCCCCTTGGCCGACTCGGCGGCGTGTTGAGACGTGTGTGCGACGTCGGTTCCGATCGCGACATGTTCGACACCAAAGTGTTTGACCGCGAAGTCAATATGGTCGAGAACGGCGGCCAGGTCACCCGTCCCTCCAAGGAACGGAGCGATCCAGCAGATGCCGATCAACCCGCCGGTGTCGCAGATCGCCCGGATGACTTCGTCGGGTTTCGCGCGGATGTGGTCTCTCAGTCCGGCGCAGACTGTGTGGCTGGCGACCATCGGTTTGGTCGAGGCCCGCGCCGCCTCAAAGCAGGTCCTCCATCCACTATGTGCCACATCGACAATCACCCCGACTCGATTCATCTCGGCGATCGCGGCGCGCCCGAAATCACTGAGTCCGCCGTTCGCTTTTTCCGCACAACCATCCCCCAATACGTTGCGTCGATTGTACGTCACGTGCATCATGCGGATGCCAAGCTGGTAAAACAATCGCACATACGAGAGTTCTTCCTCGACACTCACCCAGGTCTGGGGCAACGGAACCCCATTGCCGGTGAGATACAGACAGTGTCTGCCCGCCTTGTGGGCTGCGACCACGTCCTCGGGATGTGTCGCGCGGACCAACGTGCCGCGCAGTCGGTCGGCAAGATAGGTGAATCGCGCGAGACGCTTCATCAACCTGAGTGGATCCTGACCTTCCTCACCGGCATTTTGAAAGATCGCGGTGACCCCCGCGCAGCGCATCGCTTCTGCGAACTCGTCACGTTCCACCCGAGAGTCGGCGGCCCGCGTCATACTGAGTTCCTCTTGCAGATCCTGCACCTCGGCATCCGACGCTCCAGCCTCGATCAGTTTCGTGACGCGCGCCGCGTCAAGAGCGGCCCGTGGGGCGAATCCGTAGCCGTCGAAGACCAGTGCCTCCCGATGGATTGCGAATCCACGGTCCAGGTCGGCGCGCGTCGGCTTGAGGACATCCAGCCCCGCGTCACGTGCTCGCGCGATGACCGGGTTGTCCGTGAAGAGCAGGGGGGGACGACCGCCCAGCGACTCCGGATCGGCGGCGTTCGCGTGCGAAGCTCCCGAAACCGCCGTCACCGCGGCAGCCATTGCGAGAAAGTCGCGGCGGGAGACGGAGGCCACTGTTGGGACTTGGAGAGGCCTGATGGCGGGATACAGTCGAGTCATGGAAGGGTTGTGATCGTGAAAAGGCTCGCTCCGAGGTACCGCGTGGCTTTGAGCGTTCTCAATCGCCAGCGGCCGGACTTTCGATGTTGGAAGATTGAGAACGCAGTATTCACCTTTTACCGCTGTGACGCAGGTCGGACAATTCCCCAGACGGTGTCCGCCATCCGCCGGTGCCCCGCGGCCGAAAGGTGGATCGAGTCGAGTGTGGATTCTTCTCCTGCGAGGATGCTGAGAAAAACCCATTTGGGGATGAGCAGCACCTGATGTTTCCGGGCGACTTCGCGCTGTGCCCGCCCGTATTCATGGTAAAATGGCGGTAATGGTAGTTCAAGCATCACAACCTGCCGGGATGGACCGGCGACCTGCGACAAGAGCGCGTCCAGATCGTGTGCGAATTGCGCAGCGGAGGTTGACCCCAACAGGTCGTTGCCTCCGATCTCCAGCAGCACCAGGTCCGGAGAGTCAAGCGGGGTCTCTTGCAGGCGTTTCAGTGCCGAACCCGCCGTCTCCCCGACGTGTGATCGATCTTGAATTGCGATCTGATGGTCACGTGCCAGAAGTTTGGGCCAAGTCTCTGAGGTGTCCTCGCCTCCCATTCCGGCGGTCACCGAGTCTCCGATAACCGCGAGTGTCTTGAGGCCTCCCGGAACCGGTTCCAGTTTGGGTGGCACATGATGGGGAAACTCGACCGCCAGGGCGAGTAACCAACTGGACAATACAGCGATCAGGGACACACTCCGCCAGTGGGGGAGCCATCGAGCGGTCAGCCACACCACAGTGGTGGTACCACAAAGTGCGTAGATCCAGCGGGGGATCGCCGTCGATGAGACAGCGACCGCGATCCAACCCAAGAGAATCATGACCGTCGACAGCCGTCGCAGGAGGCCTTTCGGACGCCGGGTGGTCAGCGTTCCCGTCACGACGAGAAGAATCCCCGTGAAAAAAGCCTGCCCGCTGACAATGTGGTAGACGAGCCAATTCATGACGGCAACCTCCCGGGTTTGAAATCCGAATCCGCCGCGCTTCGCGTCACGGGACTGGGTTGCACGCGTCCTGTCAGCGCGTGTCCCGTTCCAGAATCTGCCGGTCACGCAACAGTCGGTCCTGCAGATCCGCGTACGGGACTCGCTGAATCGGAAGGTCGCCGTCGATGGCCAGTGCGGCCGCCGTCGCCGACGATTGACCCAGCACCATGAAAACCGGCTCCATCCGAATCGAGCCGTACGCGATGTGCGACGCCGCGAGACAGACCGGCACGAGCAGATTGTCGCACTCCGCCTCCCGTGGCACGATCGCCCGGAAAGAGATGGGGTAGGGAGGAAATCCCCCCACCTGCACATCCCCCTCGTTGTAGACCCGGCCGTCTTTCGCGTAGCGTTGCACATTGTGCGAATCCATGGTGTAGGCGGCCATTCCCACCGGGTCTTCGACCACCTCGCGCCCCTGGCAGTGATGTTGCGTCATCACCGCGTCGGTCACCATCCGCCGGGCTTCCCGCATGTAGATCTGATGGGGCCACCCACCTGTTTCAGTGAATTCGTCCTTGCACAAGCCCCAGGTGCCGACTTCCAGGCGGATTTTCTCGGGAACACGCGAGTCATTCGCGAGAAAGTACATTAGCCCCTGTTGATACTCGACATGCTCCCGAACCAAAGCCTCCCTGTGGGTGTGGTCGGCTTCCGGGTAGTCGTAACTGCCGCCGATGAAGTCGGTCGAGAACGCGCCGCAGTTGTTGCAGTCCGACTTGCGGTTCGGCATGGGGATATTCGAACAGAACGCGTCCCACACCCCCACCTGAATATACCGCAGCAGCAACTCGTAGCGTGCCGGTTCGTATTGAGCCGGTCGGGGGAACGGAATGCGGTTTTCCGGGGCGTCGGTCAGGCACATCCGAAAATTATACGCCTGAACCCGCCGGTCTCCTTCCCCCTCGCGGCCGGGAGTCCCCGCGTGGATTCCCGGAAGCAACCCGCTCGTGGGATCGCCCGGTATTCGATACGGATCAATCGGTTTGTTGAATTGGTGTTTGACCGCATTCGCGGTCTGAACGCCGTTGAGTGTCTCGCCGTAGGTCGAGTTCGCTTCGCGACCCACGTGGTAGCTCACACCGGCCTTAGCCATCAGGTCTCCCTCGTAGGTCGCGTCAATGAACATCCTTCCGGCGAAGACCCGCCCCGACTCCATCACAATCTCGGTGATTCGCGCTCCGTGTTTGCGCACGCCCCGGGTGAGATCCAGCCGCTCCTCCTGAACGATCTCCGCGCTCGTTTCCGCCAGCATCCTCCGCAATTCCTGCTCGGCGACCCCCGGCTCAAACGTCCACATCTCCGGTTCACCCGACTGCTGCCGGTAACTTTTGTACTGCTCGCGTTTTTGAAACACCCATGCCTTCGGGTCGGCGTAGTGCTTTCCGAGCCGACCATAGAATTCGCGAGAGATTCCACCAATCACGGCCTTGTTGCCGATATCAGTCGCACCCAGCCCGCCGGAGGTCATCCCTCCCAGGTGTTTTGTCGGCTCAATCAGGACAACCCGTTTTCCCAGTCGCGCCCCCTGCACAGCGGCCACCACCCCGCCCGCCGTTCCGCCGTAAACCACCAGATCGTAGCTGGGATCGGCCGCCGCAAGTGGCGTTTGGATAAGCGTCGAACAAACAAGGAGCGTGGTACGCATTCGGCAGAGAAATTGGCGCATGCGAACAGACCCTTAAGCATGGTGGATTGTCTTGACAACTCCAGGAACGGAGCGGGATAATTCCCGAACCTTCGTACACTACCACAATCGGGTCGCGATGATCGAGTCGACGCCCGGAATGGTGAGACGTTTCGGAGTGATGACTAATTGCGTTTTGGCGTTGTGAGGAACCGGGAGCGTGCGGATGTTGGACGCGATTTGGAACCACAGAAGTCCGCGTGCGTTGGACGGGCGCTCGGGTCTGGTCCGCGCCGATGAGGGGGGCGTTTCTGGAAAAACTTTCGGCCTCCGAATTCGACGGACGGCGCTGATTTTCTCATGTTTCTGGCTGCTTTTGCTAGCCGCTGCGTCTCCGCTCTGCGCGCAAACAGATTCCACAACCGAGGGTTCCACTGATGATTCCCCCGCGTTGACGTTTTTTGAAAGCAAAGTTCGGCCACTGCTGATCGATCGCTGCTTCACGTGTCACTCGGCAGAGACAAACTCGCACGGCGGATTGCGAGTGGATGACCGCAACGGATTGCTCACGGGGGGCGGTCGCGGGCCAGCGGTGGTACCGGGTAAACCGGACGACAGCTTGCTGATGAAAGTCGTCGAACACGTCGACGGCAATCCGAAAATGCCTTCCGCGCAGCCGAAGCTGTCGGACGAGGAAATCTCGGTTTTTCGCCAATGGATCGCCGACGGAGCCGTTTGGACCCGGGTGCGTATTCCGGAATCGATTGGACAGCGGAACGAAGAGTACGAGACGCTGAAGAAACAGCATTGGGCGTGGCAGCCGTTGTCAAATCCCGCGGTTCCGCCCGTTGGGCTGGCTGACTGGCCCCGGGGTGACATTGACCGCTTTGTTCTGGCGAAGCTCGAACAGCAGGGGCTGGCCCCCGTGGGGGATGCTGACAAACGGACTCTGTTGCGACGGGTGACGTTTGACTTGACGGGGCTCCCTCCCACACAGTCCGCTTACGACGCGTTCCTGGCAGATGGTGCGAACGACGCCTTGGAAAAGGTGGTGGATGGGTTGCTGGCCTCGCCGCAGTACGCCGAGCGGTGGGGCCGGCACTGGCTCGATGTCGCCCGTTATGGCGAGTCGACCGGGTCGGCGCGGAACCTTCCGTATCCCCATGCCTGGCGGTATCGCGATTATGTGATCAGCGCAGTCGAGCAGGACAAACCGTTCGACCAGTTTGTGCGTGAGCAAATCGCGGGGGACTTGCTGCCGGCGAGTTCGCCCACCGAAAAAGTGGAACAACTGATCGCGACGGGGTTTCTGGCGGTCGGTGTGAAGGATGTGAACCAGCGGTTCAAGGTCCGATACCTCATGGACAATGTCGACGAACAGATCGACACGGTCTCGCGGGCGATTCTGGGGCTGACCGCGAGTTGCGCCCGTTGCCATGATCATAAATTCGATCCGATTCCGATCACCGACTACTACGCGCTGGCCGGGATCTTCCGCAGCACGGAGATGGCGGCCGGATTACGAAACAAGATGGGAGGGGGCGGCCTCGACTACTACGACACGAACATGTTGTTGTCGATTGGATTGGAAGGTCGCCCCGCCGCCCGCCAGGAAGAACTCGCGGCCGCCCGGAAAGAACTTCAGGAAGCGCAGGCGACGTTGCGAGACGTCAACAAGTCGGGTATGGCCGACGAAAAAACGGAAGATGGTCGGACTCGCAGGCAAGTGGCCCGTCAGCGGGTCGACAGCATGCAACAGAAGCTGCTCGATCTAAGCGACCCGGCTCAACACGGACCGATCGCTCTCGGGGTGCGAGAGGCGAAGGTGGTCTCGGACACCGAAATCCGCATTCGCGGTGAGGCCGAAAAGCTCGGTCCGGCCGTTCCGCGAGGTTTTCTGGGGGTCGTCCCGGTCCCCGATCCACCGAAAGTCAATCCCCGCCAGAGCGGCCGGCTGGAACTGGCCGACTGGCTTACGAGTCCGCAAAATCCGCTGACTTCGCGGGTCTTCGTCAACCGCGTCTGGCTGCACCTGTTTGGCCGGGGGATCGTGAAAACCCCCGACAATTTCGGCACCACGGGAGATACCCCTTCGCATCCCGAATTGCTCGACCATTTGGCGAATCAGTTCGTCCGAAATGGATGGTCGACGAAAAAATTGATTCGTCAGATCGTGTTGAGCCGGGCGTACCAACTGGCGGCGACCGCTCCCAGTCAGCATCTGACGGTTGACCCGGACAACGCGCTAGTCTGGCGGCATGCGCCCCGCCGGCTGGATGCCGAAGAGATCCGGGATGCGACGCTGGCCGCTTCGGGGGAATTGAACCTCGCTCGGCCCGAGGGGTCGCCGGCACAGAATCTCAGGGTGATCGAAATCGGCAACAATGGGGCCGAGGCGAAAAAGCTGGCGGAATTCGCTCGTGCCAGCCGGCATCGCAGCGTTTATCTGCCACTGGTCCGCACGCAAATTCCGGTTTCGCTCGCCATCTGGGACTTCGCCGAGCAGGGGATGGTGACCGGCAGCCGCGACGCGACGACTGTCGCCCCGCAGGCGCTGTACCAGTTGAATAACGGCTTTGTCCTTGAGCGGGCGAAGCAGTTCGCGCAGCGGGTGAATTCCACGTCGGAGTTAGACGACCGGGGAAGATTGAGCTTGGCGTGGCGGCTGGCGTTCGGTCGGCTGGCGACGGATGGCGAACTCGACTTGGGGCTGAAGTTTCTGGCCGACAGTGTCGCGGCGGGGCTGGCGTTGTTGCCCCCGCCACCGGAACGCCCCGATCCGCCGGAACTTCCGCAGGATGCTGGCAATCCGGAGGCGACGGCCGCTGGGGGGGAGAACCGGGTTATCGGAGCGGACAACTCCGAAGCAGACTTGCGCCGCGCGGCGTGGGTCAGTTTGTGTCAGGCGCTGCTGAGCGCGGCGGAATTCCGTTACGTTCAGTAAGTCGGTTGCGCGACGAGTTTGTAATTGATCGTGGACTGTGGTGGTGAAGCGATGGTGCCCGAGCGTTCGAATCTTGGTTGGTTGCCTCGGCGTACGGTCCTGAAGGGGGCCGGCGCGGGGTTTGGGTATCTGTCGTTGCAGGCATTGCTGCGGCTCGACGCCCGGCGCGCGGCTCGAGGGGGAGAGCCGGGCGTGAAATCCGCACCCGGCGGGCCGCTGGCGGCGCGTCCCCCGCATGTGCCAACCCGGGCAAAGCGAATCATCTTTCTGTTCATGGAAGGGGCGATGTCGCAGATGGATACCTGGGAATACAAACCGAGGCTCCAGGAGAGCGATGGCAAACCCGGACCCGGGGGGGGAAAGCTCGTCGCCTCGAAGTTCAAGTTCCAACAGCATGGCCAGACGGGAACCTGGGTTTCGGAACTGTTTCCCCATGTGGCGAAGCATGTTGACAAATTCTGTTTTCTCCGGGGGTTGCACACCGATACGCCGGCGCATCCGCAGGCGGTCATTCAACTCCATACCGGCGCGTCCATCGCCTCACTGACGCGGCCGTCGATGGGAGCGTGGTTGTTGTATGGGCTGGGGACCGAGAACGACGATCTCCCCGGCTACATCACCATCAATCCACCGGCGAACTTTGGGGGGACCATCAACTACGGCAGCGCGTTTCTCCCGGCACATTATCAGGGGACACGCATCGACGACACGGGGAATATGCCCGACTTGAAATCGGTCGCTGAACGCCGGCAACAGCGGCGGCAGATCGACTTGATTCAGTCGTTGAATCGGAATTATCAGGTCACCCCGGGTGCCCCCGCGCAGCTCGACGCGGTCATCGAGAACTATGAGCTCGCATTTCGCATGCAGGGAAAGGTTCCCGAACTACTCGACATTTCCCGGGAGTCCTTGGCGGTTCGTGACGCCTATGGCGTAAAGCCGGGGGGGGAGGGGAGCTTTGCCCGGCAATGTCTAATGGCGCGTCGATTGAGTGAAGCCGGTGTTCGGTTCGTCGAGATCTGCCAAGGGGGCTGGGACCATCACAGCAATCTGCACAAGGGATTGACTCGCAACAGCGCAATGACCGATCAGCCGATTGCGGCGTTGTTGACCGACCTGGAACAACGCGGGCTGCTGGACGAAACGCTGGTGCTGTTCGGGAGCGAATTCGGGCGGCAGCCGAGCGCTCAGGGGGAAGATGGTCGCGACCACAACATCACCGGCTACCCGATGATGCTGGCTGGCGCGGGCGTGAAGGCGGGGTTCAACTACGGTGCCACCGATGAATTCGGGATCCGGGCGATCGATGGCCGAATGCATACGAACGACCTGCACGCGACGCTGCTCGCGCTGATGGGGCTGGAGCATACGCAGCTCACCTACCGGTATGCGGGACGCGATTTTCGGCTCACTGACGTGGCGGGCAACGTGGTGAAAGAGATCTTCGCGTGACCGGCATCACTTCCCCCTTCGGAGGGGCGCGGGTAACGTCTTGTGCGACAACCCCGGCTGGCGCACTCGCCGGTCGGGGGCCATCTTGGGTTGGCCAAGCAACGGAAGCAACTTCTTCAAGTTCAAAACAGACACTGGACTGCGTGATGATGCGCGCGTTTGACCGACTGTACCGACAACTCGCTTGGTTGCTGATTCTGGGAGGCGTTGTCGGCGTTTCCCGCACGACGTCTCTCCAGGCCGCGGACTGGCCCACGTTTCGTGGTGCCGACCGTAGCGGCGTATCGCCCGATAAGGGGCTGTTGCAGGAATGGCCGGCGGAGGGGCCGAAGCTGCTGTGGCAGACTGCGGGCGCAGGCCGGGGCTATTCCAGCCTGGCGATTGCCGGCGGGAAAATCTACACCCTGGGTGACAAGCCCTCGACTGCTGACGACGCCGACGAATACTTGGTGGCGTTCGACGTGGCGACTGGAAAGCAACTGTGGAAGTCAAAAACCGGCCCCGCCTGGAATTCCGGACAGCCGGCGTGGCAGAGTTCGCGGGGCACCCCAACGGTTGATGGCGACCGAGTCTACGCGGTGACACCCCAGGGGTTGCTGGTCTGCATTGCCACTGCAGACGGCAAACAGGTCTGGAAAAAGAGCCTGAGTTCCGAACTGCAAGGGAAAAAAGCGGATGGCTGGGGCTATAGCGAATCGGTGTTGATCGACGGTGACCGCCTGATCTGCACCCCGGGGGGCGACAAGGCGACGGTGGTCGCGCTCAACAAGTTGACCGGCGAGGTTCTCTGGACGACGGTTCGCGATGGGGATCGTGGCGCGGGACACAGTTCGATTGTGATCACCCAGGTGGGAGAGACCAAAGTCTACGTGCAGTCGACCGGTAGCGGTCCTTTGGGAATCCGCGCCAGTGATGGAAAGCTGTTGTGGGCGGAAGAGATCGAACGCACGACCGCCGTGATTCCGACGCCCGTTGTGCGGGGGGATCTGGTCTACTTCGTGGCTGGCTACGGACGCGGCGCGATGCTGCTCAAGCAGATTCCCGGCGCGAATGGCGAGGTGAAAGTCGAGAAGCAGTACCCCCTGAAGCCCGCTCTGGGAAATAAGCACGGCGGTGTGGTGCTGATTGGTGACTACATCTACGGCGATTCGGACGACAAGGGAATTCCCCATTGCGCCGACCTGCTGACCGGCGAAGTGAAGTGGAATTCCCGCGGTTCGGGCAAAGGCTCTGCCGCCGTCACAGCGGCCGATGGTCGGCTCTACGTGCATTTCGCCGACGGCACGATGGCATTGGTGAAGGCCGATCCCGCAGCCTACACCGAGGTCGGTTCGTTCAAAGTACCCGGGAGCGGCGACCGCCCCAGTTGGACTCAACCCGTGATTCTTGACGGTAAGCTCTACATTCGTGAGCAGGACAGTCTGCTGTGTTATGACGTGAAGGCTCGGTAGACGCGAATCGAGCCGCGATCTGGGTGGCGAAAGTGAGAGTCGTCTGTAGCGTGGAACTTATTCCGAGTGCAGCACCAATTGAGACATTTTGCACTTGAGACCTCTGCCCCCTTGAGGGGCAGGGGCCTCAGATCTGCGCTCAGGTGCGTGTCGATGGCGTTGGTGCGCATCACTGACATTCGAGTCGATAATCGTTTGGGTGCGTTCAGCCGGTTGCACCATCCGAGTCATTCGCGGTACCAGAGTGGTGTCAGATTCACCGTCCACAGGGCGTGGCACGGTTCTGTGTCGCAATCGAGACGTCGCAGATTCGCCACCGATCTCCTTCACCTGCTGCGCGACATTCGCACCGCTACGAAAACAGACCGCTCAAAGCCTGTCCAACTCATCCCGCCCGCTTGCGGCGGGAGTGGCTGATCGTCAAGCCTCGCGGGCGGCTAAGATTCTGCGCGGAGATCCGGTTGCGCCCGACGGATTTGTTCTTGGACGGACACTCAGCGGGCGAAGTCGATCACAATGGGGCGGTGATCGGATCCAATATCCCGTCCCAACTGCCGATTCACGACACCAACGTCTTCCGACACGAGCGCGTGATCAATGGCGATCCCAACAGGACTCAGTGGGGATCGCCACGTCGGTTGGTTGCCGAAACCCGCGCGAGAGTCCGTGAGGCCCGTTTCGTCGACGAAGTCGATGAAGGCCGGTGACCAGGATGTCGTGTTCAAGTCTCCCGCCACGATGATGGGGCCGTTGAGTTGCTTCACGTGGCCAGCGAGTTGGGCAAGCTGGAAATTGCGACTGTTTGACATTTTCGCAGACATTGGTGGAAACGGGTGCGCGCCAACGACTGTGACCTCGACACCGTCGGACAATTGGAGGCGGGAGAAGATCGCGGGATTGTGGTCGCTCAGCCATTCCACGCGGGCGTCGCGTAGCGGAAATCGACTGATAATCGCGATTCCAAAGTTTCCCGTTTGCGGCTGGAGTTTCTGATAGGGGTAAACGTCAGACAGACTCACCAGGACATCAGCCCATCGCTCGTTGATCTCCAGTCCGACGACGACATCAGGCTGGGTCTCTTGAATGAAATTCAAGAATTCCGCGTAGTTTTGGTTGTCGGCATGCACATTGACCGAAACGAGTCGCCAATTCGATTCGGACGTGATCGGCACCGCCCAATAAAGGGGAAGCAGTGTCGAACCAATCGCCAATCCGGTGAAGAGGGCCAACATGCCACGTCGCCGGGCGCGGCAGGCCAGGAGAACGACACTGATGAACACGAGGCTTGCGGAATCGTGCGCCCGGAAATGAGTCAATAATTCGCAGATCCAGTGAAATCTCGCGGCAAAACCGGCGAGAAATGCAAGTCCGACTCCCCCTGCCGCCAGCGTGCCGAGAGTCGCGATAACCCCGCGCCAACCGGTTCGAGCGGTCGGCTCGGAAACGGTGGCAGAAAACTCTGAGTCGACGGGGGGCGGCATTCGACATCCAGTTGGGGGAACGCGGTGTGGTTTGCGATGGGCTCGGATCGCCCCAAACAACCGCCCGCTTCAAACTCAGCCGGGTGCAACGGCCAGCTACCAACCGGAGTCGGCCGTGCGAGCGTAATGGGACATCGATGCTGGGACGGTCGCCAATTCTGGCACTCGGTCGGGCAGTTGTAATAAAAAACTCCCACAGGCCATTCGAGTCACGAACAGCCTGAGGGAGTCAACAGAAAAATCCACCGGAAACTGGCACCGGAAAAACGAAGCGCTAGTACCGGTAGTGGTCCGGCTTGTACGGCCCTGCGACGGGGACGCCGAGGTAATCCGATTGCTTCTTCGTGAGCTTGGTGAGCTTCACGCCGAGCTTGTCGAGATGCAGCCGGGCGACTTCTTCGTCGAGGTGCTTGGGCAGCACGTGGACGCCCAACGCGAAATCAGCCTTTTCGTCCCACAGCGCGATTTGGGCCAGCACCTGATTCGTGAAGCTGTTCGACATCACGAACGACGGGTGTCCGGAGGCACAACCAAGGTTTACCAGCCGACCTTCGGCGAGGATGATGATCGCCTTGCCATTCGGGTAGACGAACTTGTCGACCTGGGGCTTGATGTTGACCTTGGTTACATCCTTGCGGCTCTTCAGATACGCCATGTCGATTTCGATATCGAAGTGGCCGATGTTGCAGACGATCACCTCGTTTTTCATCGCGTCGAGATGCTCGGGGCGAATGATGTCGCAGCAGCCGGTCGTGGTGACGAAGATGTCGGCGGTGGCGGCGACGTCGTCGAGCGTGGTGACCTGGTAACCTTCCATCGCGGCCTGCAAGGCATTGATGGGATCGATTTCGGTGACGATGACGCGGGCACCAAAGTTCCGCAGGGCCGCGGCGCAACCCTTGCCCACGTCGCCATAACCACAAACGACAGCGACCTTACCCGCGACCATCACGTCGGTGGCGCGTTTGATTCCGTCGATCAGCGATTCCCGACAGCCATACAGGTTGTCGAACTTGCTTTTGGTGACCGAATCATTGACGTTGATCGCGGGGACAGCGAGTTTGCCTTCGCGGTGCATCTGATACAGACGGTGGACCCCGGTGGTTGTCTCTTCCGAGATTCCACGAATCCCCGCGAGCAATTCCGGAAACTTGTTGTGGACCATGACGGTGAGGTCACCGCCGTCGTCCAGAATCATGTTCAGCGGCTCCCCATCGGGCCAAAACAGAGTCTGCTCGATACACCAGTCGAATTCCTGCTCGCTCATCGCCTTCCAGGCGAAGACGGCGATATTCTTGGCGGCGATGGCTGCGGCGGCGTGATCCTGCGTTGAAAAAATATTGCAGCTCGACCAGCGGACGGTGGCCCCCAGTTCGATCAGCGTTTCAATCAGAACCGCCGTCTGAATGGTCATGTGCAGGCAGCCGGCGATCCGCGCGCCAGCCAGCGGCTTCAGCGGACCGTACTTTTTACGCAATGACATCAGGCCGGGCATTTCCGTTTCGGCCAGCTCGATCTCTTTGCGGCCCCATTCCGCCAGCGAAAGATCCTTCACTTTGTAGGGGAGAGTCGAGACTTCAGCGGTGGCCATCGTGGTTGAACCTTGTAGAGAGGAAAGCGGGATGTTGGGCTTCGTGATTCGCCGACACGGCGATTGGAAAACTCATCCCAGTCGAAATCAGATCCCAGCCCGAATTGCGGCCGGACCGGTGGGCGATTAGAAGCCGGAGATTGTAGTCTCCGCGGCACAAATTGCACGTCTGAATTCACAAGCTACGTTGTGCGCTGTGCGATGGGATGCGTTGACACAACCCGACAACCGCAATCACTGATCACAGTTTCACTGCACTGTTTCTCGGCAGCGGTGCGACAGACATCGGCAGGTGCTGTCGGGAGAGCTTAGCCCGAGTTCCCCAACTGTCGACGTAAGTCCTTAATTTCCAACGGGAGCCCCCCCGTTTTTTCCACTACATTCAAAATTGGATTATTTTTT
>CAMATH010000063.1 GCA_945860955.1 Planctomicrobium piriforme
CGCGGCTCTGCATGGATGTCGAATGGACCGCCATTCTTGGAATCCAACGCAAAAACCCCCCGAACCGCAATCGCGATTCGGGGGGCATGTGTCAGTCGAACTCAGGTGGCGATCGCCTCGAGACTCTCGCCGACTGGGCGGAAGGCTCGAATGTCGCCAACAAGATTAGAACAGGATCGTGGTGTCGAGGGCGAACAGGGTCTGGTTGAACAGTTGGCCGCTGTAGCCATGCGCACCGTTGTAGACCTGCTGGTTGCCGGGCGACCACATGCCGCGGACTTCAGGCCGGATGAGCAGCCAGTTCGTCGGCTTAATGTTGAAGCCACCGGTCATCGTGTTGTACGACGTTCCGTCAGCCTTGTACCATTCATAACGAGCCCCCATCTTGACCTTGCTGGTCAGGTCGTAGAAGGCGTAGTTGATGAATGCGGTCGAATTGTTGGGGACACCACCATTGGTCAGTCCCTGGGTCACCGCCGAGGTGGTCGACAGGTCAGTTCCCAACACGTCAAACTGATGGACGGTCTGGAATTTCTCGGTCCACTTGTGCGACAGGATGAAGCTGTTGACGGCACCATTGCCGCGCCATCCCAGGTTGCCACCAACCATCGAGTAAACGAAGTCGGTCTTGTCGTCGATCTTCCAGGTCATTCCGCCCAGGAACGCGCTGCCGCCGTTGTAGCGGTAGAAGCCCGTGTCCCAGCCCGCGACCCAACCGCCGCTGACGCTGACCGTGTCGGTCGCTTTGTAGGTCGCCAGGGCGCCGGTATGGGTGAACGGCTCGCTGTTCCAGAAGTTCAACTGCTTGGTGAAGAAGAAGTTCCCGGTCGTCGGCACCACTTCATATCCCACCAGGGTGTAGAAGTGACCCAACTTCACGCTGAGCTTGTCATAGGCCAGCTCGGCATACGCCTGGGGCAGCGCCCATTCGTAAGCCCCGTGGTCGAAACCGTTCAGATAATCCCACTTCCCGGCATTGATATTGCCGAACGCCTGGGCGTCGTTTCCGTCGAGGCCGTACATGCCGTCAACACGGAAGCCCCAGCCGAAGCCATTCGACCCGTCGGCGACTTTCTCCAGGAACATGTACTGCTGGTTCAACATGAACCCGCCCCATTCCTGCTGATTGACGCTCGCACCGTTCCCGATGAACGAGCCGTCGGGGTTGCTGGCATAACCCCAGCTCGACCACCCGCTCAGCTTGATGCCGTTGTCTTTCAGCATGTTCTCGCCGCAGCCGTTGTCGAACAGGTTCGTCAACGTCCAGGGTTCATCGGGGGCGGGTTCCGCCTGATGTTCTTTGTTGTCGGCCTGATAAAACGAGGGAGCCTGTTGCCCTGCCATGGGAGCTTCGGGGATGGTCGATCCCAGCGGAGCTTCCGTGGGTAATTCGTCGGCAACCGGGACTGGGGGCGGGACGTCTTCCCCCTGCACCTGACGAACCTGCCGACGAGCGGCAGAACGGCTGGCAGAGCGATCCTGAGCGTCAGCGGCGGCGGTGACGGTCATTCCGACGGCACCAGCAATGGCACCGGCTCGCAACCAACGCAACAGCATCGAAGTTTTCGATCCAAGAAACATGTCGCTCGCTCCTCAAATGGGTATCCGTACACATGCGACCGATCACGACAGCGGAGGTGACACAGTGACCGGGGGTGAGTCAGACCCGGACGCCGTCCCTGGCGAACATCCCGGGGAACCGTGTCGATCGCATTTTGAATCACCTGATCGCTTCTCGCGGAGCACATCGCACAAGATCAGGTCTGACGCAACTTATCGAATGAACCGCCTGTGCCACTTGCGACACGCCCCGATCACGCGAACGAACCGGTGCCCCGGGCACGACCCACACAATCACTACAGCTTGACAAAATATCGTAAGTAACTACCAAACAATGTGTTACGCCAATTCGTCCGAGTGGAAAGCTGCCGATTTTTTCCGCAATTGGCACGCCTGCTGAAGGGTTTAGCAGGCGACACGAATGGTGGCGTCGGACCGACCGCGGGCTGCTGGATCCGAATCCATCCCTAACCGTTTCAGATGAGCGGTGGCGTTGTCCTCGTCCGTGCGATTGCGCTGGTGGGTCTGCGGCGAAGCCTCAAACGTCGCGAGTCGCTCCAGCCATTTCTGGTAGTCGGCGTGCAGCCCCGGTTCATCGTCGTTGATTAAGAAACTCGCGGTGATGTGCGTCGCATTGACCATCCCCGCTGCGGATACTCCTGAACGGCCTATACTCCGCCACTCCGCCACCGGGTAGCCAATCCCCGAACGCCTACGCGCCGTCGACGCCCAGATGGTTGCCAAGGCGGTCAAACTCCGGCAGCAGGGGAAAACGCACACCGAGGCCTGAGAAACCCTGAGCCGGTTCGGCTACCGCACCCGATGCAGATCATCAAGTTGCTGCGGTCATTCGGCTGACACCAACAGGTCGCCTGAACTGATCTGCTCCTTATTGGCTCCTGTCAGCATGATTCCAATCCTGTCGCCAGCTTTGCCTCGCTTAACCGGCTTGTGGAAGGCTTCAAGGGCTTTGACCACCACTCGCAGTTGAGCATGTGCTGTCTGAACAGAGAGAACATCGCCGGGCCTGACCTCACCTTCGGAGACAACACCAACGACCACGACGCTCCCCTGCTCCTTCAGGGCAAAAGCGTCATCAACCGTCATTCTGAAGACTGCCGAACGGGACGGGGGTGCGGGAGGATCCCGCATCATCTGCCAGATCAAGACAGCCGCCAAAACAACCACGGCAACGCCGAGGAGAATGAGAAGCGTGGGCTTCATGGAGCCTCCGAAACTAGTCCCCAATGATCTTGACCAGCACCCGTTTGGGCCGCCGGCCGTCGAACTCGCCGTAGAAGATTTGCTCCCACGGGCCGAAATCCAGTTTACCCTTCGTGATGGCGACGACAACCTCCCGGCCCATGACTTGCCGCTTCAGATGAGCATCGGCGTTGTCCTCGCCCGTACGGTTGTGCTGATACGTCTGCGGCGAAGCATCAAACGGCGCGAGCCTTTCCAGCCATTTCTGGTAGTCGGCGTGCAGCCCCGGTTCGTCGTCGTTGATGAAGACACTCGCGGTGATGTGCATCGCATTGACCAGCACCAGCCCCTCCTGAACGCCACTCGCGCGGACGATCTCCTCGACCCGGGGCGTGATGTTGATGAAACCCACACGATGTGGGAATTCAAAGGTGAGGTACTCGGTTGTTGATTTCACGGGACTTCCAAAGGACTCAGGGCAATTGCCGCCCAGACACGCCTCTTTTACAATAACCACGGAACGGCGGCCATTTCGCCTCCTTTTTGTTCGAGAACCGAAACACCGCCCTTCGGGGTTTCACTGTCTCCACGAATCCCGATCTGCGCCCGGTCAAAGTCCAGATCACAGACCCGCAATTGACAGCATTCCGAAATCCGCATGCCAGTGCCGGATAGTAGTCCCACGATCAGCCGATGGGTTCCCTTTTCCGGCATCGCGGAAATGAGTTGACGAATCTCTTCCTTGGACAAGGTGACGACAAAATGGCTTTATCGCCACGAGCATCGAAACTTGCCGCCGAGATCACTCGCGGAAGCCCGAAGATGGGTGACCTAAAAAAGCGTGGCAGCGAGATCAAGAAGGATCACGATCTGGCAACGGAGCTCTGGTCGACGGATGAATATTACCCGCGTCTACTCTCGACGCTCATATTCGATCCGAAACTCCTCACAGCGGATGTCATCAATCAGCTTGCCACCGACATGCTTCGACACGACGCGGAGGAACGCAACCAATTGGCGGATTGGCTGTTGGCGAACCAACTCACCAAAAACAAGAAACTTGTCGCCTTGATCTCGACGTGGGAGAATAATCCTTCTCCCATCCTGCGCCGCTGCTTCTGGTATCACCAAGCGCGCTTGCGCTGGGTAGGGCAAACTCCTCCCGCCAACAGCGCAGAGCTGCTTGATTCCCTGGAAAGCGAGATGGCGATTGCAGAACCCGAAGTTCAGTGGGCGATGAATTTCTGTGCTGGCCAAATTGGCGTTCACGAGCCCGAATTTCGTTCCCGATGTATCAAACTCGGGAAGGCACTGGGGCTCTACAAGGACGAGCATGTTGCCAAGAACTGTACGCCGTCGTACCTTCCCGAGTTTATTAGGATCGAAGTCGCCAAACGTGAATGACAGCGACCGCGGATAACCCTCTGCTGCACCGGACCGGGGGCTCGTCGTGTCGTTTGTAATAAGCCGGGCGAATGCCCCGGCGGATTCCGAGGAACTCGTTGTCGGCGAGACGCTCCGCGGCTCGCCTAGACGCACCGCAGGTGCCGGTCGGAAGCGTCGACGGATAGCCAGTTCCTCTTCACCACACGTTTGTACCACCGCGAATCCAGCGGCGGCTTCCGAGGGAACGTGGTTCGATGGCTGCCCGGAGAACTTCGTATTGCGCTCGAAAGCACACTGGCGGCTCAGCAGGAGCTTCGCCCTCCCGAGACGCGGTTCCTCGACACTACCTGTCGCGTGCCGCGACTAAAATTACTCGGCAGGAGCCTCGCCTTCCCGTCCCCTCGCTGGCATTCCGATCACGCGTATTGATTGACGTCCCAGCATTCGAACTCCAATCCTGCGTCGTCTCCGGAAACTGGCCCTCGGTCTTCTCCCCGGTTACGATGCACAAGCACCCGTCGATTGGACGTGGGTCCGCCGCGTCGCATCACACCTGTTGCCGAGATTCTCCGAACATGCCTCGTCGTTTGTGCGCTCTCGCATTCCTGCTGCTGGTCCCGCTGGCGAGTGACCTGCGGGGGGCTCCGCCGGTTGATTTTCAACGCGAGGTCCAGCCGATTCTGAACGAACATTGCAACGCCTGCCACGGTGTCGACGCAAATGACCGCAAAAGCGGTTTGCGGCTCGATCTACGGGAGAATGCCCTCAAGGGTGGCGAATCCGGTACCCCCGCGATTGTCCCGGGCAAAACCGACGACGGCGAACTGCTCCGCCGAATTCTGTCCGCCGACGAATCGGAGGTGATGCCCCCTCGAAGCCACAACAAACCCCTTTCACCCAAACAGATCGAAACGCTCAAACAGTGGATCGCGGAGGGGGCGAAATACGAAACGCACTGGGCGTTCTCCACACCACAAAAGCCAGCGGTTCCCGCTGTTGGCACGCCTCACCCGATCGACGCGTTCGTCCGTTCGCATCTGAAGTCGCTCGAAATTGCGCCGTCGCGGCCAGCCGACTCGGCCACCCTGTGCCGGCGGCTCTACCTCGACCTGATCGGACTTCCGCCGACCCCTGAAGAATTGGCGACATTCGAAAAGATCGGGGTCGAAGCGACAGTCAAGACGCTGTTGGCCAGCGAGCGGTTTGGCGAAAAGTGGGCCCGGCACTGGCTGGATGTCGCCCGCTATTCCGACACGAATGGCTACGAAAAAGATGTGCAGCGCGAGCAGTGGGCCTGGCGCGACTGGGTGATCGACGCGTTCAATCGAGACATGCCCTACGATCAGTTTCTGATCGAGCAGATCGCGGGAGACCTGCTCCCCCAGGCGACGCAATCGCAGGTGATCGCGACCGGGTTCCTGCGGAACAGCATGATCAACGAAGAGGGAGCGATTGTCGCCGAGCAGTTCCGTATGGTCGAGATGTTCGACCGCATCGATTGTGTGGGGAAAGCCGTTCTGGGGCTGTCGACGCAGTGTGCCCAGTGTCATACGCACAAATTCGACCCGCTCACGCACGACGAATACTACGGCATGTTCGCGTACCTCAACAACACGTATGAAGCGCAATCTTGGGTCTACACCGCCGACCAGCAGAAGCAACTCGCCGACATCCGCCTGAAGGTCGAGGACGCCGAGCGGCGCTGGCGGGCGACCCGGCCCCAGTGGGAGCGCGAATTCGCCGATTGGCAACAGAATCTGCTCAGTCAGCAGATTGTCTGGGAACCGCTGGAGACGATCGAACTGGGAAGTATCAGTGGTCTGAATCACCCGACCCAGGAAGCGGACAAATCGATTCTGATGAAAGGACACACCAGCGGCGATGTGTTCTTCATCGGCGTGCCCAAACTGGACGGGGTGACCGGCGTGAGGCTGGAAGCGCTGACTCACCGCGATCTGCCCCACAATGGACCCGGGCGCAGCCGACTGGGGACCTGGGCGATCAACGAAGTCGAGGCGTTCCTCAAAAAGCCGGGGAGCAATGATTGGGAGAAGCTGAAACTGGTGAACGCGACGGCGGACTTTTCAGAACCCGAACAGAAGCAGCCCGACGGCAAAAAGCCGCGCGGGCCGGTCGGGTTGCTGATCGACGGGACCGACGATTCGACGTGGCTTTCGGACCGTGGCATGGGATTGCGAAATCAGCCGTCGGTCGCGGTGCTGCAGTTCGAGCAACCGGTCAACGCGCCGGAGGGAACGCAGTTCAAATTCGTGATGCGAATGGGAGACATGCTGGGATGTTGCCGGGTGAGTCTGACCCGGCAGGCGGCTCCCATCGCGCCGCCGGTCGATCACGCCGCGATTCTGGCGTTGCAAACGCCGGCCGACCGACGCACACCCCAGCAGACCGCGATCCTGTTGGCCGCCTGGAGGGCCGGCATCCCCGAGGCGAAACCGTTCCATGATGAAATCGCGACGTTGTGGAAATCGTCGTCGCAAGCGGGGACATCAATTCTGCACCTGGCGGACCGAGACCCTGCCGACCCCCGTCCGACCCATTTGCTGGATCGTGGAAACTGGGATCGGCCTCTACATGTGGTTGAGCCTCACGTGCCGGCGGCATTTCATCCCTTCCCGGTCGGCGCGCCTCAAAATCGACTCGGATTCGCCCGCTGGCTGGCGGACGCGAAATCCCCGTTGACTGCGCGGGTGGAAGTGAATCGTGTCTGGCAGTCGATTTTTGGAGTCGGGCTGGTCGAGACGGCGGAGGACTTTGGAACCCGTGCTGCGGTCCCCGAATACCGCGATGTTCTCGACTGGCTGGCGGTCGATTTCATGGAGCATGGCTGGAGCCGAAAGCACCTGATCGCGACGATTGTCACGAGCGCGACGTATCAGCAGTCGTCCGCCGCGACGGCGGCCCAATTGGAACGAGATCCGCGCAACGCCCTCTTGGCCCGCGGCCCCCGGTTTCGCGCCGACGCCGAAGTGGTGCGCGACATCGCGCTTGCAGTCTCGGGACTGCTCACCGCAAAAATGGGTGGCCCCGGTGTGATTCCCCCGGTTCCTCAAAACGTGCTCGATTACAACTACGTCTACCCCGGCTACTGGAAGCCCGCAGAGGGGGCCGAGCGGTATCGGCGGACCGTGTACGGATTCCGCAAACGGTCGATGCCCGACCCGGTGATGTCGAATTTCGACGCCCCCAACGGGGACTTCGCCTGTGCCCGCCGAATCCGGTCGAACACTCCCCTGGCGGCGCTGACGGGGCTGAACGAGACGATTTTTGTGGAGTCGGCCCGGGCGCTGGCGCTGCGGGTGTTGAAGGAAGGGGGAGCGACCGACGCCGACCGGGCGTCACGGGCGTTCTCTCTCTGCACTCTGCGACAACCCACGCCGGCGGAACGGGACGCGATTTTGACCCTGCTCGAATCGCGACGGAAGCGGATCGCCGACGGCTGGCTCAACCCGCGCGAAGTGACGACGGGAGATCCGGCGACCCTGCCTGCGCTACCTCCGAACACCACACCACAAGACGCCGCCGCGTGGACTCTGGTCGCGCGCGTGCTGCTGAATCTTGACGAAACCATGACGAAGAATTGAGTCGTACCATGAACATCAGCCAGGAATTGCAAGCCGCCCGGGCGCGGTTGTTGAGTCGCCGGTGGTTCTTGAGAGACTGTGGCGTCGGTCTGGCGGGAATCGCCGCCCGGTCGTTGTACGCCGGTGAAACGGCGCGAGGCGGCGATGCCTCCCCCAATCCGCTGGCTCCCCGTCAGCCGCACTTCACGGGGAAGGCGAAGCGGGTGATTTACATCTTCCAGGCGGGCGCGCCGAGCCATCTGGAGTTGTTCGACAACAAACCCGAACTGACAAAACGGAACGGCCAACTCCCTCCCGCGGAGCTACTCAAAGGATATCGCGCGGCGTTCATCAATCCCAATTCGGCGCTCCTGGGGCCGAAGTTCAAGTTTGAAAAACACGGACAGTGCGGGATGGAACTGAGCGAGGTTCTGCCGCACACCGCGAAGATCGCCGACGACTTGTGCCTGATCCGCACGCTGCAAACCGAGGCGGTCAACCACGCCCCGGCGCAGATCATGATGAACTCAGGATCGCAGCAATTCGGTCGGCCGAGCTTTGGCTCGTGGTCGCTGTATGGTCTGGGAAGCGAGTCGGCCGACCTGCCGGGATACGTGGTGCTGACAAGCGCCAAAGGGACGAGCGGCGGTGCCAGCAATTATGGTTGCGGGTTTCTGCCCACGATGTACGGCGGAACGCCGTTTCGCAACACGGGGGATCCGGTGCTCTACCTGTCGAACCCGAAGGGGATTGACGACGAAACGCAGCGTGAGTCGCTGGGAACATTGCGGCAGTTGAACGATCTGGCGCTCAAGTCGGTGGGTGACCCGGAGATCGCCGCCCGCATTCAGAGCTACGAAATGGCCTATCGGCTGCAAACGAGCGCACCCGAGCTGATGGATCTCGCGAAGGAGCCGAAAGAGGTGCTGGAACGGTACGGCATCAAGGATCCCAAAGAGGCGAACTTCGCGCGGAACTGCCTGCTGGCGCGTCGATTGATTGAACGGGGAGTGCGGTTTGTGCAGTTGTTTCACGAGGCATGGGACCAACACGGCAACCTGACGGCGGGCGTGAAGCAGAACGCTCTCGACACCGATCAGGCGAGTGCCGCGCTGGTGACCGACCTCAAGCAGCGGGGTCTGCTCAACGACACGATTGTCATCTGGGGGGGCGAGTTCGGAAGAACGCCGATGGTTCAAGGGGGCAACGACGGCCGCGACCATCACAACCGCTGTTTCAGCCTGTGGCTGGCGGGTGGCGGGGTGAAGCCGGGGCATACGCATGGCAGCACAGATGAATTCGGTTTCAACGTCGCGGCCGACCCGGTTCATGTCCATGACCTGCACGCCACGCTGTTGCACCTGTTGGGTTTTGATCACACCCGACTGACATTCCGCTTCCAGGGGCGCGACTATCGACTGACGGACGTCCACGGCAAGTTGGTTCCGGGGATTCTGGCTTAAGTGTGGAAAGTGCGATGAACTCGAAGAATGGAAGTGTGTTTGACGATCGGATACCGATCGACGTGGAACACTTTCTGCGCGCATCGCGACAGCGGGTCGAGGGCTATGGCGAACGGGTCGGTGTTCTGGCGGAACAGCAAAGTCGTCGTCAGGAGGAATGGTATCAACGCTTGACTGCGGAAATTCGTTCGGAGTTGGAACTTGACGACGACATTGATCCAGCCGACCTCACGGACGAACTCGTCGCGGAACACGTCACGGCCCAGCATTACCGGGGATTTGAGCGTCGTGATTTGGAGGAACATACCGACGAACTCGTGGAACTTGAAAACGAACGTCGCCAGTTGGACTATCACAAGTTCCGTATCGCGTCGGTTTACGTGGCCAGGGAGTTCAAGGAAATGGCGAACGTAGAACGGCTGGTTCTGTACGGCCGTCTCGCAACACCCCTGTCCCTGCAAAAGGAGAACCGCGAACCCTTTCGTTATGCGCGACAGTTGGCGTACCCAATCACCAACCACATTGATCTCGCGGTCTGGTTGACGGAATTCGACGACTTGAAATCGCTTCAAAAGGCGCGCGTGCGGGCCGTCCAGAAACTGCTACAGGAAACCGGCAACGGGGTCGCGCATCACCAGGTCTGCATCGCCCTGTTCGCCGTCGGCTCCGATGAATACCACGGGCACCTGTGCAATTTCAAAGAATGCCCGGCGTGTAAACCCGATTGCGACGTGATGGACTGTGGGCTACATCCCTTTGCGCAGCGTTTTCCCCGATTTGAATGGAGAATGGAGGAATTCGCGGCCGACCGGAGTCTGCTTCTATTGAAACGGTAGGCGACTGTTCAAGGGCAATTTCGTGGCTTGTGAGATCCTTCGGACAAGTCGAACCACTAATGGCTCATGGATTCGTTCCGGAAATCGACGAGTTGTTCCCGCGTGCGGCCGGGATGGAACCCTTTCAGGGTACGGCTCGGTGACGATTCTAAAACCCAGGGTGGGTCTCGCTCCGCTCGACCAACCCTGGGCTATGGGATCCAACCCCGTTGGGGTAAACTGAAACACTGTTCCACCTAATTGCTCTCATCCGCTGTCTTGTTCACTCGCGATTCCGCCTCGCGCAACAGAATTTGGGCGATCAGCAGGTCGTGATGGCCATGGTTGTTGAAATCGGCCAGCAGGCGGTCGATCAACTTCTTGGCCTTCTCCAGATCCGCCTGCGCTCCCTCGTTTTGTTCCAGTCGGCTCTTGGCGAGCGAACGCAAGGCGTAATTCAGAGCGAGGCCGTTGTCATTGGGCTGATGCCCGAGTGACGTATTCACCGCGTCGATCGCCGACTTCGCGTCCCCACTGCGATACGCGAGCAGCCCGCGTGCGAACCAGGCCCAGGGGAGCAGCCAGTCGGGCGGGGTGCCTTTGTCGAGCGCGTTCTCAAGCGTCGCTTTGGGAAGCAACGTCACATCCACTCCGTCGGCGAGCAGCAGACACGCCTTGCACATCCGCTCGGCCATTTGCGGGTCTTTCGTCCCGCCAAACTGTTTCAGCATCCCCGCGGCCAATTCCCGATAGTCGGCCTCGTTCTTCGACTGGATCAGAATCGGGGCCAGTCGCAGCCAGGATTCCGAATCCTTGGGTTGTTTCTCGATCTGACCGCGTCCCAATTCGATCGCCTCTTTCCATCGACCCAGGGCGGCATACGCGCGGAGAAGCTGCTGCTCTGTCTCGGCGTCCTCCGGATTGAGTTTCAAGATTGCCTGGAACGCGGTGATTGCCTGTTCGAAATCTCCTTGCGATCGACACGCCGCCCCCAGATTCATCCAGGCACTGAAATTGTTGGGATCGAGTTCCCCCGCCTTACGCAGGGCGACAATCGCCTCGTCCATTCTTCCCAGATTGCCGAGTAGCACTCCCAGAATGCCAAAGGCATCCGTACTCGTCGGGTCGGCCTCGATCGCCGACCGGCACGCCACGACCCCCTCTTCGTACTTTCCCATCGCCAAAAAATTCAAGGCGAGATTGGTCTGCGCGAAGGGAGTTTTCGGATCCAGTTCAATCGCCAAACGATACTCCGCGTTCGACTCGGCGAGTTTTCCTTGCCGTTGAAAAACGAATCCGAGTTTCAAGTGGGCCGTTGTTGACTCGGGATGGACTTCGATCGCGGCGCGATAGGCGGTCGCCGCTTCGTCGAGTTTCTCCTGCGCCGACAACACATTTCCCAGACTGAGCCGCGCGTCGAGGTCTTGGGGATCAAGCGTGATCGCCGCCCGAAATTCAACGAGCGCTTCTTCGGAGCGACCCGCTTCCCACAGTACAATGCCGTAGTTCACCCGCCCCACCGCATCCGACGGATCCAGGGCGAGCGCGGCCTGGAACTCGGTGATCGCTTCCTCCATTTTTCCCTGGCGCTTCAGAATCTCCCCCAGGTTGCTGCGGGAGATCACATCGGTGGGGTTGAGTTTCGCCGCGGTGCGCAGCGCTTCGACCGCCTCGTCGAGTTTGCCCAGATTTGCCAGATCCACCCCCAAATTGATGTACGCCCCCGCCGCGTTCGGGCTGATCGAGATCGCGGTGCGATAGGCGGCGATCGCGTCGTTCCACTGTCCCTTGCGCGAAAACGAAACCCCCAGATCGGTACACCATGCCGCCCGGTTGGCCAGCCCCTCGTCCTGCGACAACCGTTCGATCAGTTGTCGAAACAGTCGCAGCGATTCGTCGGCTTTCCCGGTCGCCGCGATCGCCTTGGCCAGTGTCCAGAGCGCCCCGGAACTCTTCGGACGCTGGGCCAGAGCGGCACGGGCGAAACCGACGCTTTCAACCCATTCTCCGCGCTGGACAAGGCTTTCACTCAATTCATAATTCAGCCAAAAATCCCCCCGGTGCGCGTCCTGGGCATTCCGCAACAACTCAATCGACGCCTGAACCTCACCCGCACCGCGGAGCGCCTCTCCCAGCCAGGCGATCAATTCGGGAGATTGCCGTCGCGCTTCGTCACGGTTGGAGAGTTCACGTAACACGTGCGACTGATTGGAACGGAGCGCGGCTCGCACGGTGCGCCGCCAATCGCTGGAATCCGCCGCGTCCGCCACGTCGAACAGCTTCGACCGCAACGCTTCATCCCGAACCGCGTCGGCGTGATCGCTGGGTGGCACCTCGCTGGTCAAAGCGGCGGCGACCGCTTCGCCCAATTGGGGTTCCCTAACGACAAGCGGCTGTTCTCCAACCTGCGTTTGCGCCTCATCCAGCAGGATCCGGGAAATCAAAAGATCGTGATCGGACCGATTGCGAATATCTCTTGTCAGGCGCGCGAGACTTTCTTCCGCCTCCCGCAAATCGCCGCGCGCCTCGATCACCAGTCCAAGCTGCTGGCGAGCCATCGCCCGCACCGCCAGAATCTCCACTTTCGCAAAATTGTTGGGGCGGTTCTCTTCCGCCTCATCCAGACAGCGCAGCGCTTCCTTCGCGTCGCCGCCGCGGAGCTCCAGCAACCCCCGCGCGAACCAGAACCACGCGAACAAGTCCTGTGATACCGTCGCCCCATCGAGTGCCGCGACCAGTCGCTCGCGTGGCAAGGAACTCAATTCGACAGCATCAGGCCGCAAGAGACACGCCTTGAGCGTCTGTTCGATTTGCCGACTGTCGGTTGACGAGGCGAACTGCCGCGCCATCCGCTCACAGAAGGGGCGATACGCGGCATCTCCCTCCGCCAGCACGACCAAGGGAGCAAGCTTCAACCAGGTTTCGGCGTCTCCGGGAGTCTGTTTGACAATTTGCCCCCCACTCCAAATCGCCATCTCCCAGTCTTTCGACGAATACGCGTCGTGAAACTGTTTCAGCGTGGGACGGGGTACCGATCGGGCCCAGTTGTCGAGTGCCGCGATCAGGCTTTCGCGAATCGCCGACCGTTCGACCCGGGCGGCCAAGTCAGAGGTCGCGAGCGCCGGTACATCGAGTCCCGCTTGTTCGAACGCCCGCGCATAACGTTCCGCCGCCGACGTGATATCGAAATACTCGTAGCCGGCCATCCGCTGGGAATCGCCGGCGCGTCGGTCACCTGCCAGTCGGCCGCCGCGATTCGTATTCCCGCCATCCGCCTGGCTCAGACGGATCATCTCCAGTTCATTCTGCAACGCCTTGTCGGACGCCGCCTGTTCGATTTGAGTGCGAACGTTGTCCGACCGCCCTTGCAACTCCGCGAGCAGTTGGGTGGCACTCTCCCGCAACTCGGGCGGGAGCGATTCCTGTCGAACGAGATCCACCGCCTCTTCGGCGTTCAGAATCCCCTTTTCCAATTCCGCTTGCTGAGTCGCCAGCTCGCCCGCGTCAGCGAGTCCCCGATGCAGTTGAGCGGCGTTCAACACCTTGTGAAACTTGGCGGTCGCCACCGCGCGCCGTTGTGACTGGGTGGTTTGAATCCACATCCAGCTCCCACCGGCGAGACTTAACAGCAGGACTACCGAAGTCGCCAGAGCCAAAGTCACGCGACGTCGCTTGCGTTCTTCCTCGGCTCGGGCGGTCTGTGCGACCCGCTCCATTTCCGCCGCCCGCAACCGCGATTCCACCGACCGCAAATAATCGGTCACACGTTGCGCCACCACACTCGCGTCGCGCGGACGGTTGGCCGGATCGACCTGGAGACACTCTTTCGCCAGACCAATCAATTCCTGGTCGGCACCACAGGCGTCGAGTCGCGCGAGACAGGGGGCGAGTTCGCCGCGCGTCGCCAGTTCGACAATGCTCCATCCCGTCGGTCCCAGATACGGGGGCTTCTCGGTGAGGATTTGCGTCAGAATCGCCCCCAACGAAAACACGTCACAGCGTTCGTCGAGCCGATCGATCTCACCCCGCGCTTGCTCGGGGGGCATGTAGGCGGGTGTCCCCATCACCCGTCCCATTTCGGTGACGGTCCCCGCGCCCGTCTGGGAATCCCCCTCCAGAGTGCGGCGGGTTTGAACCGATGTCGTCGCGGGTTTCACGTCGCGATCGGGTCGTTCACCCCCCCGACTCGATTCGGCCAGCACCTTCGCCAGCCCCCAGTCCATCACCTGGACTTCACCAAACGCCCCCACCATGACATTGGCCGGCTTCAGGTCACGGTGAATCACTCCGCGACTGTGCGCATAGGCGACGGTCTGGCAGATCTGTTCGAAGATTCCGACAAACCGGGAACGGCCATCAGCCGGCTCGGCTCGTCGCTCCAATAACTCGAACAGCGTTTGCCCTTTCACGAACTTCATGCTGAAGAACGGACTGCGGTCGGCGAGCTGACCCAGTTCATACACCGGGGCGATTCCCGGATGCTGCAACTGGCCGCCGATCTGCGCCTCCTCAATGAATCGCCGCACCACTTCGGGATTCTGTTTGTGCGATTCGAGCAACACCTTGATCGCCAGATCGCGTCCCAGGTCGGTATCCCTCCCCAGCAGAACCGCCCCCATACCACCCTGGGCGATTTTCCCCAGCAGTTGATACCGACCGCCGACTTCATTGGTGGGTGGCTGGACCGGAGTGGAAGGAGTCGTGGGATGCGCGGGAAATGGTGCGGTGTCGGGCAGTTGGACATGCGGGACACAATCGAGTGTTTGCCCCAGCGACTGCAACACACTCGAATGCCCCTCGCCGATAGAGAACGAGTCGCTGTCATTTGGGGCGGGAGGAGTTGGATCCTGGGGAACCCACGTCGCCTGTGGATCGAGTTCCGCATCGGAGGTTTCCATTGCCGTCTCACGCGGATCAAAATCGATTGGCTTCTCGGTCATCGGTCGCACCCGGGCGAAAGTCGCGCGAACAGATACCATTCCGGGCAGTCTGTCTGCGGCGGAACGATCTCGCTGATGGAAACGCTATCAGTCTGACAAGCTGCGGAATCGGCTGGAAGTCGATAAACGATCTCGTTCCCAAGGTTTCCTTGGGAACGCACCCTTAACGATCTCGTTCCCAAGGTCTCCTTGGGGACGCACCATTCCGAAGCTCTGCTTCGGGCGGCAAACAATTCAGCGGCGGCGTCAACGCTCTTTGCGATGCTTTTACGAAGCAGAGCTTCGGACGATGCGTTCCCAAGCAGAGCTTGGGAACGAGGACTTGTCACGATCTTGTAGTGGCTTCCCCCTGTGTTCGCGATCTGGCACAATCCGGCGACGGTGCGTCGACACCTTGTGTCGACAACCGATTCCGGGTCAACCACGTCTCGATCGTGCTCAGGAGACTTTGCCTTGCTCGCCCGCTCGCTCCGATTACTGGTTTGTGGATTGTCACTCGCTCTGTTGTCTCACGCCGCCCGCGCGGGGGACTGGAGTACCGACCAGATCCCGCATTTCCCACAGGGGGAATTGCCGGTGCGACTGTTCAATGGCCGCGATCTCAGTGGTTGGGATGGACAGAAAGGGAAGCTCTTTTCGGTGGAGGACGGAGAGATCGTCGGACGCAACTCCGCCGACAACGCCCCCGCCGCCAGCACCTATCTGGTGACGGCGCGCAAATACCGGAATTTTCGGCTCGTGTTCGAAAGCCAGCTCGTCACCAGCGAAATGCACTCCGGAATCGCTCTGTGGGGACGCAACGTGGAAAAGGGAGGAGATCCATTCAGCTATCAGGGGCATCTGGTGATGTATCCCTCGGGATACGGTTATTACGACCTGTTCCGCCGCAACAGCATCTTTCAAGACACGCTGGGAGTCGCCAAACGCGTGGGGGTTCAGCACGACTGGAACAAGATGGAGATTCTGGCGAGTGGCCGGCGGATTCGACATGTTGTGAATGGAACGCTGGTCGCCGACTGGTCGGATCCGCAGCCCGAATTGTGTGACGCCGGGCCGATCGGCTTGCAACTGCATTCCAACACGGTCGCGCAGGAGGTTCGTTGGCGGGGGTTGGTGTTGTCCGAAAATCCGCAGGACGTGTTGATCACGCTGGCGCATCGCGACGCGGGACTGGTGACGGCGGGCAATCCGGCCGAGTCGGGAATGGACGCCGCCGCCCTCGCGAAAATCAACGACCGGATGAAGCGCTACATCACCGAAAGACAGGTCGCGGGAGTGGTGACGCTGGTGGCGCGGCGTGGTCGTGTGGTGTATCACGACGCGGTGGGACACGCCGACATCGCGGGGAATCGCGAGATGGCGAAAGACTCACTCTTCGCCATCGCTTCGATGACCAAGCCGATCACGGCGGCGGCGGTGATGATTCTGGTCGACGAAGGGAAACTGAGTCTCGACGATCCGGTTTCGAAGTACATTCCCGCGTTCGCGCAAACAACGCTCGCCGAGGGGAAGAAGCCGGCCCGCGAGATCACCGTTCGCGATTGTCTGACGCACACCAACGGACTGGTGAGCGACCAGAAGAATCAGGGGACGCTGGCGAACACGGCGGAAGTGTTGTCGAAGACCACCTTGGCGTTTGACCCGGGGACCAAGTGGCAATACGGGCCGGGCTTGAGCGTCGCCGGCCGGGTTGTGGAGATCGTCTCAGGAAAGAGCTTCGACGACTTTCTGGCGAACCGGATTTTCCAGCCGTTGCAGATGAAGGACACGTCGTTCCGCCCGAGCGAAGAACAAGCGAAGCGGCTGGCGAAGCTGTATCAGCCAACTGCGGACAAGCGGGGAATCGAACCGGGATCTCACTGGCTGTTTGACTTGAGTCCCGACACCAAACCGAACCCTTCGGGAGGACTTTATTCGACCGCTCAGGATATGGTCCGGTTCTACCAGATGATTCTGAACGGCGGGACACTAGAGGGGCAGACGATTCTGTCGTGGAACGCGGTGCGCCAGATGACTCTTGTCCAGACGGGTGACTTGGTCACCGGGTTCACGCCCGGCAATGGCTGGGGACTCGGCTTTTGTGTGGTGCGTGAACCGCAAGGCGCGACGGCGGCGGTGGGGGCGGGTACCCACGGCCACGGGGGCGCGTTTGGGACGCAAGGCTGGATCGATCCGCAAAAGGAGATGATCTACGTGCTGCTGATCGCGCGGCAGAATTTCGGCAGTGGCGACGGAGCCGACATTCGGAGCGAGTTTCAGCGTCTCGCGGTTGAGGCGATTCGGGATTAGTCGCGAGTCGACTTTACGCGAGGACCGGGCCGGCGGTGACTTCAAACCACAGTCGCGCCTGGCCTCCGGGAGGAAGTTCGCGCCAGCCCGCGTCAACGCCGCGCGCCTCGAGATTGATCGCGTCGGTGACACAGGTGTACGGTTCGAGACAGACGGATCGCCCATGGGGAGGCGTGAAGACCACCAGCTCCCGGAATTCTGGACCGAACGACTGGGTGACCTGTAGGCCGGCGGCGGGATCCATCACTGTGGTTTCCGTTCTGCCGCCACGAGATTTCAGCCCGCCAAACACATGATCGAGTTTCATGCCGGCCAGCGTCAGGCCTTCCCTTAAGTCCACTTCAGAGGGAATGGCGAGCCGTCGGCCCGTGGGGAGTGAGTCGACCAGTTCCCACAGTTCCCCGACAGGTGCCTGTATCAGCACATCGCCAGTACAACCGCCCGGGGCGAGTGGAATCCGAAAATAGGTGTGCGTCCCGAACCCCCAGGGAAGCGGAACACGGTCGGTGTTGACGATGCGGAGATCGCAGCGCAGAACCGAGTCGGCGAGGTGGTAACACGCTTCGATCAGAAAATCGGCGGGCCAGTCTTCGCGCACCTCGGGGTAGTCTCGTCCCAGGTGGAACTCCCCAATCAACGTGTCGGCGGTCTGCTTCGTCACCCGCCAGGCGCGGTTCATGACATAGCCGTGAATTGAATTGCCGTTCGGATCGATGCGGGAATGCCGCAGTTGCCAGTCGCGATTCTGGCAATGAAATTTTCCCTCGCGAATTCGATTGGGGAACGGAAAGAGGAGCGGAATACCGCTCCGCGTTGGGGAGGAAGCGGGGGTGCCGAATTCGGGTTCCGTGTCGAGAATCTCCACACTTTTGCCGAAGCAGGGGATTTTCAACGAATGGCAGTTGAACCCGGCTTCCGGAAGAATCTGCGCCGTCGCGCGGCTGGTCTGATCAAACAGGGTGATGGAGGGCATGGGGGCGCAAAGGGACGAGAGTGGGGGCTTTCGGTCGTGGGATCGACCGTCCAGATGTCTGTGGGAATGAAGAGCATCATCCGGGAATCGACCCTTAGAATCCATTCACGGCGTCGAATTGTTTCGCGAACTCCCGATGGACCACGAATTCCATCAAGAGTTCATCGAAGGCGACGGATCGCGGTTCGAGCGGCTTTTCGGCATGACATTGCCGGCAGTGGGGAACCTGAATTCGCACTTTGCTCGAATTCGCCCGGCGAAACAGCGTGGAAAAAAGCAGACCGATGATACCAAAACCCAGGTACCACAGGACCGGCGAATCATCGTCATTCTGCGGACTCGGTCGCCGGCGTTTGAACGTGACGACCCGGCTGGTGGGAAGCCCGCAGGTGGCGCAGACTTTGGGAATGACGCATTGCTCGGTGATGCAGATCCGGATCAGATCGAGTGACTCGAGAGGAATGATCGTCGTGTCATTACGGCATTGCGGACAGATTCCCCCGGTCATTGGAATAACCCGAGCGAAACAATAGGGACAATCGACGGGTTCAGGCATGGGGGCGGCGGCGGTACAATCGGTCGGTTTCACAAAATACTCAGTGCACAGGAAAATACGACTCTCAATCCTGCGGGTCAAGCGGCCGTCAGGAAACGGATTGGCGAGAGTCCCGGCGAAGAGGCGAAGCCCCAACGGAGGTCAACTCAGTTCGCGACGGATGGTTCGCTTGGGATGTTGCGCCAACCCCGAGTGCGTCGAGCGACGAAGGTGGCACAGCGGGCCGCGCACTCGCAACGTAGGCGTCTTTCTCCGAAAGACTGCCTCCACTGTGCCTCCGCCGGCGAAACGACGCACTGGGGCAGTCCCATGACATCGGGCAAATTCGAGGACGCGTGAAGTCTGACTGCGGGGTCAATGCAGAACGACAGACGTCGAATACGCTCGAACAGGTCCATATCATCCAAGTCGCCATGCCGCCGCTTCGGACGTCGACCCGCGCAAAGCGAAAACTCGGCAAGTTGTGCAGAAACTGCCAAATTTAGGGGACAACAGGCTGCCGGCCGGGGGTTCGTCTTGACGGATCAGCGATTCGCAGGCCAAAATAGCGGAAGCGCAATGCGGGAAGCGGTTTCCGGCGAATGCGCCGACTCCAGGAACTGGGTTTCCCCCGTGTTCGCGCAATTGGTTCCCGTTGATGGTGGCGTACCGATCACAATCGATCGGGATGTGTGCGTCATTGGCCGGCAGCGGGAGGGGTGTGATGTGGTCGTCGAACGCAAAAGCGTTTCGAAAATGCACTGCATTCTGGTCAAAACCGACGGCCTGCTGTTCGTTCGCGACCTGTTCAGTACCAATGGCACCAAGGTGAACGGGCAACGAATCACCCGCGGGGCGCTGCTTCCGGGAGACACGCTCTCGCTGGCGGGAGAAAAGTTCCGAATCCACCTGGGGCCATCACCCGCAGCCAGCGAGTCAGCGAATAACGATCATACGGTGGAAATGGTCATACCCGATGAAGACGAGTCGTTTGGCAACGGCGATCTTGTCGCGAACGGGCACAACCAGGTCTCCGAGGGTTCTGCGGCGGGGATGAAATTCGTGCGTCTGCCCCCTGGGGGGATTGCACTCGACACTGGACATGGGCAACAGTAGCCGGTGATCGGTCGCTGGGCCACGACGTCCACGGCACGACAACGGTGACCTGTGAATTCTCACTGCGCGAGCCAGGGAGGGTGGCGTGGATTAAATCCACGCCACGGCCAGCGAACGCAGCGAGGGGGCCGAGAAGCCGAACTGCGGAATGTGGTTTTGCAGCGATGAGAGCGCTTACGACGGACGGAAAGAATTTGACAGGATGAAGAGGATGAAAGGGATGAACAGGATGGAGTTGCTCGCCATTCCTGCTCTCTGGATAAGCGGCTGAAATCGAAAAACTCCCAATCCACAAGATTGACTGTCGCCTCAGCAATCCTGTACATCCTTTTCATCCCTTTCATCCTGTCTAAAAATACAACGACTCGCGAGCGCGGCGAGTCGGCAGTGCGAGTATCAACGGGCTTTGCTGTTGGAGTTCGGGCGATCCTAGTGACGAAGCGGGCCGTTGAAAAAAAACACCGGCGGGGTCCCATTGGGTCACCCACCGGTGTTGAGTTGCTTGCGGCACACCACTTCGAGCGACCAAAAGGATCAACTCGAAGTGGATGGTTCAATTCCTCACTCGACGGTCAGCGCCGTATTTCCCGACGCCGCCGGCAATTTCGCCGCTCCATTCATCCCTTCGCCCGCGACCACCACGTTCGCGACGGCACCCACCGCCGCGTCGGCCGCCGCGTCGAGTTCGAACTCCACGTCGCTCTTGTCGGCGGGGATCATCGCCGCGGGAGCGGTCACTCCCTTGGGCAGATTCTGGAACGTCAATGTGATCGGCCCGTTGTACGCGGGGTTGCGGACAACGGCGATCTTGACTTTCAACTTGCCCCCCTTGGCGATCTTCGCGCCGCCAAAGTCGGGCTTCACTTCAAACGGCGCCTGCAGCCGCAACGACAATGCGGGGATCGGCTGCACGTTTGTCACATTGCCCTGCTTCCCCGTGCCAATCAGCACCGCGCTGAACTGGCCCAGCGGAGCCTGCGCGTTGGCGGCGAAGACGATGTCGACTTCCTTCGCCCCCTTCGGAATCGGTTTGACAGCCGCCGTGACGCCCGGCGGCAGTCCGTTCGCAGGCGGCAACACCGCGATCGCCACTTCCTCGGCGAAATCTCCCGTGGGGGCCAACAACACCTTCACGGTCGCCGACAGATCCTTGCCAAACACAATCTCCGGCTTGTCGGTCTTGAGGACGAACAGCGGTGCCGGGTTGATCCCGACAGCCACCGTCTGTGCGAGAGCCGCCGGGGGGACCGGCAGGTTGCTGAACGCCGCCCGTTGAGCGGCGGAGACTGTCGCGACCGCCGTGTATTGGGTGGCCCCTGAAGTCGCCTTGCCGGCGATTTTCAGATTGTAGACCTTTCCGGGAGCGACATTCGGGGCGGCGGCGACGGTCAGCACCGTCGTCGCGAGTCCGGGACCGATGACGGTTGGCGTCGCCACGACTCCTTCCGGCGCGTCGACCAGCGACAGTTCAATCGGGCCGCCAAAGCTGCCCCGAACCGCGTTGATGGTGATGCTCGCCAATCCCCCCGCAGGGATGTTCAGAGTGTCCGCCGTCGCGGCCAGTTCAAACTTATCGGCGAACGGGGCGACCGCGATCCGGTAGGCGAACTCGGTTCCTCCACGGCGATGCAGATCCTCGACCACCAGGGTGTAATCCCCGTCTGCAGGGAATGTGTAGTCGATGATTCCGTCGGCTGTTCCGACGTCGTCCGCTGATGCCACTTCCGCACCGTCGGTCTTCAACAGACGCAGGAACAGGTCGCAGGGAGATCCCGCCTGACGGGTGACTGCGGTGAACACGTACCGGGTTCCCGCCTTCGCGGTGAAGATGAAGCGGTCGATGTCGCCCGGAGCGTCGAAGCGGCCATTCAGGCTTGCCTCGACCGGAACCCGGGTCGCCTGGGCCTGCTCGTTGTTCGGTTCAACGTCCATCGCTTCGGGAGTGCTGCCAACCGAGACCACGCCAAACCCGCTGCTCTTCGCGCCGTTCGTTTTCGCTCCCAACGGGAGGTAGGCGAACGGTGAGTCGGCCGGGAGGGCGACGGGGACCGGCTGGACCCCGTCGACCGATTTCCCCGCGAAAGTCACCTGGGCGGGCGCACCGCGCTGAACCCCCATCGGATAGGGAACTGTCACGCACGGAAAGTCGCCAATCCGCAGACGGTACAGGAAGTTGCCGCCTCCTTGAAAGCGGATGTCGCGGACTTCGACGATGTAGTCCCCCGCCTCTTTCAGGGTGTACGAAATCATCGAATCGGAGCCGAGACCCAGGGCGTCATCGCTGTAGGCGAGTTCGCGTCCCTTGGCGTCGAGCAGGCGAACCATGGAATCAAGCGGGGAACCGAGCCGACGGGCCAGGACTTCGATCGAAATCTTCTGGCCAGCCGCCCCGGTGAACTTGTAATAGTCACGCGACAGGTTGTCGACATAGCCATCGACCGCCGCCGGTATTGTGATCGCCTGGGCGTTGGCCAGCACCTGGTTCGGTCGAACCTGCGCCACGCTGGGCAGATCATCGACCGCGAACAACTTGAGGTTGGAAATCCCCTGCGGTGTGGCGATTCGCACACCGTAAATCCCGACAGCCGCGTCCGCAGGAAGTTTGAGGCGGTAGGTGACTTCGGCGGCATTCGTGCCGTTGCCCGCCAGGTCCGTTGGCAACGTCACTTCCGCCGGGAATCCGGTCCAAAGCTGAGTTGGGCCGGCGAGATTGCCACCGCGGATTTTGACGTCGATTGTCTGGCCCGGGGGAGCAGCCTGTGGCGAGGTGGAACTGATAGCCGGTATCGCAGGCTGGGCCTGAACCGCCGACGAAATCACGCAGAAGCCCAAAGCGAAGGCCGGCAAAAACAGGCCGACTCGGGCACGGAGGGAGAGGCGCATGGTTTGATGTCTCCGAGGCGTACAGGCGTCAATCCGCAGCCTGAAGGGAGTCAACATTCGCGGATGCGAGATCGACGATTCAGACCAACGGCTGGTGGGGCTTCGCTCTCCGCGATTGGTGAAACCATCGGAGAAGCGGAGGGACAAGTGGGGAGGGCTGGGCAATTCGTGAGGCTGACTCACAAATCGCCAGTCGTTCAATGGATCAATCTATCCGCATGATAGAGAGGGGGGGGAAGGGGCGTCAAAGGAGTTGATCGTCCGGAAATTCCGATTGCCGAAATTAGAAAGTTGAGACTGAAGAAAAAACACCGTCGCCGATTGCACGGCAGAGAAGGGGCATCTTCTCAGCGAGTCAACGGATTGTAGTACGCGGTTGATCACCCGGTGAGTTGAAATTCAGCAACAAGTATCGCGGTTAAAACAAGCCAGGTGATTCCGGCCTGACGCCACGAAACCGGTTGTGGGTGCGGTCCAAAGCCAAAAGGGCCGGATTGACCATTCCACAGGGCGAAGCCGAGCGGCACGGTGGCGACTCCGAACGCCACCAGCGTCCAGGCGGGGGAACCATGTCGAACCAGATCCCCCGCGTCTCCCACTCCCCACCACACACCAACCGCCAGGTACAGCCCGTTGGTGACCAGGCAGAATCCCGCGAAAAACCTCCAAAGGTGCGTCGTGGAATGCTGGAGCAACGACGTGAATCCCCACAACACCAGTGGCAGCACAACTCCCACGACCGGCCCGCCCCACACGATCACGAGCGGATATGAATTTGACTCGACATCGGTACGGGAGATCGCGAAAGGATGCAATACGACTTTCGTCACCCGCGCTCCCGATGCCCATGCCGCCAGAGCATGGCCGCTTTCGTGGACGATCTGCATTCCCAGCCAGCAGAGAGTCAGAAACGGTACCACAAAAAACCAACGGGCCACACCGAGAGAGTCGGTTGGCCCGTTGGAGGGTTGGGTCATGAATCGGAATCCGTGGCCAAGGAAACTCAGGCCGTCGTGCTGGCGGCTTTGACCGGATCCCGGAAGCCAAGCCAGAACAGGATCATCGAGGCCAAAGCTCCCAATGCGGGCCACAGCCAAATGTGGAACCAGTCTTTTCGTTGGGCCACTCGCCATTCGAGGCGGGTGACTTTACCGTCGGAGTTCGCGTCCGCCTTTTTGACCGCTTCGGCCAAGTCGGCTTTGGCGTAACGGATCTCGTTCGCTTCGCCTTCGTTTTCCACAAGTTCCGCCGGGAGGGCATCGGCGGTGAGAGTCCCGTCTTCCTTGAGGCTCAACGCTTTCGCGAGTCCCTTTTCTCCAGTCACATCCCAGGCGGGAATCGCGACTTTTTTACTTTCGGAGGTTCCCTTGTCGCCCTTGACGGTCGCCACCACCTGCGACGACGGATAGGCGTCGACCGTTTTTCCCGCGAGATAGTTTCCGACAAACATTCCGACTCCCAATGTCACGAACGCGATAAAGCTCTGGGCGCTCGCGCGGGTCGCCGCCGTCACCCGGCTGTCGACGTAAATCTGGCTGGCGACGAAGAAGAAGTCATAGCAGATGCCATGCAGGACCAGTCCGAACACCACCAGCGGGAAGGCGAGTGTGCCAAAGCAAAAATAGCGCACCACCCAGGCGGCCATCCCGACCGCCAGCATTTTCTTCACGCCCAACCGGGCGATGAAGAAGGGCATCGCCGCCATGAAACCGACTTCCGACAACTGACCAATCGTTTGCAGCGCGGTGGGATACGGAGCATCGATTTCTCCCAGAAACACATTCGCGAAGCTGTAGTAGAACGACAGTGGAATGCAGATGAAGAACGAGCAGACCACGAAGACCAGAAACGACGGATCCTTCAGCAAACTCAACACGCCCTGTCGATCATCGGCGGGAAGGGCCGCGGAAGCGTTCTTGCCGGCGGGAGGGGTATGCGGAAGCGTCAACGCGAACACACCCAGCAACGCCGAGAAGACACCCGACAGCACAATCGGGGAATTCGGCGTCTGAATGACCGCGGGCAGTACATCCTTCATCTTGGGGTTCTGTAGCACAAACCCGACGATCCACCCGACGACGATCCAGCCCCAGGTTCCCCAGACGCGAATCGGCGGGAACTCCTTCTCGGGCTCCTTGATGTTCGCGAAACTGATGGAATTCGTCAGTGCCAACGTGGGCATGTAGCACATCGCGTAGATCAGCATGATGACCCACAACGGTGTGAAATCTGTGGTATAGGCCGCCGCGAACATCAGGGCGGCTCCCACCAGATGCAGGATCGCGATCATCTTTTCGGTCGCAAACATCTTGTCGGCGAGGAAGCCCATATACAGCGGGGAGATCATCGCGGCGATCGCGGTCGTCCCATAGATCAGGCCGATTTGCGCCCCGGTGAATCCCAGCACGCTCCCGAGATACGCCCCCATCGGGACGGCCCAGGCCCCCCAGATGGCGTACTGCAGGAACATCATGATCGAGAGTTTGAGCTTCACTGGCGACATGGAGCGACACCTGAACGGAAGGGAAACCGGGTGGGTGGGAACGGCGGCGGGACGTGCGACAGGCTGGGCCTGCCGGGACGGTCGGAATCATCCCGATTCCCGCGACCCGAGGCAAGCGAACAGCCTTGACGGGCGCGCCGATTCGCCCGATAGTGGTCCGTTCGCCTCCCGACTGACCGGAGGCCGGGGTACGTGCCGAGCTGGGTGTGTCTTCCCGTTGATTTCGCGACAAGCCGACCATTTTGAACGACCATGAGTGAACCCGATCGTCTGGAACAAGCCCGCCTCGACAAGCTGCGCGAGATCGAAGCCCTGGGAATCGATCCCTGGGGCGAACGGTTCGACGATCACAAACCGATCCGCCAGGCCCGTGCCGAGTGCCCGGCCGAAGCGGGCGTCGTGGGCTCGGTCTGCCGCGTCGCCGGCCGGATCATGCTGCGGAACAACAAGGGAAAACTCAAATTCTTCCACATCCAGGACTGGACCGGCCGCATCCAGGTGATGTGTTCCAAAGCCGACTTTTCCGAAGCGCAATGGAAGCTCGTCGAACTGCTCGACTTGGGGGATCTCGTCGGCATCGACGGTCACCTGAAAGTCAGCAACACCGGCGAAAAGACGATCGGGGCCACCCAGGTCACGTTCCTTACCAAGTCACTCGCGCAACCTCCGGAAAAGTTTCACGGCGCAAAAGACATCGAATTGCTGCTCCGCCAGCGGTACATCGATCTCATTTACAACGACGGCGTGCTGGCCCGCATGCTGCAGCGTGGCAAGATCATCGACTCGATCCGCCAGACGCTGCGCGAACGGAATTTCGTGGAAGCCGAGACACCGGTTCTGCACGCGATCGCCGGCGGTGCCGCCGCCCGGCCGTTCACCACGCACCACAACGCCCTCGACATGGGACTGTTCCTGCGGATTGCGCTCGAACTCCACCTCAAGCGGCTCATGGTGGGAGGGGTCGAACGGGTGTACGAGATCGGCCGGGTGTTTCGGAATGAGGGGGTCGACAGCACCCACAATCCCGAATTCACGATGATTGAGCTGTACCAGGCGTACGGCGATTACGAGTCAATGATGGAGCTGACCGAGGCGATCTTCACGAACGCGATCCGCGCGCTCACCGACGCAGCGATCGCCGCGGGGGAAGAGCCTCCCGCGAACCCCTTCATCCGTCCCTGGGGAGACAAGCTGGTCGACTTCACCGCGCCGTGGAAGCGGGCGAAATACGGCGACCTGTTCAAGGAACACGCCGGCTGTGAAATGCACGACACCGCCGCCGTCGCCGAGGTCGCCCGCAAGCACCACATCGAAACCGCCGGCAAGCACCCCGACGTCGTGATCAACGATGTCTTCGAAGCGGTGGTCGAAGACCATCTGACCGGCCCGGTGTTCGTCATCGACTACCCGGCGGCGATGTGCCCCCTGACCAAAAGGAAAAAGGGACACCCAGAAATCGCCGAGCGGTTCGAGTTGTTCATCCACGGGATGGAACTCGCCAACGCCTACACCGAACTCAACGACCCCCGGCTGCAGGAAGAATTGTTCCAGACACAGCTCGCGGGACTGTCGGCGGAAGACAGCATGGCGAAGATGGACCACGACTTCGTGCGGGCGCTCAAGGTCGGCATGCCGCCGGCGGGGGGCCTGGGCATTGGCATCGACCGCCTGGTGATGCTCCTGACCAACAGCCACAGCATCCGCGACGTGATCTACTTCCCCCTGCTGCGGCACGAACGCCCGGCGGGCGCGAAGGAGGAAGACGCGTCCGACGAAGCCTGAGACGCTGGAGCCCGCTTCTTTCGGGGACGCCCGCTTAGCCCAACAACTGATTAACCACCTTCCCACCCACATCGGTCAAGCGGAAGTCGCGTCCCTGGAAGCGGTAGGTGAGTTTCAGGTGATCGATGCCGAAGAGGTGCAGAAACGTCGCCTGCAGATCGTGAACGTGGACGGGGTCTTCCACAATGCCCCAGCCGATCTCGTCGGTCTTGCCGATCACCTGGGCTCCTTTGATCCCGCCGCCCGCGCACCACAGACTGAACGCGAACGGGTGATGATCGCGGCCGGTCACCTTTTCGAATCCTTTGCGGTTCTCGCCTAATGGGGTGCGGCCAAACTCACTGGCCCAGACGACCAGGGTGCTGTCGAGCAGGCCCCGCTGTTTGAGATCCTTGATCAGTGCCGCGACCGGCTGGTCGGCCATTTGACAGGCCAGCCCCAGTTCGCGGTCCAGATTGCTGTGATGGTCCCACGACGCATGGACCAGATTGACAAAACGGACGCCGCGCTCGACCAGTCGCCGGGCGAGCAGGCAGTTGCGGGCGAACGCTTCAAAACATCCCTTGGGGCCGCCGCGCCAGCCCTCCAATTCCGGCTCGGCCCGGCCCAGTCCATACGCCTCTTGCGTCTCCTTCGTCTCACCCGAAAGATCGATCAACTCCGGGGCGGCAGCCTGCATGCGGTGGGCGAGTTCGTATGCCGCGATTCGGCTGGCGATTTCCGGATCGTGCAGCGCCGCCAGTCGCTGGCGATTGAGCGCGGTGACACCAGCGATTGTCTGTTCCTGAAGTTCGCTGGAAACGCCACCGGGGTTGGCGAGATTCAACACCGGCTCCCCCTGATTGCGAAACAGCACCCCCGCATAACTGGAAGGAAGAAAACCACTCCCCCAGTTCGACGTCCCGCCACTGGTCCCTCGTCCGGCCGTCAGCACGACGAAGCCGGGCAGGTTCTGCGTTTCGGCCCCCAAGCCATATGCCAGCCACGACCCAATACTCGGCCGGCCGAACATCTGCGACCCGGTATTGAGCAGCAACTGCCCGGGATGATGATTGAACGCCTCGGTGTGCATTGAGCGGACGAGTGCGATCTCATCGACACAGGTCGCCAGGTGAGGGAGGTAGTCCGACAGTTCCGTCCCACACTGACCGTGCGGCTTGAACGTCCGGGGACACCCCATCAACCGGGCGGTTTCCTTTTGCAAAAAGGCGAATCGGACCTTTTCGGTCATCGACTCGGGGAGAGGCTGACCGTCGAGTTCGTTGAGTTTGGGCTTGGGATCGAACAAGTCGATCTGACTCGGTGCCCCTTCGAGATAAATGTAGATGCACGCCTTCGCCTTGGCGGGGAATTGCCCTCGCTTCGCGGCCAGGGGATTGTCCCCCGCATCGTCGGCGAGCAGTCCCTGATCGCGAAGCAGCGTGGCCAGCGCGAGCGATCCCGCCGCGCTTCCAAGAAACTGGCGCCGCGGAAGGGGACTGCCGGTCAGAGATTCGGGGTGTGTCATGGTGGTATCCGGATTCATCACTCGCGCGTCACAAACTCATCCAGGTTCAGCACCACCCGCGACAGCGCGATGGTGGCGGCGAGATCGAGTCGCTGGTCGTCTGTGAGGGGCTGTTCCGAAGAAGTGGAAGACTTTTGGGTGGCCCCGGGTTGCGCCCCGGGAGCGTTCTCCGCCACCGGCGGATCTCCAATCAGTTTCCCCAGCAAGGTCGGCGACCTGGCGAGTGTCGACCGCAACTGTTGAAACAGATCGTGCGATGTCTGGCGTTCCTCGGACGAGGGATTTCGGGCCAGGCAGAGCGAAAACAGGCGGTCGATCCGCGGGACCAAATCCGCGGGTTGTTCCCGATACACCCGTGTCCCCAGCGCCTGGGCGCATTCGACGAAGACAGGGTCGTTCAGCAGAGTCAGCGACTGGAGCGGTGTATTTGAACGTTCGCGGCGGGTGCAGACGATGTTCGACTCGGGCGCATCGAAAGTCATCAACATGGGGTACGGGCTGGTTCGCTGAAACCACGTGTACATTCCCCGCCGATATTTGTCGGGGCCTGCGCTCTCCACCCATTTGGTTCTGCTCGCGTAGGTCAATTCGGAAACTCCGGCTGGCTGTTTGGGACGGACGCTCGGCCCCCCGATCGCGGGATGCAACAACCCGCTCGCCGCCAGCGCCTGATCCCGCACCAGCTCGGCCTCGACCCGCAGGCGATTCTGTCGCGCCAGCAGCGTGTTCTTGGGGTCGCGGTCGACCAGGTCGGCGCGCGGCTTCGATTCCCGGCGATAGGCCGCCGAACTGGTGATGATCTTGATCATTCGTTTCAAACTCCAGGGCCCGCGAAACGTGGGGGGCGTGTTGGGGCGCGGAGGAGGAACCATCTCCAACGTCGGCAGGGTGAATTCGGCCGCCAGCCAGTCGAGGAGTTCCGGGTGCGAAGGAAGGTCTCCGCGCGTTCCAAAGTCCTCAACACTGGGGACAATCGCCTGTCCGAAGAGCTGTCTCCAGACCCGATTCATCGTCACCCGCGGCGTCAACGGGTTCTGGGGATGAGCCAGCCATCTCGCCAGATCCATTCGAGTCGCCACCTGGTCCGCCGCGACTCCCAGCGGAGGCAACACCTCGGGCGTGTGGGGCGGAACCTCATCCCCCGGACGGAGGAAATCGCCGCGAAGCAGCACGTGGGTGGGACGCCGGGGAGCGATCTCGGAAATCGTGGGAGCGACCGCCTTGTCGTCCCCCGGGAGCGCAGCGGCGAGATCCAACTCGTTTCCCTGATTGAAGAACGCGAAGAATCCGTAGTATTCGCGCAAGGATAACGGGTCGTATTTGTGTGAGTGGCACTGCGCGCAACCCAGGGTCAAACCGAGCCAGACGGTCGCGGTGGTGTTGACGCGATCGACAACCGCCGCGACTCGAAACTCCTCCGGATCAACACCCCCCTCTTTGTTGGTGAGCGTGTTGCGATGAAACCCCGTCGCGATTTTCTGGTCGGGTCGGGCCTCCGGAAAAAGGTCGCCAGCCAGTTGCTCGATGGTGAACTGATTGAAGGGCAGATCGCGGTTGAGCGCCACGATCACCCATTGTCGATACCGCCACGCATAGGGACGGGCCGAGTCTTTCTCGTAGCCATCGCTGTCGGCGTAGCGGGCCAGATCGAGCCAATGCCGGCCCCAGCGTTCGCCAAAATGAGGCGACGCCAGTAGCTCTTCGACGAGCAATTCGTACGCGTTGGGGCGAGTGTCGGCGAGGAAGGCTGCGACCTGTTCGGGTGTGGGGGGCAATCCCAGCAGATCGAGTGACAGCCTTCGGATCAATGTTGAGCGGTCCGCCTCGGGGGAGGGTTCGATCTTTTCGCTTTCCAGCCGCGCCTGCACGAATCGGTCGACCATGTTCCGCACCAGGGCCTCCTTCTTGACCACAGGCGGAGCCGGGCGCTTGACCGGCTGAAACGACCAGTGCTTCGACGCCTGACCGGTGACACTTTTCGTTTCCACGCCCCATTTGGCCCCCTGATCAATCCAGCCGCGAACGAGCGCGATCTGTTCCTTCGAGAGCTGTTCGCCTTCCGGCGGCATCAGAATGTCGGGATCCAGGCTGGCGATGTATTTGACCAGCAGGCTCTCGGCGCTCTTTCCCGGTTCAAACGCTTTGCCAGAATCGCCCCCGCGGAGCGCGTCCCCCTCGCGATCGAGTCGAAACCCGGAAAGCTGCTTGTCCGCCCCGTGACAACTGTCACAGAACTTGGCGAAGATTGGCCGAATGTCGGTAGTGAAGTCGACCGCGCGGTCGACCGCGGCGGGGAGCGGCTTGATGTCGTCCGCGACGCCCCTGCCGACGATGGTGTGAAGCACCACAACCAGCGTGAGAAACTCGCGACGAAGCCAGAATCGGGAACTGAACACGGCGGGAGAACCAGGGAAAACGAATGCGGAGTGGTTTTCTGCCGGTCCTTCGATTTGACCAGCGGCGGGGGAGGGGAATTGATACCCCACACGGCAACAATTGCGACATTCCGCCCGAGCCGCGCCCGTCAGGAAGCGGTGAATCGGCTACCGCTTCCTGACGGGCGCGGCTCGGAGGCGACTCCTCGTGTCCGGCCGTGCGGTGTGGCAAATCTCCACAGCCACTACTTCACCAGCCGTCGGATGGCGTGTCAACCTCGCGGTCGTTGGATCATCGCGCCGAACCAACACTCCACAACAGCGATTCCAGCGGCAGCGCTTTCACGCTCACCCGAACTTCGTCGATCAGCGCCTGCGCATCGCGGGCGATCGCGCCGGCGTGAAAGCCCCGACCGACCGTCCAGGTACCGTCGTTGCGAATCAGGCCAAGCGAGAATTCCGATTCTCCTTCCAGTTCATATCCCTTGCCGGCGTTCAGGTAGAGTCGCAGCGTTTCTCCGTCACAGACAACGGCCGCGTGTCGCCATTCTCCCTGAGGAATCGGCTGTCGACTCGCGACCGTGCGCACTTTCCACGTGCGGTCGATGGCGACAATCGCCAGGTGTCCATCGGCACGCACCAAAAGTTGCAGGGGAGCTTCGTCAGCACGGGTCGGTTTGCCGTCCTCGCCGACCAGCGTCTGATCGCGATCGGTCGCCGCCATCTGGAACGACGCTTCAACCGTGAACTCCGTAAATGGAAACGTGTTGATCACATCCATATGGGTTCGCGATCGACCGGGGTCGGTATAGAGATCGCGCGTCGCACCCGGTGTCGATTCGGTGTCATCGAGTGCCCCACGGTTCACGACCCCCAGCGTGGGAATCCCCGGCGCGGGGACGTTCGCCGAGAGTTTCGGAGCATTCCCTGCCGCGTAGGCGTACAGGTGATTGCGATGACCACTGGAATCGCGGACCGCGAATTTGTCAGCCGCTCCCCGATCGTGAGGCACCAGTTCGCCCGGCGTCCCTTCTTCGAATCGCCAATGGGCGATCACGCTCGCCTCGACCTTTTCCTTCGCCCGCAGTTTTCGCAGCGGGGCGTACAGTGTCTGGTGAGCGTCGGCGAGGGTTTTGGGATCGAGTTTGTTGATTTCGCGGTCATACGTCATGAGGCCGTTCACTTCGATTTCGACGTCGGTCGTTTGCGTGTAGATCGCCGCGCTCAAGTGCGATTCGATCATCGGACGCAGGTCAGCGATGTATTTGAGATACGTCGCCTGCAACTCCTCGCGGGTCTTGAACTGCCGATAGCCCCAGTTCTTGGAATCGAGCCAGGTGTGCCCTTCGAGCGGCAGGCCCAAACCGCCGTATTCCCCCAGCACCGACGCCCGGTGATTCTCGGCGGGTGGGAATTCGGGTTGTGGATAGAAGTGAATGTCACGCACATCTCCCACGCCAAAGTCATTACCGCCGCTGGCGCTGATCACGATTCGTGACGGATCCCGATCTTTGACAAACGTTGTCCAGCCGATCGTTTCGGATTGGCCCCAGCCTTCATTGAAAGGAACCCAGGCGACGATGCACGGGGCGTTGTGCCGCGCGTTCAGCAGCGCGGTGAGCTCGGGGCCGTATGTCCCGCCCGCTTTCCGAAGATTCAGTTCCATGATCTCCCAACTGGGATCGCGCCGGGCGACTTCGGGCCGCGGGGTGCTTCCTTTTTCGACGTGCTCGGTTCCATCGACAGGCCAGGGGACGTTGGCGTCGCCACTGGGCATGTCCTGCCACACCAGCAGCCCGAGCCGATCGCAATGGTAATACCAGCGGGCCGGTTCGACCTTCACATGCTTGCGGACCATGTTGAACCCGAACCGCTTCGTCATTTCGAGATCGTAGCGCAGCGCCTCGTCGGTGGGGGCCGTGTACAGTCCGTCGGGCCACCATCCCTGGTCGAGAGGGCCAAACTGAAACAGCGGCTCATCGTTCAACAGAATCCGCCGCATGCCGTTGAGATCGTTCCCCAGTCCGACTTTTCGCATGCCGAAGTAACTGGTGACTTCGTCGATGATTCCCTTCTCGTCGGCGATCTGGAGGGTGAACTCGTAGAGTTGCGGCTGATCTGGCGACCAACGCTTGAATCCAGGCGTTTTTAGAGTGACGGGCTCGTTGGCAATCCGTCCTTCTACTTGCCATCCGTCCGTCGCCGACGCGATCTTGACCGCCGGCGTCGGTTCGCCGAGGTCTTTCACTTTTTCAAATGGGATGCCAGGTTTCTTGGAAAACTCCACCGCGTCGACGGCGATCCGGACTTCCGCCGAGTTGACGTCGGTGTCGATCCGCAATCCGCGAATGAATCCTCGCGGGCTGACTGGTTCCAGCCAGACGGTTTGCCAGATGCCGGTCACCGGCTTGTACCAGATCCCCTCGGGTTTCGCAACCTGTTTGCCGCGTGGTTGCGGTCCCGCATCGGTCGGATCCCAAACCACGACGCGCAGTTCGTGTTGAACGGGGTCTGTCGGCTTCGACGCGGGCTTTCGCACCGCGAGTGCGTCGGTGATGTCGAAAAAGAACGCGTCATAGCCCCCCTTGTGTTCCCCAATCGACACGCCGTTCACATAGACCTGCGTCTGCCAGTCCACCGCACCGAAATGGAGCAGAACTCGATTCGTATCCAGCTTCCACTCGGGAGGGACTGTGAACGACCGCTGATACACCAGGTGATTCGCCTGCCCGACAAACCGTCGGACCCTTGAGAGTTCTGACTCAACGGGAAACGGAACCAGAATCTTGCCGTCAAATTTTGAGGAACCAGGCTCAAAGGTGTCTTTGGGGAGGATCGCATAGTCCCACAGACCATTCAGATTCTGCCACCGCTTCCGCACCAGTTGAGGTCGCGGATATTCGGGATGGACGTTGTCGGGGGAGACCTCCTTCGCCCAGCGGGTTCGCAGCCTGCCTCCGACCGGACGGTTCGCCGCGGGTTGATCGTTCGCTGCTGCTGCCGTCGCTTGGGTCGGGGAATCGGCGGCCGACAGCGTACTGGCGAACGGCACCGTCAATGCCAATAGAACAAGAACCCACCAGAAAGTGAGCAACGCGGGAAAGTGTCTGTTCATGGGAGTCGAAATCGCAGGGGGCGAGGCAAGGAGTGTGACGCGGTCGCCGAGGCGGGCGGTCGGCGGCTACCGGTGTTATACCGCACTTTGAGCGGATCTGCGGTGATGTGGTCCCCAGTCTCACCCGACTTTCAAGCGATCGCTTTCTCGGTTCCGAATCACTCCTTGCAAATCATGGAATGGGGGGAATAAAATGATCCCCTAGACTGGGAAGAATATTCCGATTCGGGCGATTCACTGAAGTCCAGTGAAACCCGGTCGGCAACAACTCAAGGTGAGGTTTCAAATGAAGACTTGGATGTCTCTGTTGTCGTTGGCGTTGGGAGTTTTCGTTCTCGCGGGTCCGCAGGCCTCAACGGCCGACGCGCACTGGCGGCATGTCTACTACGCCCCCCGTCGCGTGGTCGTCGCCGCGCCTGTGGTGGTTCAGCGGCCGGTCGTTGTGGTCCGACAGCCCGCCGTCTTCGCGGCTCCCGTTTACAGCGAAGGGCCGGTTTACGCGTCACCGGTCGTCGCGCCGGCCTACGGCGTTCCCGTCTATCGCCATGTGCATCGCCCCCGGGTGGTCTACGCTCCCGCTTGGGGCTGGTAACCGCGAGTTGGTGTCGCGGCTCCGCTGCACCAGAACTGTGAAACACAACCAGCCGTGAGGCCGACCTGGCATCACGGCTGGATTTTTTTTAGGTGACGAGAACGGCGGTAAAGGGCAGACCGTTGCAGTACTTCCGGGGAACGAATCGGCACGGCGACTCTCCTCAGCGCGGCGATTCTTCACCCGGTGAGCAAACAGCCGTTAAATGAACGACGCCGCCACCACATTCGAGATCCGTGCAAGAAACTGGCCGCCCGGCTCCTGGGGTTGGGTGGTCAACAGGACGCAGAAGGCGTCGCGGCCCGGGTCGATCCACATCACGGTGCCGGTCGCTCCCCAATGGCCGTAGGTTTGTGGTCCCAGGAGATCGCCGAAGTTTGCGCTGTGGGCGGCCCAATTGAGCCGCCACCCGAGTCCCCAGGGTCGGCAACGACGGTCGTCCGCCGGGACTTCTCTCATCGCCTCAAGCTGGTTGCGCGTCGCCGCCTCGATGGAGCTGCGACTGAGAATCGGGGGGATCTCGGGAAGTTCCCAACCCAGCAGCATCGCCGCGAACCGGCCCAGATCGGCGGGAGTCGTCAGCAAACCTCCCCAGGGAACACCAAGCTGCCGCCAGTACCGGCTGTTCCAATTCCAATGGGTGGCCCTCGCCTGCTCCTCGGTCAAACGCAACTCAGCGATACGATTGACCCGGGAGAGCGGCCCGCCGAACCAATCGTCCGGTGCCCCCAGCGCGGTGTCCCGCATGCCAAGCTTCGCAAAGAACTCCTCCTCAAGAAATTTCGCACACGACCGGCCACTGACTCGGGCGATGATTTCACCGAGGATGGCGAATCCCATGCTTTGGTATTGCACACCCCGTCCGGGAGGGAAATCGACCTCCACTTCGCACGCGCCGGCGGCGAACGCCGACAGAGGGGCGTTCGCTCCCCGCAGGTCCGCATTGTTGGGCAACATGTCGGGCAGTCCCGACGTGTGCGTCAACAGGTGCCGCAACGTGGTGGCGTGTTTCCCCGGCCTGCCAAATTCGGGAAGGTAATTCTCGACCCGGTCATCGAGCGCGAGTTCACCCCGTTCGACCAGCAGCAACGCCCCCATCGCGACAATCGGCTTGGTGATCGACGCGATGAGAAAAATGGCGTCGTCACGAATCGGGGCGGAATCGACCGCCACCCGTTCGCTTCCCCAGACCATTGTTTTCGAGAGCTTCCTGCCACGCCCGACAACCAGCCCCGCCGAGGGGATTTTGCCGGAACCGCACCAATCGCGCATCAGTCGGTCGACGTGACGAAAGCGATCGGTGGCGATTCCCAACTCTTCAACACGATCGACGACATGCATTCCCGCGTTCCTGAATGGTTCCAGGCCCGCCGTTTTGCTGCCGTCGACCGGCCGTCAGATTCCCAGGTCGTGCAACTGGAACAACCGGTTCAACCGCGTCACTTCCAACACGCGCCGCACGTTTTGCGACGGGTTGTAAAGGTGAACGTCGTAACCCGACTTTTTCAGCGAGGCCAACAGACCCAACATAGCACTGGGAACGTACGGCACGCCAGTCAGGTCCACGGCGATGCCGGTGGACTGGTGTTGTTTCAGCAGCTCGACGATTTCATCGCGCATCGCGGGGATGTCGATCTGGTCGGGCATCTCTCCGTCGCCGAAACCGATGACTGTCGTCTCGCCGGTTTCGTACACGCGGATCAGTTCTTGAGCAATTGGCATCATGTCCTCTTCAAATCCAGTCGCCGGGGCGACTTCAATCCAATCGCGAGGGCGATTGGGCGGGGGACCAGCCAAACCACGCGTTCACGCGTGAAACGGCTGATTCGCCCGCAACTCGGGTAGGCTCACTTCGAGGCGTTGTGCGTCGACAGTGAATTCAGTGATGAGAGGCGATCCGGTCGCGGTTCGCCTGTGGGGGTGGGCAATGTGCTTGAGACACCGGCAGCAGGCAAAAGGTTCCGTCACCAAACTCTACGTTCCAATTCGCCGCACAGATCAAAGGATTTCGCGTGCGCGAGCCATTTTTCTGGTAAGCGAGTTAGTTTTGGTTCCCTGGCTCTTGTCGCAACCTGCCTGTCTCAATGGAGTTGCGTTGGTACCGCCAAAGATCGCGACAATCTTGTCGCATGTGTCGTCCTGGCGATCCGGTCTGCCGTGTTTTGCAACAGTGGCATTCTAGGAGTGCAGTCAACAGATGGAAACCCCCTGCGGTTACTACAGGCTTTCCACAGAATCTTTGTGGGTCGCGCGTTCGGAATGGTTGGGTGGGAGGGCGTTTCGGGTCTGGGGAGATTCGTTATACTCGCCGCAGCAGGCAACGAACCCCCCCTGATTCAACGGTCACTGGCCCGGGGGCATTCCCGCCGCCTCCGACCACGTCGGCCACATTCTCACTCTCGACAATTCAGACATTCGGGTCGAAACAGGAACACACAGGATGAACAGCGTTCATGTGATCGATTCCCACACGGGAGGCGAACCCACGCGGATTGTGATTGCCGGCGGTCCCGACCTGGGGACCGGTTCACTCGCCGAGCGGCGCGAGCGATTCCGTTCCGAATTCGACCTGTTCCGGTCGGCGGTCGTCAACGAGCCGCGCGGTTCCGACGTGCTGGTGGGGGCGATTCTGTGTGAACCGGTCGATCCCGCCAACACCGCAGGCGTGATCTTTTTCAACAACGTCGGCGTACTCAACATGTGCGGCCATGGCACGATCGGTCTGGCGGTCACGCTCGGTCGACTCGGCCGGATCGCCGCCGGCGTGCATCGCATCGAGACACCAGTCGGCGTGGTCACCGTGGAATACGACGGTGCCCACACCGCGACGATTGAAAACGTCCCGAGTTGGCGTCACGCGAAACAGGTTCCGGTCGAAGTGGAAGGATTGGGGACAATCCATGGCGACATCGCCTGGGGGGGGAACTGGTTCTTTCTGGTCAACGACCACGGACAGGACTTGGAACTGTCCCGCGTTGAGACTCTGACCGATGTCGCCTGGCGCATTCGGCAGGCCTTGGAGCGTGAGGGAATCAACGGGGCCGACGGCGGGGAAATCGATCACATCGAACTCTTCGGCCCCCCCGCGGCGAACGAGAATCACAGTCGCAATTTTGTGCTGTGTCCCGGCAAGGCGTACGATCGTTCCCCGTGTGGAACGGGAACGAGCGCCAAACTCGCCTGTCTGCACGCCGACGGCAAATTGGCGCAAGGGCAGATCTGGCGACAGGAGAGCATTTTGGGAAGCGTGTTCGAGGGATGGGTGCGAGAGGCCGCCGGCAAGGTCGTCCCCAGTGTGCGCGGCACCGCGTACGTCACCGCGGAAGCGACTTTGCTGCTCGACCCGGCCGATCCTTTCCAGATGGGGATTCGATCGTGAGCGAGTTGCCAAGACATGTGTTGATTATCGGCGGAGGCATCGTCGGGGCGTCGTGCGCCTACGCCTTGCAGCGAACCGGTGCCCGGGTGACCATTGTCGACAAGGGCAAATTCGGCGCGGCCTGTTCGCACGCGAATTGTGGTTACATCTGCCCCAGTCATGTGCTTCCGCTGGCGGAGCCGGGGGCGATCGGCCGATCGTTGCGGGCAATGGTGAAGCCCAATTCCCCCTTCACGATCAAGCCCCGGCTCGATCCCGCGCTCTGGAGTTGGCTCTTGGGGTTCGTGCGGAAGTGCAATGAACGCGACATGCTGACATCGGGCCGGGCGCTCCATCCGATTCTGGAATCGTCGCTCGCGCTGTATCGACAATTCATCGCCGAGGAACAGGTTCAGTGTGAATGGGAAGAACGGGGGCTGATGTTCGCGTACAAATCCCCGGCCGAGTTCGAGGCGTACGGCAAAACGAACGACCTCCTGGCGCGGGAATTTCAATTGCCCGCGGAAAAGTTGACCGGTTCCGCCCTGCGCGAGCGCGAGCCGGCCTTGCGCGACGATTTGGCGGGGGGCTGGTTTTATCACGACGACGCTCACGTGCGGCCCGACCGGTTGATGAGTGAACTGCGACGGTTGCTCGAATCGCGCGGGACGGTGATTCGCGAACAGTGTGAGTTCCAGGGATTCACGGGGGATGGCGTGAGTCTACGCGGGGCGAAGTGTGGTTCGGAGGAGATTGTCGCGGACGCCTTTGTGGTGGCTGCCGGAGCGTGGTCCCCGCTGTTGCAACAGCATTTGCGGTGCAAACTTCCGATTCAGCCCGGCAAGGGATACTCGATCACGATGCGCCGGCCCGAGATCTGCCCCAAAATCCCCATGATCTTTCCTGAGACCCGGGTCGCGGTCACCCCCTTCACCTCGGGCTATCGGCTGGGGTCGACGATGGAATTCGCCGGCTACGACACAACGATCAACCGCAGTCGACTCAAGCTGTTGCGCGATGGAGCCGAACCGTATTTGAAGGAACCGTATTGCGACCCGGTCGAAGAGGAATGGTGGGGCTGGCGACCAATGACGTACGACAGCCTGCCGATCATTGACCGAGCACCGATCGCCCCCAATGTCTTCATCGCGGCGGGCCACAGCATGCTGGGACTGACGCTGGGGGCGGCGACAGGAAAACTGATCGCCGAGCTGGTGAACGGCCAGACGCCCCATGTGGACATCGCCCCGTTTCGCGTGGCACGGTTCGGAAACTGACCGCAGACTCCCGAATTCCACGGCGTCGTCTGTTTTCGCGATGGGAACTGGGGCAATTCCTGGGGAATTGGCCCCGGAGACCCCATCCGGCTTGGGGACTGTCGAACCCGATGATCTTTGTTCGACGCGGGAAAACGCCGGTGCTGGCCACATGTCGCTCGAACCATGGAGTGCGGGATCTTGCTCCCGCCTTTCGTTCTTCCTTCCACGACACTCAACAGGCACGTTGAGCGTCGTGCGCGCCATCATCGATCGCTCACTGGAATCGTCGATCGCCAGACCAGTACGATGTCGAGCCGGTTCGCTTGCAGCTCATCTCGCAACACCAGTCTTGCGCTGGGCGACACGACTTCACGCGACCGAGAGCCGCCACACGCGAACTCGTACTCTGTCACCCGCAGGGAGTTGAATCGATGAACCTCGCCCGTTGCGTTGCGCTCCTGTTGACGTTTGGTATTCCCTGGCCCGTGGCGCACGCGGATGAGCCGCGTTACGAGTGGCGCAACGTCACCCACAAGGCGGCGTTCGCCCCCCGCGACGGTGCCGGCGCGCTCACCTTTCAAGACCGAATGTGGCTGATCGGGGGCTGGAATCCGGGAGACAAGCAGGCGTTCCCCCGCATCTGCAACAACGAGGTCTGGAGCTCTCTCAACGGCAAAGAGTGGACTCTTGTCAAACCGAACACGTTTCTGAACGACCGCTTCGACTCCGCGAGCGACTGGGAAGGCCGCCACACGGCCGGGTATGTCGTCTTCAAAGACAAGCTCTGGATCATTGGCGGCGACGTCAATCAGAAGCACTATCAGAACGACGTCTGGAGTTCGACGAACGGCAAGGAATGGACCTTCGTCAATCGAGGCAAACCAGTCCCCTGGGGACCCCGAGCGCTGCATTACACAGTGGTTCATCAGAACAAGATCTGGGTCATCGGCGGCCAGACAATGCCCGCGTTCAGCCCCAGTGACGAGATCTTCTATCGAGACGCCTGGACCACCACCGACGGCATCGAATGGCAGAAGGTCGACATGGAGGAACCCGCCTGGCCTCAACGCGGCATGATCGGCGGCAGCGCCGTCTTTCAGAACCGCATATGGATCCTGGGAGGGGGCACGTATGACACTCCCCAGATCCCCTCACGCCAGTTCTTCAATGACGTCTGGTCGAGCGCGGACGGAAAGAGCTGGAAACAACACGTCAAAGAAGCCCCCTGGGCTCCGCGACAGTACCATGACGTGGCCGTTTTTGACGACCGTTTATGGGTACTCGAAGGCTATCAGGCACCGGACGGCAATCGAAACGACGTCTGGCACTCCGCCGACGGAATCCACTGGACCGAGATCCCCAACACCCCTTGGGACAAACGTCATGCGGCGAGTGTGTTCGTCCACCAGAACGCCCTCTGGATGGTCGCCGGCAACAACATGACCTCAGACGTCTGGAAGCTGGTGCGGAAGTAGTCAACGAATTGACAATATCCAGCAGTTCGTCAGCCCGGTCAACGGCTACAAGTTCACCGAGGAGTACAACGTTCAACATCTGAAGTCGAACTGTCGCGATCGTACGAGACGGGCGATCCCCTGGCCGCCGAACGGCACAACCAGCCTCAGCCATGAGAAACGACCGTTCAACGCCCAGCCCCAAAGGGGCGTCATTCGATAGCCAAGGGCGGAGCCCCGCGTTCGATTGCGCCGAGCGTCAGGGCGTTGCCCTGGCGCTCGGCTCCACCCTGGGCTATCGAATGACGCCCCGTAGGGGCTACGCACGCGTGGCGACCGCGTCGATTGCATCGCTGGCGGTGGCGCGGATGCCACACGCACGCCGCTCCCGAAAACCCCGCACAACGCATCGAACCCGAGGCACATCGAACAAGAGGCGCATCGAACACGGGGCACAACGACCGCCAAAGACGCAGCCCCAACGGGGCGGAATTCGATAGCCCAGGGCGTAGCCCCGCGTCTGGGCGCAGCCCAGATCCGGGGCGGAGCCCTGGGTTCGACGCCCCCACACCGACGACAAGCCCCAACGGGGCGCAACCCGAAACGGCACGGTCATCGAACGCCGAGACCATGACAACGCGGCGTTGATCACGTTCGGCGAAACGGCGATGTTGGAACGATCCGTGGACATCACGTGCAAGTCGCGAGATTCGGTTGCGCCCTGCCAGTGTTGTGGCGGGTATTTGACAACGATCTCGCGGTCACGAATTCCCGTATTCAAGCGGCGGAATGCCGGGCCGATTGTGGTTCGGGTCCGGTGACGGGGTGAATCGAGTCCATCCCTTACTTTTCTACAGGAACTCCCGGTCATCATCGGCAGTCGAACCACTTACGACCTGCGGCTTGTTGTTCCGGCCCGCCGCGGAGATTTCACTCAGGCCGTTGGTCGACGATGGCCCGCGTTGGGCTGCGAAATGCCAGCGCGCTCGGTTTCCGTTCCAATCCTGGGGGCGAACCCCGGTGACACCCACCAGCGAGCCTGAGAAATCTCTGACCAATCGCCGGAACCTCCGTGTACGGAATCTGCTTCGCACAACTCGCGTTACGCCCATCGGCCACGACGCATCACCTGCGACAGATTCCGCAGAATGCGTTGTAACTTGCTGTTCAGCAAGCGGTTATGTGATTCGGAGGGAGACTGTCCATTTCTGACTGGTGGGTGTCACCCGGCTCACTACGCCCAGGGGGTGAAGGCGAACGTACTGTTCTTCGACGCCAAGCCGGCCCAGGAAAAGGCGTGGACGAAAACGCTGTGGGTCTACGACCTGCGGACGAACCGCCACTTCACCCAGAAGACGAACCCACTGAAGCGGGAAGACCTCGACGAGTTCGTGGCCTGCTACAAGCCGGGGGGCCGCCACAAACGCAAGGCGACCTTCAGCGACGCGACCCCTGACGGGCGCTGGCGATCGTACGACTACGAAGAGCTGCTGAAGCGCGACAAGTTGAACCTCGACATCTTCTGGCTCCGCGATCAGACCCTTGAAGACTCCGACGACCTCCCCGACCCCGACATCCTGGCCCAGGAGATCGCCGACGACCTGCAGGCGGCGCTGGAGCAGTTCACAGCGATTGCGGAGAAGTTGAAGCGGTGAACGCCCCCTATCGCTACCATTATTGATCCAACGGACCACGTCCATCATCCGGGAGATCCGATGACATCGTGTGCGTGTCGTGTGATTCGGTTGCGCCCCGTTGGGGCTTTACGGATGTGTTGTGGTGGAACGCGACCCAGGGCTGCGCCGAGGGCCAGGGCGTTGCCCTGTCGCTCGGCTCCACCCTGGGCTTTCGAATGCCGCCCCGTTGGGGCTACACCTGCGGGCAGAAAGGGCGGGCAGAAAGGGTTCAGGTCTCTTTGCGGTTGCGCCCACTTGGGGATCCGGAACAGATTGAGTCAAATTTTGTACAGGTGTCTGGTCCCGCGAGCAGGAAGAACAGAGCCAGCCTAGAAAATCGAACCTTGGAGCCGCAGTCGGGAGTAGAACGGCAAGGCCAATTCCGACAACACGTTGCGTTCAGGTCGACGATCCGGTGCCGGGGCGGGAAGCGATGCCTTCATCCATTGGATGGCTCCGATTTTTGCCCGTATACTCTGTGTGGCCTTGGATTCCCTGTTCACCGCAGACCATCGACGACTCCCATGGAAGATCCGTTTCTGCTCCCTCCTTTCATCGAGTACTTCGCGACGTTTCTCTACGGTGTGACGGGGGCGCTGCTGGGGGCCAGGCGGGGTTACGCGATTCTGGGAATCCTCTCGCTGGCGATCGTTTCCGCCACTGGCGGCGGATTGCTGCGCGATGGCCTGTTTTTGCAACACGGTCCGCCCGTGCTTGTGCGCTCACCCGAATATCTCTATCTCAGCACGGCGGCCGGGACGGTGGTGATGCTCTTCGGCCGGCGGGTGCAGCGGTTGCCGCAGTTCGATGCGATCGTGGGTACGGTCGACGCCCTCGGACTGGGGGCCTACGCCGTCGTCGGGATGGATCGCGCGACGGCGGCGGGGCTCAGTTCTCCTGGGGTGGTAGTCGTCGGAATGGTGAACGCGGTCGGCGGGAGCCTGTTGCGCGACGTGCTCATTCGCAGAGAGCCAAACCTGTTTCGCCCGGGGACTCTCGAAGAGTCGGCGGCATTCATCGGTTGCCTGACGTTTCTGGCCGCGACTCGCTGGACCGACCTTCCCAACATTCCCGTCGCCTGGTTTACCATCGGCCTGGTGTTTTTGATTCGCATCCTGGCGATTCGCTACCAGATCCAAACGCGGCCGTTGCGCGACTTTGAGGAGTTCTGGAAAGAAAGAGGGGGGAATTGAGGTTGGCTTGCATTCGACCAAAGTCGGAATCGCCCGCTGTATCAATCGCTCATCAACAACTCTTCCTTATCTTCCAATTGTCATCTTCGTTGAGGGCACAGGACGGGGCCACCCACACAGTACTACTCCGATTCGACTGGGCTACACGGTTCTCAAGTTCCGTCACGGGATTCGCCCGAATGCGTAACCGGTTTTTCTGACAGAATTTTGATCGGGTGATCCCATGGCACGAATTCCGCGAAGGCTGCTGATTGGTCGGACCAAGCTCGCGGTCGATCGCTGCATCAACCGCTGCGTCCGCCGGAAGCGTTTTATGGGGGATGACCCCTACTCTGGCCAGTCGTAGGATCAACGCAAAACGTGGCTCGTTGGCCGAATGGTGGAACTCGCCGTTCCTACGACGCCTCGGTCTGGACGTCTTCGGCAGAGTCGAGTGGAGACAGATTGAAACTGCGAATCGAAAGCGGCTGCTCGACCGACGATGAAGTCAAAGGACGGGTCACGTTGACCGACCCAGCCGCCGGCTGCGCCGTCGGGCGCGACGCCGCAGGAGCGTCGTCGCGACAACAGGGCGTCGTCGCGCCATGTGGCGGACGGCGTTCCTACGACGCCGCGGTCTCGGCGTCTTCGGCAGAGTCGAGTGGAGACAGATTGAAACTGCGAATCGGAAGCGGCTGCTCGCACGACGATGAAGTCAAAGGACGGGGTCACGTTGACCGACCCAGCCGCCGGCTGCGCCGTCGGGCGCGACGCCGCGGAGCGTCGTCGCGACAACAGGGCGTCGTCGCGACAAGTGGCGGACGGCGTTCCTACGACGCCGCGGTCTGGACGTCTTCGGCAAAGTTGAGTGGAGACAGATTGAAACTGCGAATCGAAAGCGGCTGCTCGCGCGACGGTGAAGTCCAAAGACGGGTGACGTTTTCCGACCCAACCGCCGGCTGCGCCGTCGGGCGCGACGCCGCAGGAGCGTCGTCGCGACAATACGGGCGTCGTCGCGACATTTTCCCCCCGAGCTGGCCCTCTTTTGCCGCTTCGTACCCTCTCCCCCACCCCAAACAGCCAAAAAATGAAAAAACGTCCACTGTTCTCTTGAATCTAAAAAAATACATGCGTATACTGGAACATATAGGCACACACACAGCGCAGTTCAACCTGACTTTGAGCGAGGTGTTCCATGAAGTCCTCGGCGATTCCTCCGCCTTTTCCAGGCCATGCCGGTCCCGAAGTACGGCACGATCCGACTTCCGAACCGACGCAACCGTCGGATCGACATCCGTACATCAGAACCTGGAATCTCGACGAAAAGTCCGTACTCGAACCCGACTGGATCTGGTACGGGTGGCTTCCCCGGGGCAAGGTGACTGTTCTGGGGACCCCTTCGGGAACTGATTTTTCGGGGGTGGTCGCCGACATTGTCGCTAGGGTCACTTTGGGAATCGCGTTTCCCTGTCGGATGCAGCCGTCGGATTCGATGAATTCCCAGCCGGGACCACGGGTGGCCGTCGTGACCGCAGGCGGCGATCCCCGGCGGGACTTTGGTCGACTGGTTTTGCACGCCGGTGGCCGGCTCGATCGGGTACAGTTTTCCAGCGGCGTCATTGAACCTGCCGGGACGGACGGCGACTCGTCGGAGCGGTCCCTGAATCTGCCCGCCGACTTCCCCCTGTCACGCCAATGGGTTCTGAGCCGATCCGGTCCTGTCGCCGAATCGGGGGAGACTCTCTCGCAGCCGGATGACCCGATCGCATTGCTGGTGATCGAAGCACTCCCGCAGCAGGTGGCGAAGTGGCGGGAGCCGGAGATGCGGACGCTGATGGATCAGCTCAACCGCCTCGCCGCCCAACGTCACATGGCGATACTCTTGGTGACGCCGCTCAAAGTGCCGACGCCGAAAGTGTCGGCCAAACATCTCACGGCGGCGAAAGTGTATGGCAGTTCGATGCTGGTCGAGTCGGCCGCCGCTCTGTGGCACATCGATAAGAACCTGTCC